>DCFS01000015.1:2345-29936 GCA_002319875.1 Treponema sp. UBA1798 | reverse complement strand
AATCAGGAAGATACGAACATGGATATCCGGACATCTTAGTGAACATTTTACACTTGATGACCTGGCCAGGCAGTTCGATATGTCTCTGACATCAATGAAGACCTGTTTCCGTGACGTATACGGTAAGCCCGTTGGCGGGTTTGTACGGGAATTACGGATGCAGTCGGCTGCCCGGCTGCTCAGGACGACAGATCAGACCGTTCTGGATATCGCTCTTTCTGTCGGTTATGACAATCCAAGTAAATTTGCTTCGGCTTTCCGTACTGTCATGCGCTGTAATCCTGCGGAATATCGTCTGGTAACAGCAGAAGCATAATTACTGTCAGTGAAAAGGGTTTTTATGTCCGGACGGATTCAAATCCGGCTGTCCGGGGCGGATAACACTCTTTTTGTCCTTCATACTGTACCTGTGTCCGGAGGTATACTATGAAAAAAAAAGAAGGGCCGTACAAACGGCTTTTTACGTATGCAGGAGGTTTCAGGTATCTGACATATGCTTCTGTAGTTCTTTCCGCATGCAGTGCCGTACTGGCTCTTATTCCATATATATATATATGGAATATAGTAAAAGAAGTGCTGTATGTTATGCCTGATTATTCAGCCGCAGTGAATATCGGCAGCAATGGTATTGCAGCGGTATTGTTTTCATTGATTTCAATTATTGTATATATAGCAGCCCTTATGTGTTCACACATTGCCGCATTCCGTATTGCACGTAATATACGATCCACGGCTGTACATCATGTGGTTTCTCTGCCGGACGGATGTCTTGACCGGATGGGGAGCGGTAAAATGCGCCGTATTATCGATCAGTCAAGTTCTGCTACGGAAACCTTTCTCGCACACCGGACTCCCGACAAGGCGGGAGCAGTTGTTACCCCGGTTGCCATTCTGGTTCTGCTTTTTATGTTCGACTGGCGTTTCGGAATTGCCAGTCTTGTTCCCGTGCTGGCAGCGTTTGCGGTTATGTCCGCAATGACGGGAAAACGGATGAAGGAAAGCATGAAGCAGTATACGGATGCGCTCGAAGATATGAGTAATGAGACCGTCGAATATGTCAGAGGTGTTGCAGTTATCAAAACATTCGGCCAGACGGCTTTTTCGTTCAGCCGTCTGAAAAACTCCGTAGAACGGTATTCTTCCTGGGTCGTCAGGTATACCAATGCGCTGCGCCGGCCGATGCTTGCCTTTACGCTGCTCGTATACAGTGTATTTGCATTTCTGATAGCCGGTGCTTTCATTTTTTCAGGGGGCATGCCCGCAACATCCGGTTTTCTTGCCGGTTTTCTGTTCTATGTTATTTTTACGCCGGTGATTCCCGTGACTCTTATGAAAATTATGTTTGCAAGTGAAGACACGATGAAAGTGAAAGATGCGATGGACCGCATTGATTCGCTGCTGAGTCTGAAGCCCCTGCCGACAGCTTCCGCCGACCATATCAGGACTCCGGAATCTTTCGATATCCGCGTGTCCTGTGTCGGATTTACGTACGAAGGGAATAGCGGACCGGCACTCAGTAATGTTTCAATCAGTGCTTCAACAGGAAAAACGATAGCATTGGTCGGACCTTCCGGCGGTGGAAAAACGACTCTTGCGTCGTTAATTGCGCGTGCATGGGACCCTGACTATGGAACGATTACGATCGGTGGTATTGATATCAGATGCATCAGAAAAGATGTTCTGATGCGTACGGTATCCTGCGTTTTTCAGGATACCAGTCTGTTCAAGACGAGCATATTGGAAAATGTCCGTCTCGGCAGGCCGGATGCAACCCGCAGTCAGGTACTTGCTGCACTGCATGCCGCGCAATGCGATGATATTCTCAGAAAATTTCCTTTGGGTGTTGATACCGTTTTCGGTTCGAAAGGAACGTATTTTTCCGGTGGAGAATGTCAACGCATTGCTCTGGCACGGGTGGTACTGAATGATACACCCATAGTCATTCTGGATGAAGCAACCGCTTTTGCTGATCCCGAAAACGAATATCTGATGCAGAGAGCTTTTTCGGAGCTTTCTGCCGGGCGGACTGTAATAAAAATAGCACACCGGCTTTCCACCGTACGGAACGCCGACCGTATTTACGTACTTGAGGACGGATCTATCCGGGAATCAGGTACGCATGAACAGCTGCTGCAGAACGGAACGCTGTATCCAAAGATGTGGGCTGAATACTGCAAAGCAGCAGAATGGCATGTGTAAGGAATGCTCCGGTTCTGCGGATTCAATACCTTTCCAGCCTGATATTGTATGGGAGAAAAGAAAATGATTGAAAAGCTTATGAAGAAATTTGCCATGTCCCGGCAGGGAGCTGTCGATTTTGTAAAGGCTGTTGTCATCTGTACGCTGTCGGATATAGTCGTGATGATTCCTGTCGGGTTACTGTATATGGTCACGATCCGTCTTTTACCTGCGGCTGCTGCCGGAACCGGTGGTATTGTAAAGAAAGCAGCACAGGGACCTGTATTCTATGCAACCGCTGTTGTTGGAATTTTTATTCTGCTGTATACGGTAAACTATTTCAAATACAATGCCCAGTATCTGAGCACCTATAAGGAAAGCGGCGTACGCCGTATGTCTCTCGCTGAAAAACTCCGCTGTCTTCCGCTTTCATTTTTCGGCCGGAAAGATTTGTCAGATTTAACGACAACAATTATGGAAGACTGTGCCGTACTTGAAACTGACTTTTCACACATGTTTCCTTTGTTTTATTCATCTGTCTGTTCGACTGTTATTATTGCACTGAGCCTTTTTTTGTACAATGTAAAACTTGCGTTCGCCTCGCTCTGGGTCATTCCGGTGTCGCTTGCAATCGTAATTTTTTCAAAGCAGGTACAGCTCTGGTCTGCCGGAAAGCAGACGGCTGCAAAACTGGCCTGTGCAGACGGTATTCAGGAATGTCTTGAAAATGTCCGGGATCTGAAAGCAAACAATGCCGAAAGTGTATATCTTTCAGGCCTCGATGAAAAAATACGTATGGTTGAAAAAAAATCTGTCCATAATGAATATCTGGTCGGCGTTTTTGTAGTTTTAGCTCAAATGGTTCTGAAAACAGGTATCGCCACTACGGCATTCACCGGAGGTGTCCTGCTGGTACACGGAGAAATTACACTGCCTCTGTTTATTCTGTTCCTTATCGTCGTTTCGCGGCTTTACGATCCGCTGAGTAATTCTCTTATCCATCTGGCTGGAATGATCGGTGCGGAAACAAATATAAACCGCATGCATGAACTGGATGAACAGCCTGTACAAACCGGTATGACAGATTTTCATACTGAAAACTGCAGTATCGTATTTGATCATGTCGGATTTTTTTATGCAGATGGAACCGAAGTCCTTCGGGACGTTTCATTTACGGCCAGACAGGGAGAGGTAACAGCACTCGTCGGACCGTCCGGCGGGGGAAAATCCACTGTTACACGGCTGGCTGCCAGATTTTGGGATGTGCGGAAAGGGTGCGTTATGCTGGGCGATACACCCGTCCGTGCTGTTGATCCTGAGACACTGTTGAAATTTTTTTCGATAGTTTTTCAGGATGTTACACTGTTCAACAATACTGTTATGGAAAATATAAGGATCGGCAGGTACAGTGCTACGGACAGTGAAGTACTGGAAGCGGCCGCTGCAGCGCAGTGTGACGAATTTGTACGGAAACTGCCGCAGGGATATGAAACCATTATTGGAGAAAACGGTGCTGTCTTATCGGGCGGAGAGCGTCAGCGGCTGTCGATTGCCCGTGCGATCCTGAAAAATGCACCGGTCATACTGCTGGACGAAGCGACTGCTTCACTTGATACGGAAAACGAAACAAAAGTTCAGAAAGCCCTTTCAAGATTAATCCGGGGAAAGACTATTCTGATCGTTGCGCACCGTATGCGTACCGTTTCGGGAGCGGATCATATTATAGTTCTGAAAGATGGTATTGTGACCGAAGACGGTACTCCTGAACAGCTCCTGAAGCAGGGCGGTGAATATGCGCGTATGGTATCGTTACAGCGTATGTAGAAGATTTTTTTCAATGAAGCTGCCGGATATTATCGGTTCGTTCCTTGTCTCTTTTGTGGTATACTGTTACGCATGAATACATTTTACGGTCTGCTTATTCCCTTTCTTGGTACCGTACTTGGTGCAGCCTGTGTTTTTTTTATGAAGGAGGGGCTGGGGCTCGCAGTAAGAAAATTTCTCCTGGGGTTTGCTTCAGGAGTGATGGTCGCTGCATCCGTATGGTCGCTCATCATTCCGGCTATTACCGGTTCTGATGCTCTGGGAAAATTTGCTTTTGTTCCTGCCGCAGTCGGCGTTGCGGCAGGAATGGCATTTCTGCTTGTTCTTGACGGTATTATTCCCCATCTGCATATGGATACAGCGGCTCCGGAAGGACTCCGTTCAAGCCTGAAGAAAACAACGATGCTTTGTCTTGCAGTGACGCTGCACAATATTCCTGAAGGTATGGCTGTCGGAGTTGTGTTTGCAGGACTTCTTTCCGGAAAAGCAGGTATCAGTACTACCGGTGCATTCGCTCTTTCCATAGGAATTGCCATACAGAATTTTCCGGAAGGGGCTATTATTTCCATGCCGCTTGCCGGTGACGGTAACGGAAAACTGAAATCGTTTATCTATGGCACACTTTCCGGAATAGTTGAACCTGTAGCTGCCGTTGGTACAATTCTTGTGACCGGTATTATTGTTCCGTTACTGCCGTATCTTCTTTCGTTTGCAGCTGGAGCCATGCTGTATGTTGTCGTGGAAGAGCTTATACCGGAGGCGTCGGAAGGCGGGCATTCCAATAACGGTACGCTGGGATTCGGTATCGGTTTTATTCTCATGATGGTCCTCGATGTTGCTCTGGGATGAAGCCGGAATGCATAAAGATGGGGAGCTTTCCTTTTTGTCTTGAAAACGTTATTGTAGCTTTGCACAGAATAATGCATTATTTTTTGTTTTTGGAACTGGATACTATCAGTTGACAGGAGGTTTTACTATGTATGAATCCGGAGAAGACTATCTTGAAGCGATTCTTATTCTGCAACAGGAACACGGTTTCGTTCGTTCTGTCGATGTTGCAAACCGGCTGCATGTCTCGAAACCAA
The DNA here is from genome assembly GCA_002319875.1 of Treponema sp. UBA1798. Taxonomy (GTDB): domain Bacteria; phylum Spirochaetota; class Spirochaetia; order Treponematales; family Treponemataceae; genus Treponema_D. The sequence continues at coordinate 24,849 of DCFS01000015.1, read as the reverse complement.
GCGTAAGCCGGGCGATGTCAATACTGAAGGATAACGGTTATATTATATTCGACTTGGGAAATATGATAAAGCTTACTGAAAAGGGGCAGAATAAAGCCACTGATGTATACAGCCGACATCAGCTTCTTACAAAGTTTCTGACCAAAATAACCGGTGTTCCTGCTGACCAGGCAGAGGAAAATGCCTGTCGTGTTGAACATGATATTGATGCAGATGTTGTGGCTGGTATCAGAAAATGGATGGAAACAAATTGATAAATTTCGCATTACATCACAAAATTTGTATTATCCGGGAGTTTAAGGTATGATTCATCAGATTATTGAGCTGCCGGTACAGTATCGTCAGTATGGGATCGAAAATAATAACTTTATACCACGGCTCACTACTTATATATTGGCAAATAATCCGGAGACCGGAAGTGATCGCCGGCGTCCGCTTGTTATCATCTGTCCTGGTGGTGCATACCGGTATACGAGTTTTCGTGAAGCTGAACCCGTCGCACTGAAAATGAACAGTCTTGGTTTTCATGCATGCGTGCTTGAATATTCCTGTGCACCTATGGATTTCCCTGCTGCATTCCTTGATCTCTGCGAAGCTGTGCATTATGTCCGTGCCCATTCCGGTGAGTGGGGTGTAGATATTTCAAAGATTATCGTTTGCGGTTTTTCTGCCGGCGGGCATCTGGCGGCAAGTCTCGGTGTGTGGTGGCATACGGAACTGCCGCAGAAGTATCTTCCGTATGCAGCAGACGATATTCGTCCCAATGCATTGCTGCTGGCGTACCCGGTGATAACGTCCGGGGAATACTGCCATGAAGAATCGATCCGCAACCTGCTGGGCCAGAAACATCTGACCGGCGAATGGAGAAATTTTGTATCACTTGAAAACCGTGTTACTAAAGATGTACCTCCTGCGTTTTTATGGCATACAGCTGCAGATAAAAGTGTTCCGATACAGAATTCTCTGCTTTTTGTTTCTGCGCTGGCACAAAACGACGTTCCGTTCGAATATCATGTATTTACTAAAGGTGTACACGGATTAAGCCTTGCAAACCGGCAGACGGCTGTCCGGCCTGAGCAGGTGCAGAAGGAATGTGCCGTATGGCCCGGGCTCTTTTCCGCCTGGGCTGAGTCTGTAATCGGGGATAATTGAAAGGCTTCGAAGATTTTCCGGCTTTTAGAAAAGTGCCTGTTAAAAAGATATTTTTGCTGTAAAGCTGCTTTTCCTTATTGAGGAGAGATCCAGTTTGCATGATCCGGAAATATAAATGATACCGGCTTTTATGTGGCATTCTGAGACAATATGTTTTTTCATTGCTTTCGGTACGATAGTAAAGTATGTTGTTCCATCTTTACGTGAAAGGATGAACGGCATATGCATGTTGTCCAGAATATCTGAGGCTGTTTTTTCAAGTTGCCGGGAGTCGGTAACCGAAATATCTGAAAGCTCTATACTGATGTGTTCCGGAATTATTTCGGAATCGCTTACCATAAAGCCCGCATTCTGTAAACTGTGAAACAAACCTTGTCTGTGTGCGTTTGAAAAGGGATAGACTGCATATACCGTTTTTCCGTACCAGTGTGGCAATCTGCCTTCAAACATTTTGCCTCCGAAAAGGGCATCGCGTACAGTCATTACCGTGGTAACACCTTCGTCGATAGCAGTAATCAACTGCCGCATGAGAGCGGCTTCTTTCGTTTCATTTCTGACGTGATTTTGTATTTCGGGAATATCAGTTATGAGATAGATCGGTTCCGCCTGTGCTTTAGCTTTTATAAGTACTGATACTTCATCGAGATCTCTGCGCGACGGCATTGCAATGGTATGGTTTCCCAGAAAAGTCCGCTGGCTGTCATTACATGCGTTGCAACCGTTACATTTTGTTCCAAGGCACATAGGCATTTCTTTTCCGTTTTTTGCATCGAGAAACCGCTGGTATAGAAAATCTGCCGGCGTATGACAATCAATAAAATCGAATGCAAAATGATAGTTTTTATCTTTTTCAGCAGAGAAGGATGCATCCAGCTGTGTTTTTTCCCTGAAAAAATTCCATGCCCCTTCAGACAGTACCTGATCGTAAAATAAATCTCTTTCGGCCATTTCCTGAAGAACTGTGCCGGTATAACGGTTGATCATAACAAGCGCCTGAGAAAGGAAATATTCATCATAGGGGTAGGTAAGTCGGAATTCATATCTTGCCATTTCTGTAGTGCGACGTATCATTTCAACAACAGGTTTCCATTCCTCCTGTGTCATCAGGAGTTTTTCATAGCGGAGCGGTGTGAATGGCATTCTGACCAGAAGACCGAATGAACAGAGTATGCGTATGCCAGTGTTATACAACTCTTTGAGAGATCCGACTTTTGCCAGAAACTGTCTGAAGTCGGATGCGTCATCCTCTGTCTCAAGACCGCTGATAATGTAAAAGAGTTTTATTTCCCGGATCGGTTCTTTCAGAAGTATTGTTATAGCCTGTAGAGCCGTCTCTTCACTGAGATTCTTATTGAAATAGGATCGTATGCGCTGACTGATACCTTCGATACCCAGTGTATATTGCCGTTTCCCTGCCGTTGTTTCATATACAACAAGCGAAGGATTGGCCGCGAGAATATCAGCCCGCTGGCTCATAAAATTTACCTGAAAATACAGTTTATTCATTTCCTTTATAAGCGCGGTAATATCGGCATGGGTATTGAAATTGAAAGCGGTAATTTCAAGTGTGTCAGCGCCTGTCTTTTTTTTCAGGCCGGCTGCTGCTGCTACTAACTGAGAAAGCGGTATTTCCCGGTAGGGCTTTCGTTCCCACCCTTCGAAGCAGAAAGTGCAAAATGACGGGCAATCGTACGCGATCTGCAGTCTGACCGTAGAAGCTTCTGATGAATCGAACAGAGCCTGTTCAGCATTTGCAAGCAGTTCTCTTTTTGTATCCTGGTAAATCGCTTTTTTTATAACAGCTGCCGGGGCACCGAATACTTTAAGACCGGTAACAGCACTCTGCAGCGACATTAATTTTTCCCTGCGTTTGTTTTCCGGAACTGAGCTGAGTTCCCGTACTATATGTTCTATATTATTTTCACCCTCTCCGATATACAGAGCATCTACCATCGCGTTTGTTTCGCTGTATAAAACAGATTGAGAAGCTAATGCGTTTGAGCCGCCCATAATCATCAGGGGTCCGGAATTACATAATCTGCGTTCATCGGAACTGTAGGGGATCCCGGCAAGTTTGAGCATATAGGGAAGGTTAAGAAGTTCTACCGCGTAACTGTTTGATATGAGAAGAAGATTGAAGTCTGCCGCTTTCCGGCCGCTTCTGATCCCTCTTATACCTGTGTGGCGCCGTCGTTCTGCTTCAGATGGAAAAAAAGCAAAATCAATACAACTGTCATCAAGAACACGGCGACACTCACCGTAAAGAAACTGATGTGTCGTCGACTTTACAACGTCATGAAACGGAGAAAGCCGTACGATCAATACATGAAATTCCAACAATATGCCGTTATTTATTTATGCGTTCCAGATATTCGTTTGACTCTGTATTTACCATGATTTTCTCATTCTGTTTGATAAATAAGGGGACGCGCACGGTAAGACCTGTTTCTGTCCGGATCGGTTTCGTAGCACCGCTGACAGTATCTCCCTTAATATAGTTTTCGCTTTCCGCCACCGTAAAGACCATTTTTTGCGGTATTTTGACATCGATAGGGTTGCCTTCCCAGATAACAATATCATATTCGATGTCATCCCGCAGATAATATTTGAGATCCTCATTTAATCCCACAGGTACCGTAATCTGGTCAAATGTTTTTACATTCTGAAAATAGTGATTATCCTGATCCGAATACAGATACTGGCATGAAATTGTGTCTACTTCAGCATCTTCAACCATATCTGGTGTTTTGAAAACCTGCTGGGTTAGAACAGAACCATCTTTCAGATTTTTAAGTTTACAGCGTGCAAAAGCTGTTCCTTTCCCGGGATTGACAAATTCCCGTTCAACGACAAGGTATGGACTGTTTTTGATAAGGATAACCGTTCCCTTGTTTATTTCGCCGCCTCTGATCATATGTATGCTTTCTCCTAAAAAAAATCTGAAGATATCTTCTTATTATAATGATTTACAGTGTAAAAGGCAATACAGAAGAAATCGTGTTGTGTCCGGAGATAACGGCTAACAGACGGTCGAATCCCAATGCAACGCCTGAACATGATGGGAAATCACGGAATATTTTCCAGTAGCCGTTATCTATTGCGTGCGGGATTTTTGCAGTCTGTTGTTTCAGCCTGCCTTCCTCTTCAAAATAATGATGTACTTTTTCAGTGTCATCTTCTTCTGTGTAACAGTTTGCAATTTCTATTCCCGAGACGTAGAGTTCCCATCGCTGCTTCCAGAGAGGTTGTGTACCTGCGCCCGGGATATCTTTTGCGAGACATGGCACCTTTGCCGGATAATCCATTATAACAACCGGTTTTGTCTGCGGTAGTTTTGGTTCTATGCATTGTACGAGAATCAGTTCATATAAATCATCCCACGGCCACGTATGAAAGGGGTGGTTCACCGGTTCCGCTATGCCCAGTAATTTTGCGTGTCCTGCAAGATCCTGTACATCCATGGCATCAGCGAGATAAAACCCGGCATATTCCCTGAAAGCGTCATTCATCGTCAGATATATAAATGGCGGCCGGATTCTGTTCCAGAAATCTGTACCAGATACAGGTACGGGCGGCAGTATGGCGCGGAAAAGATCTTCGGTAAGTTTTGCCGATTTTTTGTAATCTGCTTTCATTGTATAATATTCAAGCATGGTAAATTCCGGGTTATGGATTCTGCCGATTGATTCGACATTCCGGTAACATTTCGAAAGCTGGAAAACGTCAACTTTATGCTGTGCGATAATACGCTTTATATAAATTTCAGGAGACGGAACAAGATAAAGAGGTCTGGACATTCCATTCCACGGTTCAACATATTCAGTTTTGAAAACTTCAAGGCATGTTTCCGGTATAAGTGTTGTACTGAGAGCCGGAGTATCTAATTCCAGGTAATTTTTTCCGACAAAAAAACTACGGATGCGCTGCATCGTGGCAGCACGTAACTGTAATAGTTCGAGATCCATTTATTAATTATAGCAGAGGTATGATAAAAAGTGTATATTACTATCATGCCTCAGCCGCTTTTATTCCGGGTTATAGACAAAGCTGTTTTTGATTACCGTATGATAGAATCTGGTGACCGCATCCTTGTCGGTGCATCAGGGGGGAAGGATTCCTCTGCGCTGGTAGAATATTTTGCCAACCGTGTCAGGCGGAAAAATGCCGGCTTTGAATTCAAGGCGCTGCATATCGAAACTGAAATTACTCCCGGACTTAATTCCGATCTTGTTTCATTATTTGCCGATTGGGGAGTAATACCGGAACATATAAAGGTTCCGGTGCTGGGACGATTAAAACCGGGGCGGCAGATGAACTGCTGGTGGTGTTCTACTCAAAGAAGAACTGAACTGTTGCAGTATGCAATTGCTTACCATTATAACAAAATAGCGTTGGGGCATCATCTTGATGATATACTTGAAACACTGCTTATGAACGTATTGTACCGCGGAGAGCTTTCCACTATGCCGCCGCGGTTGACGTATAAGAAATATCCCGTAACAATCATCAGACCTCTGTATTATGCTGGAGTAGATCTCATAAGGCAGCATGCGGAAGAAGGCGGCTATATCAGCGCAACATGTACCTGCAGCTACCAGGAAAACTCCGGGCGGAAAGAAGCACGTTCACGGCTCCGCTCGTTAACAGATAATGACCCTGCAAAGAAGGAAAAAATGCTGCTTGCCCTCGGGCATGTGGAATCAGAGTATTTACCGTAAGCAATAGTACTTCCTGTATCAGGAAACGGGATTGGCCGGACGTCTGCAGAATTTATAAGTGATATATGCACCGGTATATTTCCCGACGAATCTGCTGGCAAACGCTTTAAATTTCCATTTCAGTGCCATAATGGCGGTATGTTTTCCTCTGTCCGCCTGTTTCAGACAGTGAGCTACGACCTTGTCGGCAGGAAGCCCGTGCAATACAGTTTTACGTGCTCCGTTCGAAGCAACGTCTGCGAATTCGGTACTGACCGGTCCCGGACATAGTGCACAGACTTTGATCCCTTTACCGGACGTTTCTGCAGCAAGTGCCAGTGTAAAGCTCAGTACGTATGATTTTGTTGCACCGTATACGGCAAAATTACCGAGAGGAAGAAAGGATGCAAGGCTTGCTACATTTATGATTGTAGAACCCCTGTCCATAAAAGGCAGGGCTTTTCCGCATATTCCGGTAAGAGTTGTGCAGTTCAGGTCTATCATGTCAAGCTGCCTGTCAAGGTCTGTCTGGGTAAACGTTCCGTATGTACCAAAACCTGCATTGTTAACAAGCATACTGATACGGAATCCTCCGAGTTCTTTATCTGCATTTTTTTCTTCTTCAAGAAGGTCTGCAAACTTGGAAATCCCCTGTCGTCCGCTAATATCAACTGGGACAACCCGCGGTAAAGGCCTGTCAGGAATGCAAAGTTTTGCTGCCAGTGTTTCCAGCCGGTCTTTTCTGCGCGCAAGAAGCCATATTTCGTCTGTCTGTGAATATGCAGATAGCTGCCGGGCAAATTCTGTTCCCATCCCGGAACTTGCCCCTGTAATAATTGTCAGTTTTTTCATGTTTACCAGTATAAAGTATCGGCGGCTGTATTGCAAATAAATGTGTCTTGTCATAATATTGACGGTGTTATGGCATTTTCGTATAATTATATAATGTGTAAGAAAATATTGACAAACATATTCGTGTGTGTATCTGTTTTCCTTTTGTTTTCCTGTGCTTCGATCCGTAAGGCCGGAAGTAATGCTGCTTCAGATCTGCTTGCGGGGGCTGATAAAAATGGAAATCCGATAAAAAAATCTTCTTCACAACCGGATCCCATGTTTGCTATTACCGGTGAAAGCGATACAATTCTGATGGAAGACTTTTTCCCGACAACGCTGAAATTGTATGAAATCATGCAGGCTGGTAATCCTGATCATCAGGGATTATCTGTCATGTGCGGTGAGATGAATGTCATGTATGCGAATGCCTTTATCCAGATTGAAGCAGATACGCTGACCGATGCCCATTTTGATAAAAAGAAAAGCGAATATAAACGTGCGAAGCTGCATTATCTGAGGGGACGTGATTATATACTTGCTGTTTTTGAAAAAAGGTATCCCGGTTTTCGAAGTGCAATGCTTGGTAGTGATGATGCAGCGATTAAATTGGCTGTTTCGCATTTAAAAAAGACTGATGTTCCTGCCGCATACTGGTGTGCAGCAGGAACTCTTGGCGCTTTTTCTCTTGATCCTCTTGATCCTGAACTGCTTGGATGTATACGCGGCCCTGTCGCAATGCTTGAAAGGGCCGCTGAACTTGCCCCTGATTACAGCAGCGGCGTTATATGGGATCTGATGACGGCTTTCTATGTCAGTGCGCCGTCTGATTTTGGGGGAAATTATGAGCGGGGGCTATACTGTCATGAACAGGCGATGAAAGTATCAGAAGGATTGACCCCCGGACCGTATATTACTTATGCGCAGGATATCTGTATTCCTAAAAATGATGAAAAGGGTTTTTCTGATGCGCTGAACGCTGCTCTTGCAATCGATCCGGATGCTCAGCCTTCAACCCGGCTTTCTACGATTATTTTTCAGAATAAAGCACGTTACCTTCTGGCTTCTGAAGACGATTATTTTGTGCACTGGTAAATGCATTTTCCTGTTTTTGTTATTTATAAGGAGTTTTTTATGAAATTGCGGAAAATTTTTGCGGTTGTAGTGGTTCTTTGCTGTTTCTGTCCGATTTTTGCGCAGAAGATGCGCATTAAGGTGGCAACGGTCGTACCCGGCAGTTCAAGCTGGGATGATGAGCAGCACGTAATTGCACAAAAATGGCTTAAGATAAGTAACGGGGATATAGCACTCAAGTTCATGGGGACTGTTGCTATGGGAGGAGAAGATGGCGTGATACAAAAGCTGAACTCTGTTCGTCCGGGACAGGTTCCACCGATTAATGGGGCAGTTTTTACCAGCATAGGCATTTCCGAACTTGCTCCTGAATCAAATATCCTTACGCTTTGTGTACCATTCATGTTCAGAAACCAGAACGAAGTAAATCTTGTGCTGAAAGAATTTTCAGAAGAGATGCAGAAACCGATACTTGATAAAGGATATGTCGTTCTTGGCTGGTTCAGTGTCGGCTGGGCTTATTTTTATACAAAAAAACCTGCGCAGACCCCGGAGGCACTGAAAAGCCAGCGGCTCAGCGTGGGCAGTCTGACTTCGCCAGCGCTTACCAATGCATTCAAGGCTGCCGGTTTCCTTACGCTCGATGTTCCTGAAGATAAGCTCCTTCAGAGTATGAAAACGCCAGGCGGAATCGAAGGCCTGTATACGCTTCCGATGTATGCGTTTGCAGCGCAGTACTATAAGAATCTGCCATATATTCTGAATGTCCCGCTGTGTCCGGTTATGGCAGCTTTTGTTCTTTCAAAGGAGACATGGTCTGCTGTACCTGAAACCTACAAGCCCGCTCTGATTGCTGCAGTGAAAGAGGCTGAAGTTAAATTCAATACAAATCAGATAAAAGATGACGCTGAATATCTGAAGCGTTGCCAGGAAGCAGGCTGTACGCTTACAACACTGACTTCGTCTGAATACAGCGTTTATGAAAGATCGTTCAGAAACGATTCTGTTAAAATGTATGAAGCGCGTAATCCTGTTGTCAATAAAGAATTATATGATAAAATAATAATGTTCCTGAATAAAAACAGAGGTAACTGATTGTTAAAAAAAATAGAAAACAGCGCAGCTGTACTGCTTGTTATGATTCTTGCAGTATTGCCTCTTGCATTTAAAATACTGCAGGACGGTCTGCACATTCAGGTTCCCGAGTCTGACGCTGTTCTTGTAAATCTTGTATTCCTTTTTTCATGTTTTGCGGGACTGATTACCTGGCGTGATAACCGGCATTTAAATCTGGCATCTGTTTCGGATAAAGTTTCGCCGAAAGTCCATGCGGTTTTTGCAGCTCTGAACAGTTGTGGCGTTTCAGCAGTCATTACAGCTCTTTTTTTGGATTCATTATGCCAGGCGGTAAATCCTGATCAGCTTCCCAGTTTTGTATGGGGAATACCTCTTAAATTTTTTTACATATTTTTGCCACTATGTTATTTCTTTATTCTGATGCTTATTGTACGTACAAAGGAACATCCTGCAGCCATAATTTCCGGTATTCTGATCGGTTTATTTGTTTCTTTGGGACCTATAACAGGCATTATGTACTACATAAGGGGCATACAGCATATTCCTGTGCTGGAGTCTCTGAATACCGTCTGGCTTAATCTTTCAATTCGTTTTATTTTCCCTTTGATTATTTTTATGGTTTTGCTGGCTTTTACCGGTATGCCGTTATTTGTGGTTATAAGTGCCGTTACCTATATTGCTTTCTCACAGGCAGGTGGATATGTTGACGTAATACCACTTGAGACATACCGTATCCTGACGGACAAGAGTGTTGCTGCCATACCTCTATTTACGATAGCTGGATACATTCTTGCCCATGGCAGCGCCAGCAGACGGTTTGTAGAACTTTTTAAAGCTATGTTCGGCTGGTTTCGGGGCGGAACTGTTGTTGCAACTGTATTCGTTATGGTTTTTTTTACAACGTTTACCGGGGTATCAGGAGTTACTATTCTTGCACTTGGTTCTTTGTTATCTATTATTCTTGCCGGATCAGGATATACGCAGGATCGTGCTGAATCGCTTATTACTGCATGTGGAGCTCTGGGACTGTTATTTCCACCGAGTGTTGCAATAATTATGTATGCAACGACAAACTATTTTTCTGTTGACGTGATAAGTCTGTTTGTTGGTGCGATTATTCCGGGGTGCCTTATGTCTTTTGCTATGATTGCTACCGGGATCATTTTTGACCGGCAGAAACAGCGCCCGGCTTTTTCATTGCAGAAAATCGGCAAAGCTGTGAAAGACTGTATATGGGAATTATTGCTGCCTGTTTTTATCTGCGCCGGATATTTTTCCGGAACATTCAACCTTTTTGAAACTGCTTCGTTTGCCGTTCTGTATACGGTCTGCCTCGCTGCATTCATCAGACGTGATTTTACATTCGAAACAACCTGGAAAGTTATAGGAGACAGTATACCTGTTTCAGGCGGCGTGCTTTTTATTCTCGGTGCAGCCGCGGGACTTTCGTATTTTATTCTTGATGCTGATATTCCTGGTACGCTGACAGATTTTATTACATACTATGTTACGAATAAATATATATTTCTGATCCTGATGAATATTCTGCTGCTTGTCGTTGGCTGTCTGATGGATATTTATTCTGCAATATTGATTGTTTCTCCGTTGCTGCTGCCGGTCGCTGCTTCTTTCGGTGTATCTCCTGTGCAGGCCGGAGTAATTTTTCTTATGAATCTGTCAATAGGATTCCTGACGCCGCCTGTCGGAATGGATTTGTTCATTGCATCATATACATTTAAGAAACCTGTCGGTCGTGTGGTGAAAGGTATTCTGCCGTTTATAGCGGTACAGTTTGCTGTTCTCATGCTTGTAACTTATATTCCCTGGTTTACCACTGTACTGCTCAAATGAAGAAAAAAAATCTGCTGTGTATATTGTTTGTCTGTTTTAATTCGATTTGTCCCATGCTGCCCGAAGGAAGCTCTGTACGTCGGGAAAAATTGCAACGCCAATCAGCTGTTCAGATGCAGGAGTTTATTACAAGTGTACAGAGAAAGAAAGAAATTGCAATACAAGACTATATTAACAAATTGCCTTATGAGCAGAAAGTTGCTCAACTTTTTCTGGTGAATATCGAAGGGAACCGTCAGTTTATTCCTGTTGAACGTACAGGCGAACTATATGGTGAGCAGAAAAGGGGAAATTTTATGGTTCCCGGGGGTTGCCTTTTTTTTTCATATAATATTGCAGATACTCCGGAAGAAATAATGATATTTATTGATTCTATTACAGAATACAGTAACAGGCATGGACTTGTCCCTCCATTTCTTGCAGTAGATCAGGAGGGAGGAACGGTAAACCGGCTGAAGGGAATAACCGGCCCGTTGCCCTCCTGTGAACGGGTAGCTGCGTGCCTTGATATTGAAAAGGCGTATTACCTGTATCTTTTGCAGGGCAAACAGATGAAGGCACTTGGTTTTCATCTGAATCTGGCGCCTGTTGCTGAGATTCGAACCGATTCGAATGCAGAATTCCTTGCAGGCAGAAGTTTTGGTGACAGACAGAGTGTTATTGGATATGGACGGGCGGCGATAAATGGCTATAAGAACAGCGGAATAGGTAGCGTTCTGAAACATTTTCCTGGTAATACGAATACAGATCCTCATAGTGGACTGCCGGAAATAAACTGGTCTGATGACGAGCTTGAAAAGAATAGTATAGAACCATTTACAGTTCTGGTTTCGGAAAATCCGGTCGGAGTGCTTATGTCTCATGCCAGAACATCCGCACATGATGCTGATATTCCGGCATGTCTTTCAAAATACTGGGTTGATTATGTTTTGAGAAAGCAAATGAATTTTGACGGCATAGTTTTTTCAGATGATATTTTTATGAATGCACTCCGGAAAAATGGTTACCCGCCTGATACAGCTGCTGTTATGGCGATAGAGGCTGGCGTTGATTGTATTATGCTTTCCGAAAAGCGTTTTGCTGGTATTGCTCATATTATTATCAGAAAATCTAAAAGCGATCCGGTCTTTGCTGCAACAGTTGAAAAAGCTGTTGCGCGTATCATACGATGGAAGATTCAGCAGAAAATCCTTGACCTGTCATGTGACAAGAATGGCAACTGGCAGATAAATGTCCGGATTCCAGCCCCTGTTTCAGAGCGTTTGAAACAGTTTTCGAAGGCTCGCCAGGAAGGTATCCGCTTGTATCAGGAAAATTTCTGAAGGTTGCCTATGCCGAAGAAGGAAAAATTACACGGAGCTTCCGGATTTGATACCTATTACGAAAATTTGTTCGGTGAACGCTGGAAAGCGTTACGGGATTCTCTGCTTCTTGAACCTGCATACATGGAATGGAATGCAGGTGGAGCGAAAGGGTATTTCCTCGATACCGGCAGTGTTCTTGCTGCTCTGACCCTTCCTTTGAAAGGTGCAAAGCGAATCCTTGATCTTTGTGCTGCTCCCGGCGGAAAGACGCTTGTTGTTGCATCCAGAATGGATCAAGATGCATTCCTTATATCGAATGACAGATCACGGGAGCGGAAGCAACGGCTTGTACGTGTGTGCGATGAATGTCTTGATCCCGGGGTTCGCAGCCGTGTTACGGTAACTTGTAGTGATGGTGCAAAATGGTGTACACGACAAACGGCGTGTTTTGATCGTATTTTGCTCGATGCACCTTGTTCTTCTGAACGCCATGTCCTGACAGACCGGAAGTATCTTGATGAATGGTCGCCGGGAAGAATCAGAACGCTTACTGTCGAACAATGGGCTCTATTGTCCTCTGCATACCGGATGCTTGTTCCCGGAGGATATCTTCTGTATGCCACTTGTGCCCTTGTTCCTGAAGAGAACGATGAAATGATCGCACGTATATTCCGGAAATTTGATTCTGCCGAGGACGGATTTAAAACCTGTACGATACCAGCTCTTCATGCTGTTCAATCAGATTTTTTTACAGGAGCTTCAGCTTCTGGTGTTTCGACTCCTGGCGTGGAGAAGACTTTATATGGATATCATATTTTGCCGGACCGGCAAAATGGAGCCGGTCCGTTGTATTTTTCGCTTATACATAAGACTGGTAGTATTGGTTAGTACTTGTATTTCTTGTTTTTTTTCCTCTGCATGTTATAATTGCAGAGTAGGTAAATTCAGTCTTTACGTAAGGGTGTTTGAATGAATAAAATAAGCCGTGAAGAAAAGTTGCAGCGTATTATTGAAATGGAAAAGATGCTTGGTGAAATACAGGATGTTGATGTGTTACTTGAGCGCCTGCTCACAGAAGCCAGATCAATCGTCCATGCTGATGCCGGATCTATTTATGTTGTTGACGGCGGTAACTTAAAAATACGTTATGCTCAGAACGATACACATCTTTCACAGCTGGAACCTGGCGAAAAACTTCCTTATACCTATTTTGGCTTTCCTGTGAATAAACGTTCTATAGCCGGTTATGTGGCTTTGTCCGGGAACTCTCTTAATATAGAAGATGCCTATAATATCAGTCCGGATGTTCCTTTCTCTTTTAACAAGTCAACAGACAGAACAACTCAATACCGGACAAAATCCGTATACACTCTTCCCTTGAAGATTGCTTCTGGAAAAGTTCTGGGAGTCCTTCAGATAATCAATGCACAGGATGATAAGGGCAAAGTTATTGCGTTTGATAAAGATGCGGAACTGTTTATTACACATTTTGCTTCGAATGCCACACAGGCCCTTGAACATGCTTACCTGACAAGCAATATGGTAAAGCGGATGATGCGCATGGCAGAATTCAGAGATCCTAAGGAAACGTATCCTCATGTTTCCCGCGTTTCTGAATTTGCTATTGAGATTTATGACCGGTGGGCTTTTAACCATAATATTCCTGAAAATCAGTGGCATAAGTTCCGTGATAATCTTAAAATTGCCGCAAAATTTCATGATGTAGGAAAAGTTGGGATCTCCGATATTATACTGAAAAAAAAGTTTCCGCGTTTTACACCCGAGGAACGTTTAATAATGCAGGGGCATACTATTATAGGAGCCCACTTGTTCGAAGACGGCGATACGGAACTGGACAGAATGGCACATGATGTTGCTCTGTATCACCATGCGCGCTGGGACGGTGGAGAAAATGGCTATCCTGATAAAATTGATTTTTCAAAGTGCGAGATCGGGAAACCTCTGCAGGCTGGGGTACATTTTAAAGGAGATGAAATACCTCTTGCTGCCCGCATTGTTGCGGTTGCAGATGTTTTCGATGCCTTGAGTCATAAACGGTGTTATAAAGAAGCATGGAATATAGATGAGGCATTTGCTGAGATTCAGGAAAACTCCGGTAAGCATTTTGATCCTGAAATAGTGATGGCATTTATGCAGGTAAAGGACCGTGTATGTGCCATACAGCTTGCTTATCCTGATGATCCTGAAACATAAATAGCGAAGAACGCCGGATATTGTACGTATAGGTATTACATCTGAGTACGATGTCAGGAATTAAAACAACATCGTGAGCAGCAGCGGTTAGCTTTTTAGCAGCCGGTGTATTTCCCTGTCAAAACAATTTGCAAATGCGGAAAATTGATCCTTACCGTAAGAAGGGGCTGAGTAATTTTCTGTAAGTCCTATCCGGGCAAGCTGTAAGCTGAAATCCCGTTCCGAGAGGCGTTCCTTTATATTTTCGTTTGAGTAGACCGTTCCCCGGTCGTTTATAACTGTTATGTCCAGAGCGACCAGCCTGGCCGCGAAGGGAATATCTCTCGTAACAACAAGATCCTGTTGTCCTGCATGGGAGATGATATATTCGTCTGCTGCATCGGGCATTGTATTGCAGATAATCATTGAAATACAGGAAGATTTCCCGGGTAACGGTATGTCCCTGTTGGCAACTAAAGAAAGTGGAATCAGAAGTCTGGAAGTGTATCGTACGAGATAGTCACGAACCATACGTGGGCAGGAATCAGCGTCTATCCATACGTGGATGCTCACTTAAGTGCCTGATCAATTTTTTTTATCATTTCGATAGTCAGGCGTTCTGCCTCCGCATCGAGCTCCGCATTATTCGCATTTGATTTTGAATTCTGGATATTTTTTGATTTTTCTTTATATAATTCGTCACAGATCATTATGCCTGAAAGAATTGCTATCTGTGCAGAATCCTTCAAGTTGCTGCTTTTTTCAATTTCCTCAGCAATGCGTGTATAATAGCTCAGAAGCTTTTTCAGGTATGCATCATCTTCATTTGCGCTGATGGCAAAAGATGTCCCCAGTATATCAATTTTCAGTGTACCCATAGCATACCACGGTAGTATTAAAATATATCGAATTGACCATTTGTATCCGCTGCAGGTTTTTGATTCGTTTCCGGCGGAATATGAGGCTCCTGCTGTTGTATGGTAACGTCGGAAGCCGTCCCGGTTTCAACCGGACGATTCCCCATTACCGTAGCAATATCAGCAGAAGGGGCAGTGTGGACAGATCCGGTTGCCTTCAGTACAGAATTTTCTACCGAATTCAACCGGTCCAGCGCGTTAAGTATGCCTTCCTCGATCCTGCTCTGATCAGATTCGAAAGTAGAAAGTAGCTCCGTTTTTTCAGAAAGCGCATTTGTGAGCTCAGCGCATTTCCGGCGTAAAGCATCGTTTTCCGTATTCAGCTGTGCAATTCTTTGCACAGCACTTTCTACTTTTTTTTCCAATAAAAGAACTTGATCGAGAGAAATCATATTATGCCTTTAATGCCTTTTTTGCCGATTCAATAACGGCTTTGAATGCTGAAGGATCTTCGATAGCCATATTTGACAGGGCCTTACGATTCAGTACAATTCCGGCTTTTGTACAGCCGTCAATGAAACGTGAATATGATAGTCCCTCATCTCTAACAGCTGCATTGATACGTGCAATCCACAACCGGCGGAAATTACCTTTCCGGTCGCGGCGGTCAACGTATGCATGGCTAAGTGATTTTACTACTGCATCTTTAGCAGCTTTATAATTCGAATTACGGCGTCCTCTGAAACCTTTCGCAAGTTTCAGAATCTTAACACGACGATTCTTGCGTTTTGTTCCGTCTATTGCTCTTGACATCTTTTATACCTCATCACCCATAGGGCAGCATTTGTTTTCGGATCTTTCTTGATTCACATTCAGCAAGAATCCCGGCATGACGTAGCTGTCTTTTCCGCTTTGGGGATCTTTTCGTCAGAATATGGCGAAGATTCATTTTTTTGTACTTGACCTTTCCGGTGCCGGTAAGTGTATAGCGTTTGGCAGCGGACTTCTTTGTCTTCATCTTGGGCATTGCTTTTACCTCATCAATTTTTGGCTTTTGCAGAAATTGTCATTGACAGAAATTTACCTTCCATTGTGGCAGGTTTCTCAACGACATACGTTGAAGTAAGCCTTTTCATAACTTCTTTCAGGACTTCGTAACCGAGTTCGGTGTGGGCTAATTCACGTCCTCTGAAACGGATCGTTACTTTAACCTTATCCCCTTCGTCCAGAAAATCCTGTACATGTTTTGCTTTCGTATCAAGGTCTCCCGTGCCTATCTTAGGCTGCATACGGATTTCCTTAATTTTCAATACCTTCTGGTTCTTTTTGGAGTCACGAAGCTTTTTCTCCTGTTCAAACCGGTATTTACCGAAATCTAGTATCTTACAAACCGGCGGATTGGCCGTTGGAGAAACTTCAACAAGGTCGAGCTCTTGCTCTTTAGCCATCCTGAGAGCCTCAATAATAGGAACAATTCCTTTCTGGGCACCCTCACTGTCTATCAATCTGACCTCACGTACACGGATCTGTTCATTGATCCGTAATCCCTTATTGTCTGCCAACGATCCTCCTTAGTGCTTGCAAAACACACATATAAAGCGTAGTCATTATTATATCAGAAATTGCATATAAATGTAAAGCATTTTAAAAATAAATCAGCAGGTACTTGAGTACGAAACTGTTTCATGATACATATAATACATGTTTCTTTTTTTGTTGATCATATTTCCGCTCCTGTGTGTTGATTTTTATATTTGCAACCGTTCAGCGAAATATCTGGTTGTTTTTTTCATTGGTTTTTTTCTTGCGGTCCTTGTATGTACATGGCATGCTCTTTTTTCTTACAGTACATTACCTCATTCAGCTTCCTTTTTGAGGAATTTCTGTTATTTTCTGTTTACACAGACAATCTGTCCTGTCCTTCTGACAGGTTTCCTTTTCCTTCTTTTTTCGAAAGACAGCCGTGATTTTAAAATATCATGTTTTCTTCCCTTGTTTTCTTCCTTTTATAGCGTTTTCCTGCCTTACAGAATTATCAGTGAAATGACAACGTTTCCTTTTTTTGTTTTGTTTTTTAAACCTGTTTTATATGCCGAAATGCTGCTTATCATGGATCCGGTCTTAAGGATGGCTGTAAAGGCAATGATGGAAAGGGACAAACATTCTATATTTCTTTATTCTGGTGTCCTTTTATGGACTTCAGTCTGGCCTGCTTTTGTTGAAACCGCCTGGTATATAGGTTTACCGTTCTATATCTGGCTACCGGCATGGGCGCTTTTCACAGTTGCAGCTGTTTTATGCTGTCTGCAAATCGATGCAGCCCGGTATTGCGCGGCATACTTCAAAAAAATTTTACATTGCTGAATATTTTAAAAACTGCACGCGGATCTTTTTCCCGATGCAGTTTTTAAATCATCGTTAGTCTAGTGCATGACCTGCAGACCCGAGAACTTCCGTATTTTTATGCATGTACATAGTTTTCAGTTCATCACGTGCAGGGCCGAGATATTTGCGCGGATCGAATTCTTCCGGATGCTCAGAAAGTACTTTTCTGATAGCTGCCGTCATCGCGAGCCGTCCGTCGGAATCAATGTTTATTTTACATACGGCTGATTTTGCAGCTTTACGCAGCTGCTCTTCCGGTATGCCGACCGAATCCGGAATTTTTCCGCCATATTTTTCGATCTGTTTTACATATTGTACAGGGACTGATGAAGAACCGTGCAGCACGATCGGGAAACCGGGTAATTTTTTTTCGACACCCTCAAGAACATCAAATGCGAGCGGCGGCGGAATAAGAACACCATCTTTAAGCGTACATTGTTCGGGAGTGAATTTGCAGCGGCCGTGGCTGGTACCGATGGAAATTGCAAGAGAATCGACACCTGTTTTTTTTACAAAATCCTGAACTTCATCGGGCTTGGTATAATGGCTCACGGATGCACTAACCTCGTCTTCGACACCTGCAAGAACACCGAGTTCTCCTTCGACGGTAACATAGTCTTTCCGCGAATGGGCATAATCGCATACCTTTTTTGTAAGGGCAATATTTTCATTATAGGGGAGGGCTGACCCGTCGATCATAACGGACGAAAATCCGTTTTCTATGCAGTCAACGCAAAGCTCGTAGGAACTGCCGTGGTCAAGATGCAGTACGATGGGAATGTCGCAGCCAAGTTCATGGGCATACTCGACTGCAGCCCGGGCCATATTCCGCAGAAAATATTTATCTGCATAATTGCGTGCTCCGTTTGACACCTGCAGGATGACGGGCGATTTCGTTTCGACACATGCCTGGATGATGGCCTGCAGTTGTTCCATGTCGTTAAAATTATATGCCGGCACCGCATAGTGCCCGGCTATTGCCTTTTTGAACAGTTCTTTCGTGTTTACAAGACCTAACTCTTTGTAACTTGTCATAGTACCTCCGTTCGGTATGCTTTCAGGTATCGTATGCCAAAATATGCAATTATTCAAGAACAATCGATATAAACAGCGATAAAAGAGTTTGACAAAGAATGTTGCAAGAAATATAATCACATTGATGTTATTATTAAGGTAAAATCTGCCGATTATAATAAGGCATTCCCTTTCGGGAAATGTAATATTCAAGGAGTTATGAATGAAAAAGGGCTTTGTGGTCTTTGTACATCTTGCTCTCCTTTTGGTTCTTGGCGCGCCGCTTTTCAGCCAGCCAAGTGAGAAAAGTGTAGAGACGATAATGATCGATAACTTTGATACCCCTGATAAGATGGACTGGACATGGAAGGTTCAGGCAAGCCGTTTTATTTCGGACGGATATCCTGTGCTGTCCTATTTCAAGGGGATTTCTAATTCGCTTGCGCCTTTTGTAAAGGAAGGCGATCCGGAACCGCAGATTCTTGGCGTTAAGGTTGCGTATAACCGCAAAGGCGATAACTGGTTTGAGATTTACCCGTCAAAAGATGACAAACCTTATGAAATACCTTTTGAAGGAGTCGTTTCACAACTTGATTTCTGGGTATGGGGTTCCAATTATCTTTATTTCCTTGAAGTCCTTGTACGTGATTCAGAAGGTACGGTTCATGTAATACCGGCCGGAAATATGGCTTTCAGCGGATGGAAAAATGTTATCGTTCAGATGCCGTCTTCCATCCGTCAGCAGTCCCGTCTGCATACAGGTCCTGCTAATATGTCATTCGTAGGTTTCAGACTGCGTGCAGACGGAAATGAATATGCGGATGATTACCGGTTCTTCATTGATAAATTCCAATATACAGCAGGTACTATGTCGACTGTTTTTGATGGTTATAATTTGCAGAAAGTGGATTTCAGTAATAAAGGTATGACAAACAAGTCTGGGCAGGCTGCTCCGGCAACCGGGAACCAGACTGCTAAGGAAGGACAGTAATGAAAAAATATCTAGTACTGCTTTTGTTCGTTTTTTGTTCAGCCGGAATTATTTTTGCGCAGCAGGCTGCTCAGCCTGCACAACAGCAGGCGCAACCGGCTAAACAGCCTGTACAGCAACAGGCTGCGCAACCTGCTGCTGCCGTGCAGCAGCCAGTTACACAGGACAAACAGGAAACGGTAAGTCTGACGGATCCCAATGCTGCAATCGTTGGAAATGATTCTGGATCTGCAGCTTTAAGGGAAATTTCCGTGGATAAATTTGAACGCGAAGGATCATGGAATGTACATATGTCTCCTGATGCCGGTGTCGTAACCGGTCGTCTTTTTGAAGGTAATCCGCGTGGAAAAGAAGCCTTGAAGGATGATAAGGATACAGGAGAAGATACTCATGTCTTTGGTATAAAAGCTGAGTTTTTCCGGCGCGGTCTTAATTCGATTACATTGCGTGCTGCAAGACCTCTGCCCATTGAAGGCATTACAAAGACTGTTTCTGTCTGGGTCGCTGGCAGGAATATGCCCCATACGCTGACACTTCTTGTGGAAGATTATTTTGGCAATAGTTTTGAGCTTTATATGGGAACACTGGCTTTCAGCGGATGGAAAAAAATGACTGTGGCTATTCCTCCGTCTCCGGACGGCGTTCATGGCATTGTGCAGTCAAGTGTTTATTATGGTGATCGTCCCGGCTTACGTATCGTCGGGTTCAGAATTGACTGTGATCCTGAGACTTCTATAGGTTCATATTATGTATATTTTGATGCTCTCCGTGCAGTAACAGATCTGTATGATATGGAAAATCATGATGTGGATGATATGAGCGATAACTGGTAATCGCTTTTACTCCTTGAAAAAAGCAGCTGTACTTTGGTATAGCTGCTTTTTTTTATCTTGAGGAAAACTGTTTGATTTTGTAGTACCTGCGTCTGTTTTTCGTCGAAGTGTATGCTATGAGCTCCATATGTGCCAGAATCCAGAGAAGAATGTGCGCATGTCTGTACGCAGTTTTCGCTAATGCTGTATCCTTTTTTAATGCATCTGCAATATCTTCTGCTGAAAATTCAGGAACTGATAAAATCGGAATAAGAGAAAGATAATCTTCTGCTTTTTTTAATGTGAAGATTTTGTTTATGGAGACGAGTTTTTTGTCTGTTTTTATCCATGGACGCAGAAAGCGTCTGCTTTTGTTTACTAGTTGTACGGGAACAGTGGTCTGGGTACGGCATTCTGTTATAATTATTTCGGGAAGTTCCAGTGAAAATCTGTTGTCAAGAAGTACCGGATATAGACCTGTTAATTCTCGTAAAACGGAGTAAATACTTTCCTGCTTAGGACTTTTTCTTCTATATATTATATGTCCCTTTGGGTCGGATAGTTCAATGAACTTCTGAAAAATAACAGGATGTACAACAGTCACATTGTGCCCGGATGAGTGAAAATCCCTTATTTTTTGTAAAAGTTTTGATACGTTTGAGGTTTGTATTTCGATAATATGTCCATCTTCCTTTATTATATCGCATATCCAGTTTCCAATCTGTACTTCTGTCCTTGCTCCTTTGTCGAGTGCATAGAGTGTTTTAAGAGTTTTGTGTAAAGAACTTTCATTCAGGGTGTTTATCATTTGTTTACTATACATCTATATTGCGGATTATTCACCTGTAGATGTATTTTTTTATTCTCGGATGAAATATGCGTTGACATTATTGAATTGTGGAATAAAATAATAAACAAGTGGGATTTAGTGGGGATAAGTGGTAAATAATGGTATGAGCTTGCTTACGGGAGAATACCGCAATACGCTTGATGAGAAAGGTAGAATCCTCTTTCCATCAAAAATGCGCGGAGAATTAAAAGATAATGTTCTTATCGTAACACAGGCACTTGACCGTTGTTTATGGCTTTTTACTCCGGAAGAATGGGAGAATCTGTCGTCAAAAATTATGCAGTCGGCATCTCCGTTTAATACAAAAAACAGGCTTGTATTGCGTCGGCTTATTGCTCCGGCACAGGAAATCGAATTCGATAAAGCAGGCCGTCTTTCTATCCCACAAAGTTTACGGGAGTATGCGTTGCTTGAAAAAGATTGCATACTTTTGGGAATTAACAAGTATATAGAACTTTGGGATGCATCTGCATACAGATCATATCTTGAAGAAAGCGAAAGCTCATACCGTGAAGCGGCAGAAGATCTCGGTTCTATAAATTTTTAAAAGTGGAATTGCATAGTATTTCACAGGGAAGAAAGTTTGGAAATTATCCACACTCCGGTCCTGCTGAAGGAAAGTCTTTTCTGGCTGAGCCCTGAAGGCGAACCGTATGAAAAAAAAGCTTTTATGATAGACTCAACGCTTGGTGAGGGAGGGCATTCTTTTGCATTCCTGTCAAAATACCCGGGATTGAATATCCTCGGTATTGATGCAGACCGTTCCATACAGGCACGGGCAAAAGAAAGGCTGGCGCCGTTCGGTGAACGGATGCAATTTTATAATGGCTGGTTTAATGATTTTTATAAGACATATTCTGAGAATTTGCCCCGCCCGGATATCATTCTCTTTGACCTGGGAATTTCTTCATATCATTATGCGAGATCAGGAAGAGGGTTTTCATTTCAGAGTGATGAACCCCTGGATATGCGCCTTGATCCCTCAGAAGGTGAATCTGCAGCAGATATTGTTAATACATTGAAGGAATCAGAACTTGCTGATTTGCTATACTTGTATGCGGAAGAAAAATACAGCCGGCGTATTGCAAAGGCGATTATTGAAGCACGCAGTACTGGAAACATTGTATCATCAAGAGCTCTTGCCGATATTATATATAGTGCTGTTCCTGCAGCATATCGGTATGGTAAAATTCATCCTGCAACCCGTACATTCCAGGCCCTCCGTATTGCAGTAAACAGTGAACTCAAACGTCTGCCGGCAGCTATTCATGCTGCATTTAATATTCTGGAAGTTGGTGGAAAAATGGGAGTAATTACGTTTCATTCTCTGGAAGATCGTATCGTAAAAAATTATTTCCGCAATCTTGGGAAACAATGCGTATGCCCTCCGGAAATTCCTGTCTGTGTCTGCGGAGG
>DCFS01000015.1:0-2016 GCA_002319875.1 Treponema sp. UBA1798 | reverse complement strand
CAGAATTCTCCTTCCCGAAGCGCTAAATTGCGTGTTGTGAGAAAACTTCGTAATGCTACAGATATGCATTTGTCCGGTATTTGCGAGGGAAAAATATGAATAAACAGAGATTTGCCAATACAATAAAACTGATCCTTGTTTTTTTGTGCGCTGCTGCAATACCGGTGCTGCTGATTGTCGACAGTATCCAGACCCGTCGTTATGAGAACCTGGAACAGGATGTTACCGACCTTGAGAGAAAGCAGATAGAACTTGTAGAACAAAATAAACAGCTCATTACGGATATAAGCATGCTTTCCAGTTCTGACCGAATAGAAAAAATTGCGGAAAATGAACTTAGCATGCATAAAGCACAAAGTGATGAAATAATACGTGTTGAAATGAATTCTTCGGTGAAGTGAGCATTGTGGAATGAATAATAAAAAAAGAAGCCTGCTGAAATTTAGTGAACTCGTTGTTGCGGTAAGAGGAAATGTTTTGCCATACTCCGGGAACGAAGAAATCGTCTTTACTTCTGTTGCAACTGACAGCCGTAACGTGATCCCGGGAGCGCTGTTTGTTCCCCTTATTGGTGAGTTTCAGGATGGGCATAGATATATTCCGGAAGCTCTGAAAAATGGGGCTTCTATAGTTTTTATTGCGGAAAGTGAATATGTAAAAAATACGGAAGCTTATAAAGATCTGGCGTATGCAAAACATACGGCTTTTATAACAGTACCCAATACGCTGGCTGCTTTGCAGAACGCTGCATCTGCATATGTACGTCAGTTTCAGAATCTGATTCGTATAGGAATAACCGGATCAAGTGGTAAAACTACCACAAAGGAAATCGCGGCTGCCATTCTCAGACAGAAGTATCGTGTTGTCTGTAACGAAGGAAATCTGAATTCCGAAACAGGACTGCCTCTTTCAGTATTTAAGATCGGAGCTGATACAGAGATAGGACTTTTCGAGATGGGAATGAACCGCCGTAATGAGATAGGGGAAATCGCGGCTGTCCTTCGTCCTCAATATGCTGTAATTACCAATATAGGTACCGCTCATATCGGAATTCTTGGATCCCGGCAGAATATTGCAGATGAAAAAAAGAAAATCTTTTCATATATAGATAATCACGGTGCTGCTTTTATTCCTGCGAAAGATGATTTTGCTGAATTCCTCGCTTCCGGTGTAAATGGTAGAATTGTGTATTATGGTACGGATCCTTCTGATGCCGCTGTCTGTGGAATAAGATTTATTAAGGACAAAGGCATAGAGGGTACTGTGTTTTCCGTTGATGGAATTGAAATAACGCTGTCGCTGCCCGGAAAATATAATTATTCAAATGCTGTTGCAGCGGTTTCTCTTGCGCGGTGTCTTGGTGTTGATCCGATACAGATCAAAAAAGGTATCGAATGTATTAAGCCGTTAACAGGACGGGGAAAAATATCATATATCAGTCTTGATGGACGTACACTTACGCTTTTTGAAGACTGTTATAATGCTAATCCCGATTCTCTTTCAAAGACACTGGAATTCTGTGCTTCTATTCCGGGTCGAAAGATTTTTGTCCTTGGAGATATGCTGGAACTGGGGGCAGCTTCGCGTGAAGCACATGGAGCAACCATAAAACTTGCCTCGGAATTTCTGGAAAAAACAGGCGGAATGCTCATCCTTGTTGGTAATGAAATGAAGACTGCTGCGGAAAGTGGTATACTTCCTGCAGCAGTTGATGTTGTATCGTTTGCTTTGCATGATGATGGAACTATTACGAGTATTGTGGAACTGATTTATAAATCAGCGCTTGATGGTGATTTTATCCTGCTGAAGGGATCTCATGGTATAGGTTTGGAACGTGTTGCAGCCAGGCTGGAGGAAAACTTCCATGGATAGTTATAATTTCTATGCCGACCGGCCCCGGGAACAATATAACAGAAGCGATACGGCATTTATTGTTTCAGTCATTTTGCTGTTGGGACTGGGAATTTTTACGCTTTATGTCTGTTCAGCTGATTATGCCATGAGGCTCTTCAAAGA
>DCFS01000081.1 GCA_002319875.1 Treponema sp. UBA1798 | reverse complement strand
GACAATGGTAAATCTCAAAGATTTTATGGAAACTCTTCAGGAGCGATTTTCAGAAGCAGACTGGTTTAAGAATGCCAGTATTTCCGAAATGCTGGCATCGGTAAAGAAACAGGCTGAACTTCACAGGGAAGAATTCAATCAGTCTCTGCTCGAAAAAGTCGAGGACTTCAGTCGTCATCAGCGTAATGCCGAAAGTTTTATGAGAAGATTCCCGACTATGACCAGTTATATCTACAGACAACCGCTTCTGCATATCAAATCAAGATTGATGGAAGGAATTGCAGAAAAAAAGACAATGGCCCTTGCAAGACGAAAGGCAAAAAAAGAAGCTAAACATGTGAACGGGTAAAAAAAAGCCGGCACAATACAGTGCCGGCTGAAGTATCATCGCAGAACTGTTCTTTTTTTTATTTCTTTTTCAAATATTTGACACTGTCAAGTGCAACAGCTGCAATAAGGATAAGCCCCTTAAAAACAAACTGCAGGTTCGTATCAATGCCCAGGAACGTAAGACAATATGTAAGCCCCGTAAATATGATAACACCGATCACGGCTCCACCGATTTTTCCGATACCGCCGTTAAATGAAATGCCTCCGACAACGCAGGCAGCAATAGCATCAAGTTCGTATCCCTGTCCGGTACCGGCACTCGCGTTAGCCTTAAAAGCTTCAAAGAATGCTCCGAAACCATAAAAAATACCAGCCATAATAAATATGCCCATCGTTACCCAGAATACACTGATGCCACTTACACTGGCTGCCTCGGCATTACCGCCTACTGCATACATATTCTTGCCGAACGTCGTTTTGTTCCAGATAAACCATGCGATGATAATCGCAATAATAGCCGGAATAATCAGTTTCGGAAGCGTAATCATGTCTCCGTTAATGGCACCAAGCGTCCAGCGCCCGCCGAACATATCCTTGATATTTCCGTCAATAGAACCAACCGGCGTACCGCTTGTTCCGAAAAACAGTAATCCGTAAATAATAAGCTGAGTAGCGAGCGTCGAAATAAACGGATGTATTTTCAGTTTTGCAGAAAAGAACCCGGCAAATGCACTGAAAAGGACACACAGCAGGACAGAAATACTGATCGACATCAGAATTCTGAAAACCATTGACATGTGTGTAAAATTCCACGGTCCCAACCCGAAAAAGGTAACAATGTTCTGTCCCGGATGAAGAATCAGGCCTGTAACAACAGCTCCCATTGCAACCATACGTCCGACACTGAGATCCGTTCCGGCTATAAGGATAAGGCCTGCAACGCCAAGTGCATAGAACATGCGGACGGAAGACTGCTCAAGAATGGTAAACAAATTCTGTAAGGAAAGCAGATTACCATTACCTGAAAGAGGAGCGAGAATAATGCAAACGATAAAGAAAATAAGAATTGCAATATACAGACCATTAGCAAGAAGGAATTTCTGAGGAGTAAACTGGTAAGCATAATCTTTTAAGCCAAGTTGAAAGTTCTCAGAAAATTTTGTTTTACTGTTCCGCAGATTGATATTTTTCTGAATATGATCCACAAAAGCCTGGTGTTCTGCATCCCTGCATTTACCTACAGCAGAGTTATATTTGCTCTTTGCATCAAAAAGCGCGGATTTCATTTCATAACGATGTGCCGCAAGATCTTCCTTCCGGGTAGCAGATTTAGTTCCAAGAATTTCTTTTTCTTTTGCCACGGATTCTTTGCGGATTTTTTCGATGGTGGCAATATATTCTTTTTTATATTCTTCAGCCTTTACGGATTCTTCTTCATGAACTTTTTTTTCATATAAAACGGACAGGGCATTTGCATAAGCAACCGCTTCTTTTGTAATTTGATCTTCTTCCGCTCTGTTTTTCTGTTCAATTTTTCTGGCAGCAGCTATCTGTCTCTTATGATCTGCAAGAATTTTCGCTTTTGTAGCAGGATCAACCATTTTATTCTTTTTCAGCGTGAAAATTTCCTGCTTAAGTGAAAATACCTTATTCACGCCGTCTGAGCGCAAAGCATCCAGTTTCTGACTGTATTCGGCAAGCTTCTGGTCTTCATCAAGCGATTTTACTTCATCTATACGGATAGTTTCTTTATTGTTTCCCATAGTATACCTCATCACAAATATTTGGCAGAAAGCCGCAGCAGCGCTTCCTGGTCAGTATCTTTTGTATCAACAATTCCTGCAAGTCTGTGGTTCGACATAACCGCAATACGATTGGTGATTCCGAGTATCTCCGGCATTTCACTTGAAACAACAATTATTGTCTTACCTTCCTTTGCCATCTGGATTATCAGCTGATAAATTTCATATTTTGCGCCGACATCAATTCCCCGTGTCGGTTCATCCATAAGAAATATTTCAGGTTGCCGCTCAAGCCATTTTCCGATAATAACCTTCTGCTGATTACCACCGCTGAGGGAACTTATAAGTTCATCTGCAGAAACACACCGGGTTCCCATTACTTTAATCTCGCGGTCAGCAGCTTCCTGCATTTTGCGGTTTGAAAGGATACCGAAAGATTTATAACTTTCCAGATTTGTAATAACCGTATTGAATTTAATGGTATCTTTACCGAACATACCGTTAAGCTTCCGCTCCTCGGTAACAAGTGCAAAATTATACTCCATTGCTTCTTTACTGTTTTTAAAATGGAGTTTCTTGCCATTAAGGATTATTTCTCCCGAAAAAATCGTTCTGACCCCGAACAACGATTCAAGCAGTTCACTTCTGCCCGCACCAACCAGGCCATACAGACCAAAAATTTCCCCTTTCCGTACTTTGAAAGAGATATCTTTAAGGAGTGGTTCGTATTTTGTAGAAAGGTTTCTGACCTCAAAATAATAATCACCGGGAGTATTATCAACATCAGGGAAACGTTTATCGAGAGAACGGCCAACCATTGCTGAAATAAGTTCATCCATCCCGGTATCGTTTACCGATTTCGTCAGCATCATTTTTCCATCACGTAAAACGGCGACTTCGTCACATATCTGGAATACTTCATCCATTTTATGGGATATATAAATGAATGAAACACCTTTTTTTCTTAAGCTGCTGACTATGGAAAACAATTTTTTTACTTCAGGCTCAGTTAAAGATGATGTCGGTTCATCCAGTACGATAATTTTCGCATTGTATGAAACAGCCTTTGCTATTTCGACCATCTGACGCTGGGAAACAGACATGGTACGCATGACTGTTTTCGGATTGATATTTACGTTTAACGAAGAAAACAGGCTGACACAGTCTTTAAGCATTTTAATTTCGTTAACGACACCGAACTGAGTAGGATACCTTCCCAGAAACAGGTTGTCCGTAACAGTCCTGTCCAGACACTGGTTCAATTCCTGATGAACCATCGCGACACCGTTTTCAAGGGCTTCTTTGGGAGTCTTAAAATCGATCAGTTTCCCTTCCAGCAGAATCTGACCTTCATCCTTGCTGTAAATACCAAAAAGGCATTTCATCATCGTCGATTTTCCGGCACCGTTTTCTCCCATAAGTCCCAGAACGGTTCCTTTTTTTACAGTCAAATTTATCCCGTCGAGAACTTTGTTCTTTGCAAAAGATTTCGACAGATCTTTGATTTGAAGTACTACGTTATCCATAATTCTCCTCATGGACCAAAAGAACAAACCGGTATTCCCCTGCAAAGCAGCCCGATTCGAATACTCAAAATAATGGTACGTTTTTAAATACATAGAAAGGCATGCGGACTTTAATTCCGCATGCCTTTCTAAATCTGATACGATTAGTATTTTAACTTGTCAGTATAGTCTTTTCCGGAATTGGTTTTAACCATATTGATCGCATATGCATCATAGTTACCAAGATTTGTAAACTTGTCGAGGCAGCTTGATTCATTCTGTCCATCACCCTGTACAATTGACAGTTTGAGGTTGAGAAGCGGCGCATAATAATTAAGAGCCGGTACATACGAAGAAGAAAGGAAGTTATCAGCAGAATTATAGATTGTCAGTTCAACCTTTTTTTCAGCAGCTTTTGACTGTTTGATGCCTGCATCGCGGTTACCGGCTTTATAATCCTGCCAGTTGGAAGCATTGACAGCGGAATTCTGGGCAAGCAGAGCTTTGGAATCAGCTTTATAGTCGATAGGAGCAGAAATCTTGTTGCCATTGGCATCTGGTTCAGAAATACCTTTCGTATATACGTCAGCACCGGTCAGTCCGTCGAGCAGGTTACGGAGAACCTGCAGTGTACCGGCAGCCTGTGCATCAACGTTCTGCGATACGGTTCCTGTCAGTTTACCAGCACCGATAGCTTCGATAGCATCAGCGTTCGCATCATAACCGAAAATCGGAACCCCGGCAGGATAGTTTGAAGCCTGCAGACAGCCCATTGCCATACCATCGTTATTTGAAACGACCATATCGATCTGTTTGTCAAATTTTGTTGCCCAGCCAGTCATTGCATCGGTAGCAGCATTTGCATTCCATGTTGAACCGTCCGTTCCGGTCATTGCTTTTCCTTCAAGTTCTACGACCTTAAAAGTTTTTCCGGAAACAGTAACGGATCCTTCTTTCGCATCGCCTGGATTGGTTGTCCCATTCCAGGTTC
Source organism: Treponema sp. UBA1798 (assembly GCA_002319875.1). Lineage (GTDB taxonomy): Bacteria > Spirochaetota > Spirochaetia > Treponematales > Treponemataceae > Treponema_D. The sequence goes on along the minus strand of DCFS01000081.1, from coordinate 8,058 downwards.
CAAGAGCTTTTCTGATTCCTTCGGTTCTGGCCTTGGAATCATTATGACCAACATCACCAATGCACAGAACATAGCCGATCGTGCCGTCTCCGTTACGATCAAGCTTTGCAGGATCAGCACCTGCAAGATAATCAGTAATCAGTTTTCCCTGCACTGCACCACCACCGGCTGCATCAAAACCTACATAATAGGTCTTGTCATTCCAGTTCATGGAATCCATATCAATAGAACCGCTTACCGGGTCAGAAGGCTGACGGTTGAAAAACACCAGTGGTTTGTCCTTATTCTGGACTTTCTTACCACCGGCACCACAGGAAACTACTAAGCCTGTAACAGCTAGTACGCAAAGGGGAAATAATATTTTTTTCATAAAACCTCCTAGTTTTCCCTGAAAACTATTATCCCAATTCTTTATATAATGTAGTAACAAAATATAAGCCTGTCAATAAAATATAAGAGCATCTTTTACCCTCCAAATTCAGATAAAACAAGCAAAAGACTGTCTTCGTACTGAGGCAGACACTGAAGTCTTAACCCTGAATACATCAGTTCAGCACCACTGCATTTCTGTTTTTTTTCTTCCGGTCCTTTTCCCGGCTGTTCTTTCACGTCCGGGTATTCTACCGTATAGACGGTTTTTTCATCGAGACCACGCAGTTTTATAATTTCCGGAGGCACATTCGCTTCCGCATATGTCCATACTACCGTACATACCACCTGGCTGTTGTCCGGCGCTATGTATTCCCATGCACTATAATCTGTACATTCCGCAACAGAACTTTCCGTCCACGGCGACTCAATGCGGTACAGCCTTCCGAATTGTATGGTATGACGGATCTTCCGGTACAGGGAAATCTGTTCCTTCATTTCCTTTAATTGTGCTTCGGGCATTTCTGCCGGATCAAGTTCATAACCATAGACACCTGCCATGGCCACATGCGAACGCAAACTGAACGGCGTAAATCTTCCGACCTGCTGATTCGGAACAGCAGATACATGACAGGACATGCAGCTTGCAGGATAGACGATACTGGTCCCAAGCTGGATATTGACACGCGAAAGTGCATCAGTATTATCGCTTGTCCAGCTCTGCGGCATATAATACAGCAGTCCCGGATCAAACCGACCCCCACCGCCGGAACATGATTCAAAAAGTATATCCGGGAAACGGGCTGTAAGTGTCTCAAGCAGCCGGTACAGACCAAGTATAAATCTGTGCGATGTTTCCATCTGAAGCTCCGGAGGAACAACCGCCGAACCGACTTCGGTGAGACTCCGGTTAAAATCCCACTTTATGTATGAAATATCCGCAGAAGAAAAAACGGAACTCATAGTCTCTGCCAGATAATCCACTACATCGGAACGGGACAAGTCAAGGACATACTGATTGCGTCCGACAGAACGGCTGCGTCTATGTATATGCAGGCACCAGTCCTGATGGGAACGATACAGGTCGCTGTCTGGTGAAATCATCTCAGGCTCAACCCACAGTCCGAATTTAAGCCCGAGACCCTTTATTCTTGCGGCAAGCGACTTAAGTCCGCCGGGAAGTTTTTCCTTATTTGCATACCAGTCACCAAGTGAAGAACGGTCGCTATTGCGTTTCGCAAACCATCCGTCATCAAGGACAAACAGTTCGACACCGGTGTCTGCTGCAGCTTTTGCTATTTTAACCAGTTTATCTTCCGTAAAATCGAAAAATGTAGCTTCCCAGTTATTAATTGCGACAGGCCTGTCCGCATCCCGCCACCGGCCCCGGCAGAGATGCTCCCTGTAGAGCCAGTGATAGATCCTGCTCATACCGCCGAGTCCCTGTTCCGACCTGACCTGTACTGTTTCGGGTGTAAAAAAACTCTCCCCCGGCTCAAGGCGCCACGTAAAATTACAGGGATTTATACCTGTCTGGATGCGGGTCATATTGAATTGATCAACTTCCGCAAGTGCAATAAAATTTCCACTATAAACAAGGCTGAAACCGAAAACTTCTCCCTGCTCTTCATCCGCATTATAACCAAGAAGTGCAACAAAAGGATTTTCCTGATGACTGCTTGTACCACGCCGGCTTTCTATGCTCTGCATGCCGGGCATCAGCGGGCGGAATACCGGATGACGTTCACGGGCATGAGCTCCCGACAGCTGCAGCATGCGGTACCGGGAACCGGAAAAATCCATACTGGTACTCATCGCCTTTCTGAGTATGATATTTTTCCCTTTATAGATCCCTGTCCCTGTTCCTGTATTTTTTACCGTCACGTGTCTGCAGATAACATCGCATATATTCCATATCGAATAATGTAATGTAACAAGCAGACCTGACTCGGAATCCCGAAGATCAAGTTCCAGAGTATCTGCTTCCGTATTATCGTATACGTAAACAGACGGAAGACCGGGAATAACAGGTTTCCCCGGAATTATACGGTAACCTTCGTAGAAAAGATCAAATGTACCCGAACCATCCGCCATTTCTGTTTCAATTGCAGCAGAACGGAAATCAGTACGTCCGGAAACAGGGTATTCTTCCTGCTGGGAATCAGGAGAAAAGCAGGAATCTTCATACTGATCAGCAGGAACCGGCGAAAACGCGTGATCCTGTACAGGCATTACGCAAGTGTCGGACCACTGTTCCATGCGATGAAACCAGCCGCCGTGCAAAAGATAACGTTCCTTATAGAGTCTGATACAATAGGTAGTTCCAGGCGTATTCAACAGGAAACATTTTTTAACTGAATCAAAGATGATGCTCATTAAAATACCTTATCTGGAACAGCCGGAACGGAATACAGCAGAAAAAACATCTTGCATTTTCATATTCATACTTTTTATAATCAAAGTATAACACTGCTTTATCTATATGTAAAGTTTTTTACATTGTTCTGTAAAATTTTACATTCCTGATGAATATAATCTTTATTACATCCGTTATTGCTGTTTTCTATGTTCTACTATAGTATTATAGTTACTTACGGAATAAATCGATGACAATTACCGAAATTGCAAAAGCTGCCGGAGTGTCCACCGCAACAGTATCACGATATCTGAATAAAGGTGCCGTTAAGGAAAACACAAAGAAAAAACTGGAAAGCACCATACTACAGTTGAAGTATGTTCCGGAGTCCATGGCCCATCAGATAGTGAATATTTCCACAAAATCCATTGCTGTTATAACACACAGTCTGACAAATCCTTATACAATGGAATTCGCCGATATGCTGTCCGACTGTTACAGGAAAAAGGATTTTATTTTCTATATGGGACATAGTACCGGACCGGCTGTTGAGTATAAATACCTTATGGATCTTGTAAGCCGCGGGTTAAATGGTGTCATACTGCAGGATCCTGCCGAGGCAAAAACACAAATCGAAATTTATAAGAAAATTGAGAAACTGCTGCCTGTAGTCCTTGTCCATTCGTTTCCGGCGGATTTCCCGTTTAATACAATTATGGTCAATCAGGAAATTGGAATGCATTCGGCAATGCGTTATCTTATTGAACAGGGGCACAGGGATATTGCATTTATAAGTGGAGAAACAGGATATTCATATACACGGAAAGAAGAATTATGGAAGGAAGAACTTGCAAAAGCAGGCTGCAGAACTGATCCGTGGCACAGTCTCCATATTCATGAAGGAGATTCAGAATCTTCTATTGAAGGTACCTGCAAAGCGGTTTGCGACTATTTCAGGGCAGGTAACAGGCCAACTGCTGTTTTCACCTGTAATGATCTTATGGCTATGGGAGTACTTAAAGCTTTCAGGAAACTTAAACTTCGTGTTCCGGATAATATATCCCTGATAAGTCACGATAATACAGTCCTTGCTGCCAGCAACGATCTTACAAGCATCGATATGAAAATCCGCAGCGTTGCCATCGCTGCAATGGATCTTCTTGATTACGCTATTGCCGGTAACGATACGACGCCCCGTCATATTTCCATAACACCGGAACTGATCATACGTTCTTCCGTGCTCCCTCTGGCAGAAACCCGTATATAAAACAGCGGAGTTCCCAAAAACCGGAACACTTCGTGATATAATTAAAGTTATATTTTCAGGAGGTAAAAATGGCTATTGCTGGTGCGTTTATGGTTCCTCATCCGCCGCTGATCGTTCATGAAATAGGACGCGGACAGGAAAAGGGGATTCAGACGACAATCGATGCATATTTACAGGTCGCCCGGGAAATAGCAGAATTAAAACCTGAAACGCTCGTTATTTCTTCACCGCACTCCGTGATGTATGCTGATTATTTTCATATTTCCCCGGGAGCTTCTGCAACCGGAAATTTCGGACAGTTCGGAGCTCCGGAGGTTACATTCAAAACAGACTACGACGAAACTCTGGTAAAAGCTATCTGCAGCGAAACTGAAAAAGAAAAAATCCCTGCAGGCACAAAGGGCGAACGGGACAAATCTCTTGATCACGCAACAATGGTTCCGATGTATTTCATCAATAAGTTTTATACGGACTACAGGCTTGTACGTATCGGACTTTCAGGCCTTTCATTCAGAGAACATTACCGGTTCGGACAATGCATCGCAAAGGCAGTAGAAAAAACCGGAAGGCGCGTCGTTTATGTAGCAAGCGGAGACCTCTCCCATGTACTGAAAGAAGACGGGCCGTATGGATTCCGGCAGGACGGGCCTTTATATGACGAACGGATCATGGATGTAATGGGAAAAGCAGACTTTACGAGGCTTATGGAATTCGATCCCGATTTCTGTGAAAACGCAGCAGAATGCGGACACCGGTCTTTTGTCATTATGGCAGGAGTGCTGGACCGTACCGCGGTAAAAACAGAAGTTCTCTCACATGAAGGGCCCTTTGGCGTCGGATACGGCATCTGCACTTATAAACCATGCGGTCCCGATGGCAGCCGGAATTTTCTTGAGCAGTATGAACTGTCGGAGAAAAAATCCATCGCTGACCACAAAAAAAAAGAAGACGAATATGTTGCGCTTGCACGTTCAACAGCTGAAATATATATACGTTCCGGCAAAATTCCGAAAGTAACCGGAGGATATGTCGTCTGCGATGATGATAGTTTCAAGGGCTGGCATCTTTCACAGGACATGCTGGACCGGCAGGCAGGAACATTTGTTTCTATTCACAAGGAGGGCCAGCTGCGCGGCTGTATCGGAACGATATCCGCAACAAAGTCTACCGTCGCGGAAGAAATAATCCATAATGCAATAAGCGCTTCCACGCAGGATCCACGTTTCCCGCCGGTCAGCCCCGATGAGCTTGATATACTGGTATACAGTGTCGATGTACTCGGCCCGACGGAAAAGATTTCTTCCTGTGAAGAACTTGACGTAAAAAAATACGGCGTGATCGTTACAAAGGGATACAGACGGGGATTACTCCTTCCGAACCTCGAAACAGTCAATACCGTAAAAGAGCAAATCGATATAGCATGCCGGAAAGGTGGCATCGCCCCTGCTGAAAAACCCGATCTTGAGCGCTTTGAAGTCGTACGGCATTATTAATGAATATCCTGTATCCTGATTACAGTCACAGTATCGTAAACCTCGCCAATTCCGTACTTGAATATTTCGGTGTCAGTCCGCTGCATACCACGCTCCCGGAGTTCGATGTACTGTTGAAAGAAGGCGCCCCGTCGGGAAATCCATATAAACATATAATCGTAATGGTATTCGATGCCATGGGAAGCAGAAACATTGCGGACTGGCTTCCGCCGGACAGCTATCTTCGTTCCCACCTGAAAGCGGAACTGACATCGACATTTCCCCCGACAACAACTGCGGCTACAACATCACTACAGTCTGCAATGACTCCGGCAGAACACGGCTGGCTGGGCTGGCGGCTGTATTTCAGCGAACTCGGCAAAAATATCTGTCTGTTTATGAACACTGACGACGACAGACAGCTCATAAGCAAAGGACAGAAATATGCACTGAAGGCAATTCCTTATATTTCTGTTTATGACCGGATACATAAGGCTGGAAAAGCACACGCATATTCGGTCTCTGAATTCGGGACACACAGAATTACTACGTTCGACCAGCTTTTTGCTGCAACGAAATATATCTGCCGGCGTAATGAAGAATCATATATCTATACATACTGGGCTTATCCTGACGCATATATGCACAGGGAGGGTATCTGCGGTATCGACACGCTCGCCGAAGTGAATCATATCAACAGTGCTGTCGCAGATCTCGCTGAACATGTAAAAGATACACTTATCATAGTAACTGCCGATCACGGTCAGGTAAACGGGACTAATGAGCTTATCACAAATTATCCGGATATCAATAACTGCCTGCTCGTTTCACCTGCTATAGAGCCGCGTGCCGTATCTTTCAGACTGAAACCGGATATTGACCGCTGTCAGTTCGAAACTGCATTCAAAAAACACTTCGGGAAAGATTTTATTCTGATGAACCATGAAGAAATCATTTCATCCGGATTATTCGGAAACAAAGTCATCCGGCTGGATTCTGAAGTTCCCGCTGAGCATCCCCGTTTCCGCGAATTTATCGGGGATTATATAGCAGTTTCAACAGGGATACGATCGATATTCCGTACGCCTGAAGAGATACGGAAATTTATTGGTATTCATGCAGGACTTCTTGAAAAAGAAATGCTTGTACCGTTTATCGCAATCAGAACATAATATTTTCAATTTACCAACAATGAAGAATGATCCATACATTATTCATTGTCTTCATAAGAGGGAAAAATGAAAGAAAACAGTTCGATGTGCGAAACCTGTTTCCGTCATTGCATACTGCAGGAAGGCAAAACAGGATTCTGCCGGGCACGCTGGAATAAAAATGGTATCGTTACCGCAAAAAATTACGGACAGCTTACGTCACTTGCACTTGATCCGATCGAAAAAAAACCACTTGTACTCTTTTTCCCGGGGAGTCTCATTCTTTCTGCAGGGAGTTACGGATGTAATCTGCGTTGTCCGTTCTGCCAGAATTCTGATATTTCACAGTCAGGCAGCGAACATTATACAGAATATCTGAGTCCCGAAGAACTTGCAGCAAAAGCGCTTTCATTACGCAGCCGTGGTAACATAGGCGTTGCTTACACCTATAATGAACCGCTGGTCGGTTGGGAGTATGTCCGCGATACGGCAAAATTTGTCAGGGACTACGACATGAAAAATGTCATAGTAACAAACGGCTGCGTACTTGAGAGTGTCCTTGATGAAATACTACCCTATACGGACGCGATGAACATAGACCTGAAAGGCTTTACGGAAAAATGGTACCGGACACTCGGCGGAGATCTTGAAACAGTCAAAAAAGCAATAACGATCTGTTCAAAACAGTGCCATGTAGAACTGACGACACTTATTGTGCCTGGCTGTAACGACAGCGAAGAAGAGATGCGTTTGCTTGCCTCCTGGGTAGCTTCCGTCAACAGAGAAACAGCTTTGCATATAACACGTTTTTTCCCCCGCTGGCAGATGAAAGAAACGGAACCAACGGAAGTCAAAACAATCTACAGTCTCGCAAAAATCGCAGGTGAATACCTCATTCACGTTTTTACCGGTAATTGCTAAGGCATACTGATTAAAATCCGGTGGCTTAATATGCATGCTCCTGGCTTTCCCTGAGAGTCTTGCCGGATCCGCACAGGAATGTATATAATAAAGAGGCGTTTTCAAAAGTCAGACGAGCTTTGGAAACGCAACATCAGATGTCTTTATAGAGTTTTTCAAATATTTGTAATATAGAAGTTTGAAAAACTCTATAAAGACACTTTCAAAAGTTAACAGACTTTTGAAAGTGTCTCAAATACAATAATTACAGACCACAGAAGGTATATAAAATGACAGATCCCTCGATAATGAAATTACAGAACGGCAGTGATATCAGAGGCATAGCGCTCGAAGGTATAGCCGGAGAACACGTCAGCCTGGATGAAACTGCATGCAATAAAATCGGCTGTGCGTTTGCCGGATGGTTAGCGGAAAATACAGGGAAATCACTGAGCGGACTTACAGTAGGTATCGGACATGATTCCCGTATTTCAGGACCTGCTCTTGAAAAAGCCGTTATACAGGGACTTGTTTCAATGGGTG
>DCFS01000063.1:11716-12482 GCA_002319875.1 Treponema sp. UBA1798 | reverse complement strand
TTTTTTCCGGATATGTACCACGGATCTTTTTTCGAGGGACCGGTATATAAGTGATCTTGAAAATAATATCCGGCTGGAAAAATAAATCCGTACTGAGCAGTTTTTGAAAACGTCTCTATTTTTTTAATCATATTTTTACACAACTTTTACCGAAAACATACGGTGCTGTACTATAAAAAATACATCTGTACCGGAGCTGTGTTTCCGGTAATCTGTGAGAAACAGATACATTTAATTCTGGAGGAATTAAAATGAAATCCCTAAAGACGGCGAAAATGATAACCATGTCCGTAGTGTGTACTGCGGTCATTAGTTTTTCTGCAGTTGCACAGAATCAGACAGCTCTGACAACGCCCATTCCTGCCCAGCCCTATAATATTACAGTCGGTGTCGGCAGTGATATTTCCGAGGCCAGATTCAACTGGATTTCCGGTTCGTCTTTAGCCCCTCAGGTACAACTGGCTAAAGCAACGATGGTGAAGAACGGACGTTTCCCCGCGAATTCCACTTATACGGGTATTGTGCTTCCGGTATCTGCCACGGAAGGAGTACAGGATAAACCGACAAATGCGGAATCGGCTACCGGTGAATATTCCGATAAAGTAACGGTTGGTGATCTTTCTTCTGGTACCGCCTATTCGTACCGCGTCGGTGATGGCAAAATCTGGAGCAGTGTCTATACCTTCAAAACCGGTAATCTATCAAGTATCAGTTTTGCTGCGTTTGGTGATCCGCAGATGGGAGCTTCCGGCGATCTTGAACACGA
>DCFS01000063.1:10442-11398 GCA_002319875.1 Treponema sp. UBA1798 | reverse complement strand
TAAATTTTCTGTTTTCGCTCGGGGATCAGGTCAACGATTATGATTCTCTTTCAAAACAGCAGGCGGAATACAAAGTGTTTCTGAATCCTGACTCAGACAGAAATTATATGCAGGAATATCAGCTTGCAGCTTTTGAAGGAAACCACGATCATCAGATGGGACGTTATTTCAGTTTTCATTATAATCTGCCGAATGTTTCGGAACTCGGCCAGACTTCAAACAACAACAGCCTGAATAATGATGGTGATTACTGGTTTACGTATGGGCCTGCGCTGTTTATGATACTTGAAGGCAACAATTTCTACGATACCGCTGCTCATTCCCAGTTTATCGAAAAAGCTCTGTCTGCCAATAAAGGCGTAAAGTGGACAATCGTTGCTTTCCATCAGGCTCCTTATAGTGAGGCAAATCATGCTGCTGCGAATAAACCGGATGACGATGTTATGTTTATGCGTCAGAACTGGACAAAAATGATGGATACATATCATATCGATGTGGTTATGAATGGACACGATCATTATTATACCCGTACCTGGCAGATGTACAGCGGGATGCCGGTTGATACGGTAAAAACAGATACAGTAACGAATCCGAAGGGAACTGTTTACATTACGCTTGACTCAGGTACCGGCAGCAAGTATTACAAATACAACACAAGTGCAGATCATTCCTTCAGTGCGGTTGGCTGGCAGAATAACCAGCCTACGTATTCCTATATAACGATGACAGGCAGCCAGTTTAAGATTACTACGTATGAAACTGATACCGGCAGCATCATTGATACGTATACTATTAATAAAAAATAAAAGAAATATCTGGTCGTATCAGGTAGATACTACAGATAAAACGTTTATGTAATACACATCTGTTTTATACACTTGTGTATTACTTTATTCGTGCGGAGGGTTTAATACCCTGCCCCTTGGGGCGTATGAAGGGTATAAAATCCCGACTGC
>DCFS01000063.1:0-10173 GCA_002319875.1 Treponema sp. UBA1798 | reverse complement strand
ATACCTTTAGAGAACAACATACTTCGCCCCTTGGGGCGGGGTTGTTGATTCGTGCGGATAAGGGAAAGCTTCCCCTGTGTAATAAAATGTTCCCGGAAAAATTTTAAATGCAATATAAAAAATGGATTTCAGATATCGTTCTTGCTGTTTTTGTTGCTGTCTATGCTGCCTGTGGTATACTTGCCGGCAGACATACATCGTATTATGACGTGTATAAACTTTCAGGCAGGGATACGGTTTCGTTTGAGAAAGGAGTTGTAATTGCTGTACCGTCAGAACAGTTACAGAATCATAAAACTCAGAAAGGTATGATTACGGGATATCAGGATCTGTCCGTACGCATACTGTCGGGGCCGTATGCCGGAAGAACAGTTCCGGTTACCAACTATCTTAACTACGATACGAGTTTCCGTTTTACACCGGGCAGCCATCTTATCGTTTCTGTTAATTCGACAGCCGATGGAAAAACCTTTCACGTGTTTGTCAGTACACCTGAACGGCTGTTTCCTTTGTGTTTTTTTGCTGTACTGATTGTGTTGCTGCTGTGTTTAGCCGGTGGCAGGCAGGGATTCCGGTCTGTACTTGCAATTATCTTTACATTATGCAGTATTCTTTTTGTTTTTATACCGCTTGTATATCGGGGAATACATCCTGAAGCAGCGGCTGTCATTCTTGCAACAGTAACCGCATGTGTTACACTGCCGCTTACCGGAGGTGCCGGGAAAAAAACTGCGGCTGCAATAGCCGGAACACTGATATGCGTGTGTATTTCTGCCTGCATACAGGCAATATTCTGCAACCTTGCAGCTGTTTCCGGTTTTACATTTGATGATACCGATTCACTTATGCAGATAGCAGCACATTCCGGTCTCCAGCTGGGAGGTCTGCTGTTTGCGGCCGTACTTATTTCTTCACTTGGTGCTGTTATGGATATTGCAATGTCCATAGCATCCGCAGTCAATGAAGTCCATCTGAATAATCCGGCAGCAGGCTTTAAGGAATTGTTTATATCCGGCATGCATATGGGACGCGATATGATGGGAACGATGGCAAACACGCTTATTCTTGCGTTTACCGGTTCGTCGCTTGTTATGCTTGTTCAGATTTACACCTATAACATGCAGCTGAATCAGGTTATGAATTCGAACAGTATGGCTGTTGAAATAATTCAGGCATTGACAGGCAGTTTTGCAGTTATCAGTGCTGTTCCGGTTGTTTCCGTAATAAGTGCGCAGTACCTTGGGAAAAAAAATGCATAGGATGTTTTACAAACAGGCAACCGGAGAGATGTACCGTTAAGAAAACAGGAAGTACTATCCGGCTGGAATATATCTGTGAGTACATTGGTGATATACTGAAGCATGAACGTTTTCCCCGTTTCCATGGAGGTATATAGTATGAATCTGTTTCGTAATTTTACAATCCGCGACTGGCTTATTTTTTCCGGTAATGTATGTATGCTGATAACAAGTCTCCTGTATATTGCCTGGTGGGCAAGCGCTTTCTATCCTGCTTCCGAATGCGCTCCGCCGGTTTCTTCCTTTCTGCTTTTACTGACATGCCTGACTGGCATTGCTGCGGTAATTCTGTTTATCTGTGGAATACGTATTCCCCTGTCTTCCGTCCAAATGGTTCCGACCCGGCAGATTCTCTTTTCCACTGTAATCCTCTATATCGTACTGCTCTGCATCAGTATTTTTTTGTTTCATCGTCCTGTAACTTCGGAACTTTTTATCATGATGCTGTGGGCAGCCGGGGAATTATGTGCGCTTTCCATATTATATTCGGCCGGCAGATTCGGAATAAAAAGCGTCATCGTTTTGAAGCTGTTGATTTTTGGTGCGACAGCGGCGGGCTATATCTGTTATCTGAATTATTATCTTCTTGAAGGAATCCGGGCGTTTATCGACGGGCTTATACCGCTTGCTCTTGACGGTGCTGTCGTTGCCGTTTTTCTGATTCTTCATGTAGTGATGTAATAGTGCCGCCTGATTGACACGGCGGATTTGTTTAATTATAGTTTGTATGCAAACTATAATTAAAGGTTGTCATAAATGAATATTAAAGATGTTGCATCGCTGATTCAGAAATCTAAGGCCGCTATGCTGGCTACCGTAAATCACTCTGGTTATCCCGAAATCAGGGCGCTGCTTAATCTGGCAGATGAAAAAAAATATCCTGTACTCAAAGATAAAGCTCTGGTACTTGATGGTGAGAAACTTTCCTTATATTTTACGACGAATACATCATCCAGAAAAATAGAACAGATTCGGTTTAATCCGAAAGTATCTCTTTATTACTGTATTCCGGAAAAATTTCTGGGAGCCTGTCTTACGGGAATTATAGAAGAGGTTACTGATGGGGCAGTAAAAAAAGATTTCTGGCAAACGGGATGGCGTATTTATTATCATAAAGGTTCTGCAGACCCTGACTATACACTGCTTAAATTTACCTCAGAGCATATTCACTGTTGGGGTGGATTTTCTATTCATGACTTTGGCGACGAAAAATGATATCGGTAAGAAAAGGAGGAATACTTATTTCCCGGATACATCAGGTATGCGGACGGGTGTGGTCATCACTGCTCCGGGAAAATAATCTGGGAGATTTTTCCGGAGCACGCGGCCGGATTTTATTTGTACTCTGGAAACATGATAAAGTTTCTGTGAGGATTCTGTCTGAACAGACCGGACTTGATAAATCTACACTTACCGGAATTCTTGAACGTCTCGAGCGGGACGGCTATATCGAGCGGGTTCCCGACCGGGAGGATAAAAGAGTCATACTTATATGCCGTACCGGCAAGGATGATATATTCAGGTCAATGGTACCTGCGATATCAGAAAAAATGAATGCTGTTTTTTACCGGGGTTTTACGGATGATGAAACAGAATTGTTTGACCATATGCTTGAACGTGTTCTTGAGAACTGTATGGCCGCTGACCGGTAAAACATACTGCAAAAACAAAGAGCGCCGGCAGGAGGTACCGGCGCCCGAAGCAGAATTATTATGGAAAAGCCGGAGCAGACCTTCTTTCATGATCCGCATAGCTTTAGAAAGAGATTTATACTTTAAATCGGATGGTTTCCTGTATGAGTGAATCGATATGCTGTATACTGTCACGGCTTTTTTCTGCAACAGTATTTATTTCCTGATTTATATTTTCCGTACCGACAGATATTTCACCTATCGAATTCTGGATTTCTCCGGAAATATTCAACAGCTGCTTCATAGTTTCCTGAACACGTTCGGCTTTTTTCGACATCTGTTCTGATGTATCGGTAACCTGGACACTGACGGATTTAAGCCCGTCTATTGCTGTAAGAATGTGCTGTGAACCTGTATTCTGTTCTCCCATAGCCTGTGAAACTTCTGATTCGAGCGTATCGACGTTGGTTATGCCGTCGAGTATACTGCTGAAAGAGGCTTCCGCTTCTCCGGAGGCTGTTACCAGCTCATCGATGATCTGCTTAATATCTTTCAATTTTGTACTTGTTTCGTGGGACTGTTTTGCCGACTGTTCAGCCAGTTTCCGTATTTCATCAGCTACGACGCTAAAGCCACTTCCTGAAGCCCCCGCATGAGCTGCTTCGATAGCGGCATTCATGGACAGCAGGTTTGTTTGCGAAGAGATATTCGCTATCGTATTATTTGTTTCCATAAGATTTGCCGACTGTTCGGAGATCATCATAACTTTTTCTGCAAACGACTGGAGCTTATTTTTTCCGATCATGGTAACATCTTTCAACTGCAGGAAGTTGCTGTGAAGGTGTTCCATAGTACCGGAAACTGAGGAAATGTTACCCATCATCTGTTCTATGGCACTTGAAGAATTGGCTATTGCCTGATTCTGAGCGTCTATAGTATTTTCCATACTCGTAATAAGCGACAGAATCCCCTGGACGGCTTCTTCTGAATTATTAATGCAGGATCCCTGACTTTCAATCTGCGTTTTCATACTTTTCAGGTTTGAACTTATTTCGTTCAGAGATGCAGATGAATTTACCGCTGAGGCGCTGAGGTCTTTAATCGAAACTTCCAGGCCTGAACTGGCTTTTTTTACTGTATCCACAATATCTGCCAGCTTGCCGACAAATTTATCATATGATTCGGAAAGCCGTCCGATTTCATCATTACGCTCTATACGGATGCGTTTGGTAAGATCCGCTTCTCCTTCTGCAATGATTGACAGTGTATTGGAAACTGTTTTTATCGGTTTTGCTATGCTGGCAGCAACAAACCACAGGATACCTATCCCTGCTGTCACGGCAAGCAGCCCTGCTATGATCTGGAACATTACGGATGTGTTGTTGCTTTTTCTGATACTGTTGTTCATAAGAGCTATCTGGGCAAATGCAATTTCAGATGGTACTTTAATCATTACAGCCCACGGTTTACCAGTTTGTCCAAGATTTATCGGCGCCAGTGCTGTTATTTCTCCGGTATCGCTGCTGATTTCTGTGAATTTTTCACCTTTCTGTACGGCTGACAGCATTTTTTGTGCATGGGTATTATTTGAATCAAAATATTCCTGACCGATTGTGTCCGGCTTGCTGCTGTCGGCGACCACAAGTCCCATGTTACTGATGATAACGATGTTGCTTTTGCCGTTGAAAAGAGAAGAACTGACCTTCTGTGCGATCTTCTGGACAAAGTCAAGATTATAATCACAACCGGCAACACCGTAGAATCTGGTTCCGTCGGATATCGGTACTGAAAAAGTTGCAAGCCAGACTTTATTTCCCTGGACAATGTATGGAATCGGATCCAGTACGCTTTCTCTGTTATTTGAGCGGGGCCCGGTGTACCACCCGCCTTTCAAAACACCGTTTGGATGTTTTGCATCTGTGTCGTATTCTACCAGTGGCTGAACTGCAATTTTGCCGCTGCCTGTTCTGGTCCAGTATGGCGTAAACCGACCGGTAACCGGATTGTTACCGTCTCCTGTATGGGCATATGCCGCATCATTTCCGTCAAGCTGGTTTGGTTCCCAGCAGGAATAAGTCCCATTGAAATCGGGATTGTTTTCGAGAACATTAAGCAGAATGGAATTTATCTGGTTCCTGTTAAACCGTAGTGTATTGCCGGTTTTGGTCAGAATAAATGTATTTGCCATTGTACGCGCAGCATCAAGGGCGATATCAAATCTTGACTGGATAATACCAGCCTGTTCTCCGGCGAGATTACCAAGACTTGCAAGCGTCAATTCCTGCACGGACTCCGCCACTGTTTTATCAATCTGTTTCTGTGTATGAAATGAAAAAAATATACCTACAATAATAAGTGAAACAGCTATACCGGCAAGACAGATACCTGCAAGACCTGCAATGCGGAGCTGTATCGAAATATGGGATCGCATGTAACCTCCATCGTCTTATTAAGCAAAGCGTAACGGTTACTGCTAACCGTAAAGGCCTGTAAGGCTGAAACTGGCATTTTTTAATTCAAAAACCGGTTTTATTTGTGTGAAGGGGTTTTATACCCGTCCCTTGAATCGTACTGAAGGATATAAACCCTGCCTGCGATACCTTTAGACAACTACATACCCCATTGCCTGTGATGGGATTGTTGATTTAAATTATACACAATTAAAAGTAAAAATCAATTGAAATAATAAAAAGTGTTTAAAATGTTAAAAATCTCTCTTTTATTAGCGTTCTGTATTTCTATCAGATACAGGCCGGTTATACTATTCCTGACTGTTATCTGAGGCAGAATCATCTGTTGAAACAAGCAGATCCAGTACGGTAAAGAAGAGGATTATAATCATTGGTCCAAGCAGAAGGCCGTTCATTCCGAAAACTTTAAGTCCGCCCAGTATTGAGAAAAATATAATCAGCGGGTGTACTTTAATCCGGTCTTTCAGAAACAAGGGTCTGAGAAAATTGTCAAGCAGACTGATACATATCGCTGATATTATGAGAAATACTATTCCCCTTGTAAAATTTTCCGTGAAGCAGATCATCATACCTACAGGAAGCCAGACAAGCGATGATCCTAGCAGAGGAATAAAGGATGCGAACATCAGAACGACAGAAAAAAGAAGTGCACCCTTTACCCGGAATATGGACATAATGATAAAAGCCATTATTCCCTGATACAGTGCGACAAGGATATACCCTGCGAATAAATGACGGGTGATTTCCGTGAATTTTTTCATGAGGCCGGACATATAACGGGGATTTATCGGAATTGCCTTTATGATAAGCTGGGCAAGATACTGTCCGTCAAGAAAGACAAAATAGAGGGCAAATGAAATAAACAGCATGGAAACCACAAATTTTCCGGTACTGCGGAGAATCGTTGTTCCCATTGAAAATAAACGGGAACTGTACTGATGAAGAAATCTGATCAGGTTATCGCGGATATTGAACGAGTCAAGATCAATATAATTCATACTGAGTTTTTCAACGATATTGCTGATTGCTTTTCCTGCGTTTGAAACTGTGAAAAAATCAGGGTTTTGTTTGATGAATGCCTCTATTTCATGGAGAAACGAGACCAGCTGATGTATCAGCAGTATACTGAGCGCAGTCAGCGGACCTATAATCAGCAGCAGGATGCCGACAGAAAAAGTACCTGCTAAAATATGCCGCTTTATTTCATACGTTCGTTTTGCCGTGTTCAGTCTGGCAATGCAGCGCCGGTGAAACGGACCGATAAGAATATATAACAGAATCGTCCATAGTATGACGGTAAAAAAAGGAAAGAGCATATAAACGGTCAGAGAAAACATAAAACCGAACAATGCAAACATAAAAACAGTTTGAAGGGTACGTCTGTTATCCATGCGGGTACTATAGCTGTTTTTATAGGATAGGACAAGAAGTTGCTTTTGTTATCGGAATTCGGCTTGTTCTGTATGATAACCTGAGTTAGAATATATACGATTATTTTAAAAAACAGCTATTGTTGATTTTGAAAAACGGGAAGGGAATATGAATTCATTTTCGTCACGGTTTCAATATAGTATTGCCGGTGTGATTCTCTTGTATGTAGCTGTAGTGGTATCTGTTTCTGCAAAGGAAAATGTATTTGCCTCCATTGATTACAGAGACGGGTTATCAAGTTCATCCGTTTCAAGTATTGTTCAGGATTCTTCCGGTTTCCTCTGGTTCGGAACGCAGAATGGTCTTAACAGGTACGACGGTACGTCTTTTAAGCTTTTTGAGAATGATCCATTTAATGCCAACAGTCTCTCGCATAATCTTATACAGACAATGTTTCTTGATTCTGATGATGTTATCTGGATCGGTACCTATGGCGGATTAAACCGCTTTGATACTAAAACGGAATCTTTTACTGCTTTTCATGCGGATCATAATACGAATGATTCCCTTTCCAATGATCTGGTTATATCGATTTTCCGGGATTCCCGTGGAAATTTATGGGTCGGAACGATTAAGGGCCTTAATATCCTGGATGAAAAAACGGGAAGATTCCGCCGTTTCTTTCATAATGATATGGATTCTGCCAGTCTGGCTGCCGACACGGTTCGTTCAATTTGCGAAGATTATAAGGGGAATCTCTGGATTGGTACGGCCGGAGGAGGCCTTGACCGTTTTGATTATACTACAGGAACTTTTATACATCACCGGCATAATCCCCGTGATCCGGATTCATTGCCATCCGATTCAGTTATGGCGGTTACTGAAGATCTTTCCGGAGGACTCTGGGTTGCCACCTGGGATTATGGGCTGTCCCGTTATGATATTGTTTCCGGTTTATTTGAGAATCACCGGATCCCGGATGCACGTTCCTATTGTCTGAATGCAAAAGAAAACAATATCGTCCGGCTCGGTTCCTGGGGTGGCGGATTGTGGGAATACAATACTGTTACAAAGACCATGACTGTTTCAAGACATGATTCCGAAGGATCCTGTTCACTCAGTCATGATGTCGTATATGCACTTTTTATTGACCGTACCGGAGATCTCTGGGTAGGTACCAATGGCGGCGGTGTGGATCGTCTGGACAAAGGCAGCGGAAATTATACAGTCTATAAAAATGACCCTAAAGATCCGGATTCGATTTCGCCGGGGAAAGTGACGACAGTTCTGGAAGATCATACGGGAGCTCTCTGGATAGGGGTATATTCCGGCGGTGTTAACAGACTTGACCGGAGAACAGGAAAATTTAAGCATTACCGGTATAATATGCACGATCCTTCAAGTCTCTCAAATGATATTGTGAATTATATTTATGAAGATTCACGAAAAACGATCTGGATTTTAACGAATGAAGGACTTAACCGGTATGTTCCCTCAAAAGACTCTTTTGTCCGGTACTACGCTGTCCCCGGTAAAAACTCCCTTTCATCCGATATCGTGTATTCTATGCTTGAAGAGCCTTCCAGCGGGAATCTCTGGATCGCTACATATACGAACGGGCTGGATTATCTGGATATAAAAACGGGGCAATTCCGGAATTATGCATCTTCAATTCTTGATCCGTATTCCCTGAGTGACCCACTTGTTTCGTGTCTTGCATATGACAGCCTCGGCCGGTTGTGGGTTGGTACAAACAATGGTGCTAACCGTATGGAAGCCGATGGTTCTTTTGTTCATTATTATCATGATGTTAATAACCATGCGTCGATTCCTGGAAATTCATTGAAGTCTTTTTTTCTTGATTCTTACGGAATGTTATGGATGACACTGGCGGGAGGGGGGCTGGCCCGCTATGATATAGATGCCGATGGTTTTGTTACATATGGCAGAAGGGAAGGGCTTCCGACGAATTCTGCGGTTGCCCTTCTTGAAGACCGGCATGGAAATATCTGGGTCTCCACGCAGGTGGGGCTGGCTGTTCTTGACAGAAGAACGTGGCAGTTCAGAACTTTTACCGTACAGAATGATCTCCGGGACAGTGAATTTTCTTCCGGGCATTGCAGGAGTTCCAGCGGTGAATTGTTCTTCGGCGGTGCAAACGCACTGTACTGCTTTGATCCGGATAAAATCAGATATAATATGGAAATCCCCCCGGTACGTATTACCGGGTTCAAGGTGTTTAATGAAGAGAGAAGGCTTAATCGTGCAGTATATCTGATGGATACGATACATGTTTCATACAGGGAAAATTATATAGGTTTTTCTTTTACCGCTTTGAATTACCGTGATCCCGGCAAAAATGAATATGCATATAAACTTGAAGGTTTCGATCACGACTGGATTTCCTGTGGGAACAGACAATTTGCCGGTTATACAAATCTTCCCGGTGGCAGGTATACATTCCGGGTCAGGGGTGCAAATAATGACGGTCTGTGGAATTTTTCCGGAGCGTCTGTCATTCTGATAGTATCGTCGCCGCCCTGGTTACGATCCTGGGCTATAACGCTTTATATCGCAGCCGGTATAGGGCTTATCTTTTTTATTGTTGCATTGAAAGGGCGTGCAGATCTTGCCCGCAAGGTCAGGGAACTTACTGTCTTTAAACAGCAGCTGGAATCTGCCAATTGTGAGCTTGAATTTCTTTCACAAAGTGACGGTCTTACCGGTATTCCGAACCGCAGGCGGCTTAATGAAGAATATGAGCATATGTATTCGTATTCATTACGTGAACGTAAACATATCTCTATTCTTATGCTTGATATAGACTATTTCAAAGCCTATAACGACGCATACGGACATCAGGCCGGCGATGACTGCCTTTGTACAATTGCAAAAGTAATTTCGTCTTCTCCCGAACGTTCTCTTGATTTTACTGCCCGGTATGGAGGAGAAGAGTTTATCGTGCTTCTTCCGGATACGGATATCGAGGGTGCTTTCCGTGTCGCCTGGAGGATTCACAGGAATGTGGAATCTCTGCGTATATGCCACTGCAAGTCTTCTGCAGCTCCTTTTATTACAGTAAGTATCGGTATTGCCTGCATGGTTCCTCATTCCGAAGTTGACAGAAAAGAACTTATAAGACTGGCCGATGAAGCCCTTTACAGGGCAAAATCTGCCGGGCGCAACTGTGTTTCCCTGTAATAAGAAAACACAGTTATTTATGGCCGTCTATATTTCTATTGTTCCTTCGTATGAAAGTTCTGCCGGACCTGTCAGGTAGACTGTAGGTCCGGTGTATTTAACGATAAGATCTCCACCGCGGACTTTTACTGTAATATTTTCATTGAGATGGCAGTATCCTGCAAGAACTGCTGCTATTGCTGCAGCACAGGCTCCGGTCCC
>DCFS01000164.1 GCA_002319875.1 Treponema sp. UBA1798 | reverse complement strand
ATTTTCAGTGTCGTAAAAAGAGAGAAGACTGACAGCAGAATGAATGCAACAGTAATGGGTCTGCTCCATAGAAAACTCCAGCTGCCTTCGTACATCAGAATTGCCTTGCGGAGGTTCGTTTCTGCCATAGGGCCGAGAATGATTGCAAGCAGAATGGGTGATGTGGGAATTTCGGCTTTTGTAAAAAGATATCCGATAATGCCGAATACGAACGTGACCAATACGTCGAACATAGTATTGTTCATAGAATATGATCCGATAATCGAGAGAACCAGAATAATCGGAATAATCAGTTTTTTAGGAACCCTGACAATTTTTGCAAAGAAACGGATACCGCCAAGACCGAGCGCCAGCATCAGAATATTGCCGACAATCATTGATGTGAATACTCCGTATACGACATCTGCGTTCTGTGTAAACAGCAGCGGTCCCGGCGTAAGCCCCTGGATGATAAGAGCTCCGAGCAGAATTGCTGTAACGGCATCTCCCGGTACACCGAGTGTCAGCAATGGTACCAGTGCTCCTCCGGTAACCCCGTTATTACCGGATTCCGGTGCGGCAATTCCTTCCAGCACACCGGTACCGAACTGCGCCGATTTTTTTGACGAACGTTTCGCTTCATTATAACAGACAAATGCGGCTATATCTGCTCCCGCTCCCGGAATGGCCCCGATAAAAGTTCCAATAATGGATGATTTGAGCATTGTCGGCAGTACGCCGAGAAATTCGCGGAGACTGATTATTTTTTTATCTTCTATTACGGTAGCTGCAGGCTTTCCTGCAGATTCTCCATACATCTGTTCCATCTGGATAAAGGCTTCTGATACGGCAAATAATCCGATAAGAACAGGAATTATATTCAGTCCGTTCAGAAGAGCGATCGAGCCGAATGTGAACCGCGGATAACTGGTAACGGGATCAAGCCCGACTGTCGCAACGAACAATCCGAATATGCCTGCAAGAAAGCCTTTTATAATACTTTTTCCGGATATACTGGCAATAATGGTCAGCCCGAAGATGGCCAGCATAAAGTATTCCGGCGCGCTGAAACGCAGCGCAAATTTTGCAAGCAGGGGTGAAATGGTAATCAGCATGATTGTACTGATGAAACCGCCGATAAAAGACGCGATAGTCGACGTGCTCAGAGCTTTCAGAGGCTGCCCTTTCTGTGCCATTGTATATCCGTCGAATACGGTAGCCGCGGCCGCCGGTGTTCCCGGTGTTTTCAGCAGAATAGCGGATATTGATCCACCATAGATGGCTCCTATATAAATGCCTATAAGCATTGCCAGACCCTGTACCGGCTGCATGCTGAACGTAAACGGCAGAAGAATGGCGACTCCCATTGTTGCCGTCAGACCGGGCAGGGCTCCTATGCCGATACCTCCTGCAACGCCGAGCAGGAGCAGCGGAAATACCTGAATGGAAAATGTTGATTTGAAACCTTCCATCAATAAAGACAACATATGTTTCTCCCTGGGACATGCAGATAAAATCCTGAAGACGTAATCAGCCGTCCCATGTTATTTGCAGGAAATCCCGGATTATATAATCTGAAAAAGCATATAATTCTTTAGATTACTGCAAAAAAAGATAGTAATTTTTATACCGGGTAATGTCCGGTGCATTAATCAGCGGGCTTCTAGAACCCGACGATACCAGCCGGCAGCTGGACCTGAAAAACTCTGGAAAAAATAAGTTCTATAACGGCAACAAAAATTATTCCGGTGATGTAATAGGATTTTTTGTGTTCTTTAAACAACAGAAGAACGGACCAGAACAGCGCAACTGTCGGAATAAAGAATCCAAGATAATCAAGCAGTACAAGATATACGGCAAGAAAAAGAATGATGGTTACCGGTTTCAGGATCTTTCTGTTGAAAAAAAATCCGGCGGTTCTGGTATCGGCTTTCCCGGCGGGAGAGAACTGACCGGCAATAAGCATGCCGGAAAGAACAGCCATAAATCCTGCAACAATGCGGGGGAAAAAAGTTGCTCCGAGAAACATGTCGGCGATAAGTGTCTGCTTGAAAAAAAAGGTTGATACAAATATAAATACCGATAATAATAGAAATAAAATTCCTGTGATAATATTGATAATACGCATGGATGGCTCCTGAAAAGGGAAGCACCGCTCTGATGAGGTGCTTCCATGTGTTTGTCTGTTTATTTCATGTCTTTTACGATATCACTGATTACCTTTGTATCGTCGGCAATATAGGTTTTGAATTTTGCGCTGTCGAGGTTGTAAATTCCCAGCTTTGTTTTTTCCATAAAGGAAATAAAATCGGGATCAGCAATAGCTGCTGCACAGGCAGTTTCAAGTGTCTGGACAACTGCGTCGGGAGTTTCCTTTGGAACAGCGATTCCGCGCCATGTTCCGGAAACGACATTGGCACCTAATTCCTTAAATGTGGGAACGTCCGGAAGGCTTTTGATTCGTTCCGGTGCCATAACAGCAAGTGCCCGCATCTGTCCGGCTTCTATTTGAGCAGCCAGTTCGCCGGGATTGGCGATCGTGAAATCAGTATGACCGCCGAGTACTGCAGGAATGGCTTCTGCAGCTCCATTGAAAGGAATCTGGTTGAATTTTATCTGCTGATTATTTTCAAGAGTCAGAATATAGAAATTCGGTTTTGCAGTACTGGCGAACTTGATTTTGCCTGGATTTGTTTTTGCATCACCTATAAGCTGCTGTAGTGTCTGATAGGGCGAATCTTTGCGGACTGCGAGCAGTGCCGGGTCCATATTGACGAGTCTGACGAGTTTGAAATCACCGGCGCTGATCTGTGCAAGACCCATCAGCGGTAGTGAAACGATTTCTCTGGTAATCATGGTAATGGTATATCCGTCCGGTTTGCTGGTAGCGCCGGCTGTCATACCGACAGCTCCCGAACCTCCGGTTTTGTTGACTACGATTACAGTCTGTCCGAGCTGCTTTTCCAGCGATTTTGCAAATGCGCGCGCTACGGCGTCCGTACCACCGCCGGCTGCAAACGGTACGATCAGGCTTACCGTTTTCGACGGATATTTAGTTTCCTGTTTTCCGTTAGCCCATACTGATACGGACACTGTGCATAGACCGATACATGCTGCAATAAATCTTTTCATATTCATAAAATCCTCCTCATAAGCGTTACTGATTCAGTATAGGAGGCTGTTTCCGGTTCTGAACATGACGTAATGTTACTTTTTTTGATATTTATCTACCTTGTCACTTTTTTGTGCGGAAAAAAACTCTTTTGGTGTTATACCCCGTATCCGCTTAAATGTTCTGGTAAATGTTTCCTGATTCGGGAATCCTACGGCTTCTGCTATTTCATACAACCGTCGTCCGCCCTGCTTCATAAGCACACAGGCTTTGTTTATACGGATCCTGGTAATGTATTCCGAAAGTGGCATTCCCAGTTCTGCTGTACAGAGTCTGCTGAGGTATGAAGCATTAACAGAAAAAAAGGACGCAAGCGCCTTGACGGAAATAACTGATGCATATTTTGCATTGATCCTGCCTACCACCTGCCGGACAAGCTGACTGGATCCTCCTATTGTTCCGGCTAGTGTTGTCAATGTTATCCTCAGCCAGCTGTTGAGTGATGGGAGATCCGGCTCGTATGGTTCGGTAGTACGATACTGTTCCAGACAGTTCCGGAAATCTTTTGTGTCGGCCGCCGGACACGATCCGGTCAGCACCGACAGTATGATATAGTATGCGTGGAAGAGTTCTCTGATTTGCTGTATCTGGTTGGGCGAACAGAAATGCGGATCAAGCGCCAGTTTTCCTGTGACGCCAGCGAGGTGTAAAAAATCCCAGTTTTCTATATATGAAGAGAGGAGCCGGATTCTGTTTTCCCTGTCAATTTTTTTCTGGCCGCAGTATTCCCGTGATTCAGCCTGTTCCAGCGTAATTATTCCGCCCCGGCCCCATATTACAGAAGAGTTGAGCGCATAGCAGCATTCGTTCCAGTACTGTTCCAGTCTGGAGATGCTGTTACCACCGGATACTCCCATTGTAATAACCGGCTTATTTCCCTGCTGCAGCTGTTCTGTTTTTGCCAGATATTCCTGAACTGTTTTATGAAACCGCCCAAACTGTATTGTTCTGCCACCAGGGGAATTGCCGGTCTGATCCCGTTCCACCAGGACACAGACGTATGGCATTTTCGGTACGAGACTGCAGCTTATTCCGCAGTCAGCCGCTGCGGCAGAGCAGGCTGTTCGCACAGAAGCTGATACCGTTTCCCATTTCCGTTTCGTATCGATCCGTACTGCAGCAACGGAAAGACCCTGGCACGAATGCGTTTCTTCCGGTGCGCTCAGCGATACGTATGCGGAAGGATCAAGCACCCCTGTAATACATTCAAGCAGAATGCGTTCTCCGAAAAGCCTGTCCCGGAAGGAGAACCCTGCGGGAACGGTTTCTGTCATCTTCCGGTATGCTGTGATATCCGATGCGATCTCCATGATATCGTTACTGTCAAAATCATCTTTAAGCAGATAGTCGTTTGCACCTGCGCGGAATGCCTGTCTGACAAGTGGAAAGTCGTCATAGGCACTCAGAACGACGATATAGAGACGTTTATCTTTTTTTCGTATTTCCCGGATCAGCTCAAGCCCATCCATTACCGGCATTCTGATATCGGTAAAAATCAGATCGATATTCTGTATGTTTTTCAACAGATCGAGCGCTTCCTGTCCGTCGATAGCTTCCCCTCTTATTGAAAAACCCAGCGACTGCCAGTCTACTGTTTTCCTGAATCCTTCCCTGAACAGCGGTTCATCATCTACGATCAGGGTTTGAATCATGATACGGTATCCATCGGTATTGAAAACCACGCTTCCGTATAACTTCTGCCGTCGCTTTCAATATGAAGACAGAAGTTATCGCCGTACAGAAGACGGAGCCTTCTGTCTGTATTTGATATACCGATATGCCTTCGTTCCCCAGGGACTGGTTTCTGGCTGCACAACGATTTCATCCGGTCTGCCGGTATGCCGCAGCCGTTATCCCATACGGATATGGTGAGAATGTTTTTTTTTGTCGAAGCGGTTACTTTTAACTGCGCGGGTTCTTCGTTTCTGTTCAGCCGCCTGCTCAGACCATGCAGAATAGCATTTTCTGCAAGCGGCTGGATGATAAGACAGGGTATCTGAACTGTTGCGGTCTCCGGTTCTGCATGACACTGAAACTGTATGCGGTTTTCGTAGCGCATCTGCATGATCGCTATATATTCAGTCAGCAGATAAAATTCTGTCCGGAGTGAATGAAACTGTTTTCCCTGTGTAAATGCATTCCTGAGGATACGGCTCAGTGACTTGAGCCCCGCTGTTACAGTCAGCGATCCGTCGAGTGCTGCTGTCATCTGGAGGCAGCCAAGTGTATTGAAAATAAAATGGGGATTGATCTGGTCCCGAAGAATCTGCCATTCAAGGTTATGTTTAATTTTTTCCTTTTCAACAGATTCCGCAATCAGGCGGTTGATAGTATCTAGCATATCTCCGACACCTTCGTTTATCCGGCCGATTTCATTTCTGTCGGCCGGAGGAAGAGAGACGGAGAAATCCTGTTTCCGTATACGCTTCATTGCAACAGAAAGATCCCTTATAGGCTTTACGGCCTGCCGGG
>DCFS01000048.1:13076-27701 GCA_002319875.1 Treponema sp. UBA1798 | reverse complement strand
CCATTACGATAATACCGGAATACATGAGTTCCTTTACCGCAATAACCTGACAAAATGAAGTGTCCTTTATTGCCGTAACAAACTGGCCCATGAGCGGTTTTAATATTTTTTTTACTGCCTGAGGTAAAATTATATACATCATGGTTTTTACAAAACTGAATCCCTGCGAATAAGCGGCTTCCCATTGTCCTTCCGGTATGGAATACAGACCACCCCGTACAATTTCGGCGATCATTGCCGATGTAAAGACAGTCATAGCAGTAACCGCAGATGCAACCGGAGGCAGCGGTAACGTAAACCTGAAACCGATTATAAACAAAAGCAATGGAATATTACGGATACAATCAACATAAAAACCGGCGAATTTCGAAAACCAGCCGCGGTGGACAAAACGGGCAATACCCAGAATCGAACCGAATATAAAGCTGAATGCAATGGTAAACAATGCAATAACCAGCGTAATTCCGAGACCGTAAGCCATAAAAATCATATTTTCCGGAGTAAAAACAACATTCATTTTCTGGCTGCCTTTTTCTGAAGACGTTCTGCCAGCTTTGACAGCGGCAGACAAAGAGACAGATACAGCAAACCTGTAACAACAAAACTCGGGCCATAATACTGAGTATCGCTTGCCCAGGAGTCAGCATGATACATCAGGTCACCTCCGGCAATCATTTCCAGAACAGATGAATTTTTAATAAGGTTTACCGCCTGATTGGTAAGTGGTGGTAAAGCAATTTTGACTGCCTGAGGCAGAATTATATAGACCATAGTTTCCATATAATTCATTCCCTGGGAATACGCCGCTTCTTTCTGACCCGGAGGTACTGCGTTTATCGCAGACTCAACAATCGAAGCGCCGAAAGCTCCCGTATACAGGGAAAGCCCCAGACAGCCGCACGCAAAAGGACTGAGCATGAGCCCAAAGCGGGGAAGAACGTTATACATAAAGAAAAGCTGCACGACAAGGGGCGTATTCTGGAAAAAATTAATAAAGCCAAGGAGGAATGCTCTAATAATTTTATTACCCGAACAACGGATCAGGCCTGCCGTCACACTTATCACAAGAGTTGCAACAAGCGCTATAAACGATACCAGTACCGTAACGCCGAAGCCTGCAGCAAATTCTTTCCATGATGCAAATAACTCCACCCACTTGAAAAGGGCAAACATGTTCAAATCCTTTAAAGACCGTTTTTAGCGAGCAGCTTATCAAGTTCACCGCTCTGTTTCATATCGGCAATAACGCTGTTCACAACTTCCAGCACAGCTGTATTTCCTTTTTTCAGTGCAACGCCATAGGGCTGCGGGGCAAACTTGTCAGGAAGCAGCGTAACCGTATCATCCATATAACCAAGAAGAATCGCATGATCAACAGAAAATGCATCAATACGGCCGGAATCAAGCGCCGTCTTGATATTAGGATAAGTCGGGAACTCTGCGAAGTTTACTTCAATTCCCTGCTGTGCAGCCCCATCCATAAGGGATTTTTTTGTGGTTGCACTCTGCGCTACTCCGATTGTCTTTCCGGCAAGATCCTTGAATGTTTTATATCCCGCTGCCTTCTTGACCATAACCATGATTCCATCCGTATAGTAAATATCGCTGAAATCATAACTCTTCTTCCGTTCATCGGTTACGGTAAATGTCGCGATCACCATCGAGATTTCGCCGGTATCGAGCAGTGGCCCCCTGGTTTTTGCTGTCACACCGGTAAACGCAATTTTATTCTCATCACCGAGAATTTTCTTTGCAACAGCCCGCGCCAGATCAATTTCAAATCCCTCATGCTTGTTAGTAGCCGGATTCAGATAGCCGAAATGCGGGACATCTTCCTTTACTCCGACTTTCAGAACACCGGCTTTTTTTATTGCAGCAAGCGGATCATCTTTTTTTCCGCCCGCCCAGACTGTACACACCGCAGACAGCACAACGACACACACAGCCACAATCTTCACTAGTTTTTTTTGCATACTAATACCTCCGATATTTATACTCCATGCAACAGAATCGCATGTAAAATCAAGCCGATTTCAGTATTTTACTGAGGAACTGTTTCGTCCGCTCATATCTGGGATGATTGAACACATCCTCCGGCGTACCGTCTTCCATAATCCTGCCGCCGTCAAGGAACAGAATCCGGTCAGCTATTTTGGATGCAAATCCCATCTCATGAGTTACAAAAACCATTGTAATATTTTCTTTTGCAACTTCCGTCATAATATTCAGGACTTCACTGATCATTTCAGGATCCAGTGCGGAAGTAGGTTCATCGAACAGGAGAACTTTAGGATTCATATTCAAAGCCCTGGCAATGGCAACACGCTGCTGCTGTCCTCCGGAAAGCTGAGAAGGATAAGAAAAAGCCTTATCAACCAGTCCGACTTGTTCCAGATGCATCATGGCACGTTCTGTTACAGTGCTCTTTTTTTCATGCTTCAGCAAAACCGGAGCAAGCGTCAGATTTTCAAGTACCGTTTTATGTGCATACAGATTAAAAGCCTGGAATACCATCCCGATGGACTGACGGGCCTTATAAAGATCGCGTGCCGGACGATTCGTAAGTTCTTCACCGTCGATAAATACCCGTCCGTGCTGCGGATGCTCAAAAAGATTAATACAACGCAGCAGCGTGCTTTTTCCGGCACCTGAAGGTCCGATAACGACAGTTTTACTTCCTTCCTTTATTCCAAGCGTAATATTGTCAAGGACGGTTTTTCCATCCTCATAAGCCATGGTAATTTCCTGTAAATCAATCATTACTCCCATACGTAACCCCTGCCTGCAGCACAAAAAAAAGGTCACAAACCCTTCCGGATTTGTGACCTCGCTGTCAACACATCAGATACTATCTTAAAAAAACTTATTATGCAATAGTTTTTTGTAAAAACGCTGCATAAAAATGCATGTTTTTACAAAAATTGTTTTTTTTATGCTATTCCAGTTTATACGTACTGGTTGTGATCGTTCCCCCGTTCGTATATATATCAAAGGATATGGATTTACTCTTTGTCAGATCCATCGCGTTATAAAATTCCGAAAGGCTGGTCACCTTTTTACCGTTTACCGCGGTAATGACGTCTCCATTCTGCAGACGAAGCGATGCAGCAGGTGATTTTTCCTGAACATTCGTAACAACGACACCCTTTACGCTCTTATCTTCGAGTTTTATTTCATTACGAATTTCATCAGTTATCGGAACAGCTATAAAACCGGGCCATAATTTTGCATTGTCAGTTTCCAGACTCTTTTTACGCTCTTCTATTTTGACCTGAATGTCCTGACGTTTGCCGCCGCGGATTACGGTAAACGCAGCCGTTTCGCCGGCATGGAGATTACCCACTTCGCGTACAAGCTGATCAACACTTTTTACATCATGACCGTTCAATGCAACAATATAATCGCCTGCCTGAACCCCGGCTTTCTGTGCCGGAGAACCTATAAATACCTGTGAAGCGAACGCTCCTACAACACCTTTTACGCCAAGAGAATCCTTATAGTCATCATTGATGTCCACAAGGGAGACACCCATCCAGCCATACGCAATCTTCCCTGTTTTGATAAAGTCATCTATAGCTTTCTTTATATTATTAATAGGAATGGCAAATCCGATTCCCTGAGATCCTCCGGACTGCGATGCAATCCAGGTATCGATGCCGATAACCTCACCGTAAATGTTTACCAGAGGACCACCTGAGTTTCCCTGATTGATTGCGGCATCCGTCTGGATGAAATCGTTGATATTACCGATATCGCTGCCGGAACGGCCTGTCGCACTGATAATTCCCTGAGTTACGGACTGGCTGTATCCAAGCGGAGCACCCATTGCAAGACAAATATCGCCGGCCTGAACCTTATCGGAATCTCCCAGCTTTGCTACTGCAATCGAAGAATCATTGGATTCAAACGAAACAAGAGCAATATCCGTACGCTCATCGGCACCCACCAGTTTACCGGTAAACTGTCTGCCGTCGTTGAGCTTGACTGAAATCTGTGACGCCTCTCCGGCGACATGGTTATTGGTCAGCACATATACGGTGTTTCCGGAGCGGCGGACGATAACACCGGAACCGAGTCCTTTCTGTTCATATTCACGCGGCTGAGACTGGCTGTTGTCGTTGGGCATTCCGAAAAAGAAAAAAGGTAAATCCTGAAGAGGATTTGCCTGCACAGTCTTTTTTTCAGTAATATCAACTTCAACAACGGCAGGAAGCACGCCGCTGCTCACCGCACGGAATGCATTCTGCAGGGATTCAACAACAGTAAGCGAATCGGAAGGAATTGAAACAGCAGGGTTACTGTCCGCGAATGCGGTATTGGCAGAACCTCTTACAGCAGCGCCGCGGCAGGAAAGCGAAACAAGCCCGAAAGAAAGAACCGCTGCGGATGCAGCTACTATCAGATATTTTGTCCAGGTTTTCATAAAACGAACCTCCAAATATGGTTTGCGTTTGCAACTACATTTAAAATAAGCAATTCCCCTATAAAAGTGTTACAAAAAAATGATCTGAATAAAGATAATTTTCTGTTAGCAAAAGGAGAAACCCGTCAGAAAAACAGATCCTGCAGCAAAACAAAAACACGTCTTACGACATCTGACTTTCAGGCAAAACCTCTTTTATTACATGATATGAAGGTTATGACTTTCAAAATTCAGATACGCAGTATCCCCGGCTTCGTAGAGTTTATGATTTTTGGGATTATAATCCGTGATTTTAACCATCTTCCCATTCACTTCCACCTGATAATACTGATATGACCCCATAAACGTAGACAGCGTAACCGTACAGGGAAGCACACCTTTGTCTGCCAGAACGGCAGATTCGGGGCGCAGGACAATCTTACAAAAATCCCCTGCTGCAAGATTCTCAAAAGAATCAGCGGTAATATCAACACCATCGACATCGGCATGAAGCATTTTCCCCTCAACGGCGGTAACTTTACCTTCAAGGAAGTTGACTTCACCGATAAAATCCGCAACAAATTCGCTTTTCGGCTGATAATAAATTTCCTGCGGTGTCCCCATCTGAGCAATACGGCCTTTATTCATAATAATTATCTGATCGGAAATACTCATTGCTTCTGCCTGATCATGCGTTACATAAACGGCAGTGATACCGACAGTCTGCTGTATCCTGCGGATTTCAGTACGCATTGCAACACGGAGTTTGGCATCAAGATTCGAAAGCGGCTCATCAAAAAGCAGGACACCCGGCTCTATAACAAGAGCACGTGCCAGAGCAACACGCTGCTGCTGTCCGCCGGAAAGCTGATTGGTCATACGGTTTTCAAGTCCCTGCAGCTCAACCAGATTCAGCATGTCCATAACACGGTCCCTGATTTCATTCCGGGGTATTTTCCTTACCTTCAGTCCATAAGCAATATTATCGAATACGTTATAGTGGGGAAGCAATGCATAACTTTGAAACACCATGGCAGTATCGCGCTTGTTTGGTGTCAGTTCATTAATAGATTCTTCACCGAGATAAATCTGTCCCGTATCAGGACTTTCAAAACCTGCGATCATGCGGAGTGTTGTCGTTTTGCCGCAGCCGGACGGTCCCAGCAGCGTAACAAAACTTCCCGGCTTTATATCAATGGAAACATCATCCACCGCGGCAAAATCTTTTGATGTCTTATAATCTTTGAATATTTTTGTTATGTGCTCAAGGCGTACACCCTTCGGCTGTTTCTTTATCATTTTCTACTCCTTAAAAAGTCAGGCAGAGCCTGTGCGTCACGGATGACGCAGAATGGAGTTCGTGCCGATAAAACACTGCGACGCAGCACAAACTCCAAATGACGTTTGTATACGGAGGTACAAACGTCATTTTCTACTCCTCTGCGGCAGGCTTTCTGCTGGTTCCAAACTTATAATTGAACAGGTTCATCAGCATAATAGCCGCATACGTAATAACTATCAGTATCGTCGCATAGGCACATGCAATTCCATAGTTGCCTTTTTCAGCATGTTCGTTGATTCTCACCGTAATAAGCAGATATTGAGGAGTCACGAGAAGAATGACCGCAGAAATGGCAGTTATTGAACGGACAAACGTGGTAACCAGCCCGCTGAAGAAAGAATCCTTTATGAGGGGCAGCGTGACCGTAAGAAAAACCCTGATACTGTCTGCACCAAGATCATAGGCAGACTCTTCGATTGATTTATCAATCTGCCTCAATGCCGCTATACCGCTTCTGGTACCGATAGGCAGCGAGCGGACAACAAATACAATAACAAGGATCGTTCCTGTACCGTAGAGACCTTCCATAATTCCGCTGTGAAACAAACCGCTGTTAAAACCGCGGATAAATCCTACACCAAGTACGGTTCCGGGGACAGCCATGGCCAGCATGGCAGCGAACTCCATAAAACCTTTCCCGCTGAACTTCCGTTTTACCACAAGATAGGCAATAACCATCGAAAGCAATGCCGTAACAGGAGAGGCAATCAGCGACAGCCACATGGAATCAAGGAATACGGTATATCCGTTGTTTTTGAAAATATAATTATACCACTTTAAGGACAGACTATAATTACGCCCCCAGATTTTAAACAGGGAACCGAATATAACCAGAACATACAGGATAAGAACAAAAATAGAAACAGCAGTACAAAATGAAACAAGCGGGAGCCGTACGTTGCGGTCCGTAATCGGAACACGTGCCCGGGAAGCTTTACCGGTCAGCGTCGCAACCGATTTCCTCTCCAGCCAGTAGCGTTCAAGTATGAACAGGCCCATTGAAATCGCCAGAAGGACGACAGCCATCGCCGTTGCGCCGCTCTTGTCATATGCACCGGTTAACTGCAGATAAATTGAAGTTGCAAGCGTATCAAAGTTTCCGCCTATAATCATCGGATTTGCGAAATCCGCAACAGATTCTATAAAAGTAACCAGAAATGCGTTTCCAAGACCCGGCAGCAGCAGCGGCAGTGTTACGGATGTAAACACTTTCCACCGGGAAGCCCCCATGTTCCTGGCAGCTTCTTCAAGCGATGGCTCTATATTCTTCAGAAGACCTTTGAGCATCAGATAGCATACGGGAAAGAATGTCAGTGTCTGTACAAGCGAAATACCGGGCAGACCGTATAACGCTGTTGTACTCAGATTAAATACACCGCGGGTAATAACGCCGGTCCGTCCGAACAGCATGATCGCCGAAAGGGAAAGTACGAATGGCGGTGAAACGACCGGCAGAATTGAAACGGCACCGAAAAGTATTTTCATAAACCTGTTGCCGACGTTAACATACATATCGACATAGGCAAAGAGAAAACCGATCACTGTTGCCATAATTCCTGAGACGAATCCCAATTTCAATGTATTCAAAATGGCTTTACGGAATACCGACATCTGGAAAACGCGGGCAAATACCGAAAGCGTCAGTTTTTTTTCTACACACACGCTGTCAACAAGCAAAATGGACAGCGGATAAATGATAAATAACAGCAGAAACAGAAAAATACCGATAATTGCGGTAACGAGGACCGGATCGGCAAAAAGTTTTTTCCTGTCAAGCGCTTTGCTTTGGGCATTATACGGGATACCGCCGTGAAAATCAGTCATGATATGGTCCTGGAAACATTTATAGAAGATAAGGATGCGGCAGCCCTGATTCGGGAAACCACATCCGGTAAAACAAAAACTAGTTCGTCTTTACACGGTCGTCCTTTGATATAACTTCAAAGAACTGACTGACATATGCGGGGCCGTTTTTACCGGCATCATCAAAATCATACGTTATCGTTTTGATTTTATCCAGACCTGCGTCGATGGCAGCTTTTACCGGTTTACCGTTGTCGATAACGAGGAACTGGTAAGAACCGTTATCCTGTGCCATATCAACACAATCGGGAGAAAGTGCAAATTCAATGAATTTCCCGGCATTAGCAAGATTTTTTGCTCCCTTGAAAATAGCCGTTGCACCGATTTCATAGCTCGTTCCGGAAACAGGCGATGTCATACCTATATTGGTATACCCGTTGTCGAGGATCTGGTAGACAGCATCATGAAGGAAGCCGATACCTATAACAACTTCTCCTGTCGGAACAAGTTTTGAAGGGCCTGCTCCTGCTTTTGTATACTGACAGATATTTTTATCAAGCGCTTTGAAATATTCCATGGCTTTCTCACGGCCTTTCATCTGGACCATCGTATTCACAATCAGTTTGCCGGTACCGGACGTATTCGGGTTTGCAAAAGAAATCAGGCCTTTGTATTCCGGTTTCAGCAGATCGTCCCAGTCCTTCGGCGGCTGGATTCCCAGACGTTTGATTTCATCTTTATTCCAGAAAAAACCAAGAATGCCGCGATAAATGCCATACCAGTAATTGTCTTTCGATTTGAACTGGGGGCCGACAAGATGTGTTGCATTTTTGGCGTTGTACTGGTAAAGCAGGCCCTTATTTGCCGCTTCATTGTACGGATCCGTCGTGCCGCCGAACCATACATCGGCAGAGGGGTGCCCGTTTTCTTCATTTATTTTCGTAACGACTTCACCACCGGAAAGGCGCTGATAACTTGTCTTTATCCCCGTCATTTTTTCAAATTTTGCACATACGGCGCTGAGATATTCCTCTTCGCACGAACCGTACACGACCAGAGAACCTGCATCTTTTTTTCCTGCTCCTGCATCTTTTGAACCTGCTGCAAAAACAGAACCGGCAATCAGTAAACAAGCCAGCATCTCCACAATTTTTTTCATTCATTCCTCCTGTAAAAGGTCAAGCGGGAGTTGCAGTAAAGCTGCTGTCCGCACCGGGAAGGCGCGAAACAGAGTGCCCGACCAGCGAACTCTGAATAATATTTGTATAAGAATGCACAAACAGCATTCTGCCTTACGAAATTATCCGCGGTAATTCCAACCATTCAACAATTATTCTAAGCCCGGAAATTCATACCCGCAACGGTAATTTTCTTCTAAAATATCCCGAAAAATGAACAAAAACACAGACAGGAATATGATCTGACTGACGACGGCAATACGATGCTGTACCGGTAACTCAGTGGTCACCTCTCTGAAGATTTTCATGTAGTCATTACACTTATGTACCTTAAGTGTAATGATTAAGACACATAATCATTACACTTATGTGCCTTAAGCGTAATGATTAAGACACATAATCATTACACTTATGTGCCTTAAGCGTAATGATTAAACCTGACTAACGCTTTATCATGCAGCATCCCTTCTGTACAAATCCGGTAGGAGGTATACCGGTGTACGATCTGAATACTTCATAAAAGCGTTTATATTCGGAAAAACCGCTCATCAGGGCAACTTCATATACTTTATACTTCTGCAGGGAAAGCAGTTCAACAGCCTTTTGTACCCGGTAACGGTTCAGAAAATCAAGGAACGTCAATGACGTAGTTTTTTTAAATAATCTGCTGAGATAACTCGGACTTACTTTCAGTTCAGCTGCGAGTCGTTCAATACTCGGATGCAGAGAGTATTCTTTTTCGATACATTTCAGGCAGCGATTTATATACGGATTTTCGGATACTGTTTTCAGTATCAGCATGGAACGGCCGGTATCAGAAACGTCGGCTTCACTGAGCGACTGGTATTTGCGATCCCGGTCCAGTTGTATTTTTGCGCGCTTTATTACATCGGAAAGTTTGCTGTCGTCAACCGGTTTTACGATATACTCGAAAACATGAAGCTCTATAGCCTGTCTGGCATAACCGAAATCCGAATAGCTGGTAAGAAGTATCGGAATAAATGAAAGTCCCTGCTCCTTTGCAAGTCTGATCATATCAAGTCCGTTCATAACCGGCATTCTGATATCGGTTATCACTATATCAGGCTTCAATTCCCGGATCTTCCTGAGTCCTTCACTGCCGGTCGCAGCAGTTCCTTCAATAACAGCTCCCATGGAAAGCCAGTCGATAGTGTACACAAGCCCGGTACGGATCACATCCTCATCTTCCACTATCAGTATCTGCGTCATACTTTTCCGTTCCTGACAACGGGAAGGACGAGTCTTGCCACCGTACCTTCACCTTTAACGCTGTCAATCTTCACTCCATACCCGTTCCCGTACATAAGCCGGATACGCCGCTGTACATTATACAGCCCGATATGCGATGTTCTGTTCGTTTCGGACTTCAAAAGTGAATGTATCTCTTTCAGTTTTTCTTTTTCCATACCGGCTCCATTATCCTTTACCGACATAAACAGCCTGTCCGATACGGCCCGGGCTGTTATACTGATACATACGCTTTCCCTGTTTTCAAACCCATACCTGACGGAATTTCCTATCAGCGGCTGCAGTATCAGCTTCGGTATCAGACAGGAGGCTGCGGAATCGGTGACGTCGATAAGGTACTCGAATCTTTCGCCGAACCTCATTTTCAGTATATGCAGATAATTTTCCATATAATATAAATCTTCACTGACCGGTACTACGGAGATTTCATTATTTATACTGTACCGCAGCAGCTCAGACAGCCAAAGTATTGTTTCCCGTGCTTTA
This sequence comes from Treponema sp. UBA1798, assembly GCA_002319875.1. Taxonomy (GTDB): domain Bacteria; phylum Spirochaetota; class Spirochaetia; order Treponematales; family Treponemataceae; genus Treponema_D. The sequence goes on along the minus strand of DCFS01000048.1, from coordinate 17,221 downwards.
TCCGGATCCAGCTTGATAAGGAATTTAATATTTTCAAGCGTATTATACATAAAATGCGGATTGAACTGCATTTCAAGCTGTTTCAATTCGGCTATATATTTTTCCTGTGTTTCGCAGGCTTTCTCTTCAATAAGCCTTGCAAGATTATCAAGCATATCATTATAGGCATCAGCTATAGTCTGGAATTCAATATTTGAATCTACATGCAATCTGCTGTCAAAATTACCGTCTTCCACTTCTTTATAGGCTTCAACAATCTTATCAATAGTTTCCGATTTTTCTCCCGCAATCTTTGTAGCACTGAAAAAAAAACCCCGGATCATCAAAGCCAGTACAGCGAGCGTCAAAACCACCATCATTACGGCAGTAGTATTCAGCTGCCCGGTATCCGCAAACGTATAAATAGTAAACAGTCCGTCTTCTGTAGTTCCATGGCGGACAGCTTCGTTCCCGGTAAAATAATACCCTGCGTCCCGGCGGTATACGGCAGGAAGTTCATCAAACTGATCCTTATAACGGAGCCCTGAACCAAGAAAAAAAACACCGCATGCATTAGTTACGGCAAACGGCAGCATCGTAGTAAAAGCTTCCCTGATATTCTGAGCCGTCACGGTAAAAATCAGATATCCGTCAAGTCTGCCGTTCCCGGATGAAAGCGCACGGCCTATAATCAGTTCCGGTATTCCTTCAGCATTATAATCGGATGAAATCTCGACAACGGCCCTTCCCGGTCGTTCCTGCATTCTTCCCAGCGCCCCCCAGTGGAAATCATTCTGCCAGACAGGTACAATAAAGCGGTTTTCAGAGTCGCCCTGCAGGATACAACGGAACGCGGGAGAAAGGATGATAAAATCTGCATGTACCTGCTGTTTCAGTATATACCCTTTTAACAGCCCATATATTGAAGAAACCGCGCTGTTATCATATTCCAGAGAAGCCGGCGGTACGGGAAAAGGTTGTTCAGCCTGCGTATAATAAGCGTCAATGGTCCGTTCAAGCAAAGCGGTAATTTTGGTATTTTCATCACTGGCTTTGCAGTACAGATTCCAGTGCCAGATCAGTACGGAAACGATAATAAGAATGACGGCAAAAATGACAGCCGGTACCAGCGCATAAATGATAAAGGATCTGCGGATTTCATCACGAAAATGAACAGGTTTATTCATACTCCGCTTCCTTTTGTGCATTATCAAAAATTTCATGAAAGCGCAAAATCCATTCGTCCTTATGAGAAGAAGCAAAGGTATAATTAACTGCTATACATGGAAGCGATTTTTTTGAAGGAAACAGACTATGCAGCGGCACATCAGTACGCACAGACCGGCGGTTCATCTGCTTTGAAATATAACTCTGAACGGAAAAGCCCGTTGCATAATCGATAAAACGTTTAGCATTTTCACTATGAGGAGAATTTTTCAGGAGATAAACACCATCGGGAGTAAAAACAACACCTTCCTTCATGTACACGAGTCCTATATTACTATCGTGTACGGCATAATTTGCTCCTCCCTCTTCAAAAGTAAGACCGGCGGTAAATTTGCCCTCTGCAACGCCCTCATATACGTCTTTCGACCCATCCAGCAGTATACCGTCAAGATTTGAACAGAATTTTTCTACATAGGGCCATCCCTTCTCAGGATTTCCTGCGCCGACAGCATACAGCATATTAACCAGATGTTCCCAGGCCGAAGACGACTTTTCCGGATCACAAAAAGCGATCGTTCCTTTCAGACGCGGATCCAGCAGATCCCCGTATCCGGTAACAGGTATGGAACCAAGCCGTTTTCTGTTTATCATGATAACACTGGGGATATCCGAAAAACGGTTCATGGATCCTTCAACATTCCTGTATACAGGTTGCATAAAAGATTCATTAGTACTGGTATAATTTTCAAAAAGAGAGGCGACGGGCAGAACCGTTGAATAGGAACCGCCCCACAGCAGGTCATACGGTGCAGAATCAGGATACCGCCGGATATTCTGTATAATTTCACCGGTTCCTCCCTGTATTATGCGGACATCGATACCTGTTTCATTTTCAAAATTTTCTACGACAGGGATAATCAGCACCAGCGGATGCGGACTTGCAATGATCAGGGCATTTTTACTATGAACGGCATCACGCCTGACATTCCGGCAGGAACCCGTCCAGAACACCAAAACCGCAAAAAGGACGCAACTACCATAATAGAAGACATACTTTTTCTGCATGTCTCCAGTATATCACGACTTTTTACGGTTTTGTAAAACAGCTCGTTATGACTGTTTTTTATAATCAAGATCTGTCAGAATTTCCGTGTGATCGGCAAATACAGCAAGCGTATGTTCTTCGTGCGCTGAAGCTTTTCCATCGGCTGTAATAACAGTCCATTCATTATCTTCGAGCAGGACATCTGCGGTTCCAAGGTTTATCATCGGTTCGACGGCAAGGACCATGCCTGTCTGTATCCGCGGATTCGGGCCGATGCCCGGACAGTTCGGTATATTAGGATCTTCATGGACATCGAGGCCTACCCCATGTCCGCAGTAATCATAAACAACACCGTAACCGTTTTTTACCGCAATATTATTCACCGCATTCGAAATATCGCTGATACGATTTCCGGCAATACAGGCGGCTATTCCTGCGGCAAGGCACTCGCGTGTTACTTCGACCAGTTTTTTCCATTCAGGTTTTACATTTCCAACCATAACAGTATGTGTCGAATCACTGATATAACCGTCAAGATCTATTCCGACATCAAGAGAAACAATATCCCCATCCTGTATAATCCTTTTTTTTGAGGGAATACCGTGAATAACTTCCTCATTGACACTGATACATGCAGCACCGGGAAAATTCTCACGATACCATGCAGGCTTCCCGCCGTGAGAAAGCATAAATTTTTTGCATAACTCGTCGATTTCTTTCGTAGAAATACCCGGTTTTACTTCAGGAATAACCATATTGAACATATCAGCAAGCAGATGACATGACCTGCGTATTCCCTCTATTTCTTTTTCATTTTTCAAACGTATCATATATATACCTCTTGTATTTACCAATTCATCCAGATATATGTATGGCTTCACCCCGCAATCCGTACGGCTTCCGCCATACATATATCGGCTGTCCCTGTATCACCCATCCGCTTGTACACTTCAGACATTTTACGCAAAAAGAAAGCATCGTCACTTTTGCCAAAACCAAGGTCAAGCGCACGTTCCCATACATCGAGCGCCAGTTCATCGCTGATATTACCTTCGATCTGACGTTTCAGTATGTTTCTGGTAAAATCCAGTACTTCCGGGAAAAAAAGGCGGAAATATGAATAGCTGTTTTCCATGCGGATTATCTGCTCAAGCAGAACGACTGCATCATAGTATTCTCCACGGATTACGAGCTCCTCTGCAAGAATATAACCGTAATCCATAAAATCTTCACGCGTAAACCATTTCTTTAAAGTAAAATCCGCATGGTTCATCGACATCCGCTTAAACTCAGCAACCGCTTCGTCTTCGTGATGATGCATGAGATCAAAAAATATAAGCTTGGAACGGCTTTCCTCATCTTCCCGCGCAAGAAGCCATGTGCGATAGTCAAATGACTCAAAAGCACGCCGCTTTATATGGTGACGGGAAAAGAAAGATTCATCAAATATTGAACGTTCACGGGCATCGGACAAGACTTTATAGGCACACGTCAGCCGCCGGAATTCTTCAACCTTTTCAGGATCATGGGAGGTATCCGGATGCAATTCCTTTGCTTTTCTGCGATATGCCCGCCGTATCTCAGCAGCAGATGCACCGGGTTGAACTCCGAGTATTTCGTAACAATTTTCCAACAGATTTCTTCCGGTCTATACCAGTTTAAACAGCTGCTCTATCTGCGGTTCACGAACGACCATAACAGAACAATGGGCACTGGCGATAATTTCACTGCGTGAAATAGAAACTACATTGCGGTGCAATGTATCATAAGATTTTATTTCCTTACCGCCTATAAGAATCAGACCTGCCTTAAACTCGTCGGCAGCAGCAATAATTTCCGACCATACAGCCCCTTTGCGCAGTTCCGTCTCTATTTTAATACCCTTCTGCCTGGCCAGATCAGTAACATACTTCAGATAATGGTCGCCGTCGGAACAAAGATTCGACTCATAACT
>DCFS01000048.1:0-12748 GCA_002319875.1 Treponema sp. UBA1798 | reverse complement strand
GTATCGACAACAAAAACAACCTTTAATTTTATGTGATACTGTTTTGCCATAAGGATACCGTACATCGATGCATGCAGAGAAGATTCAGATCCGTTTGCAGCAATAAGTACATTTTGAAAAAGCGGTTTTATCATTTTTTTCCTTCCGATTTAGTCTTCCGGTTTTTCAGTGCCTTAAGAACGAAAACATTTTCACGCTCACGTTCTTCAAGGACACTTTCTATATACTTTTTCGTATCCCTTGTCTGAGGGATTACCATTTTGTCAAGCGCATTTACACGCCGCTGTGTTTTTTTTACCTCAGTGGCAAGCCGCCATACGATCGTCCGTATAGATGCCATCTGGGTCAAAAGGCTTAACAGTCGGAAAAAATCTACCATGACCTTGTCGCTATCCGAAAGCGTCCCAAGGAATGAATAAAACAACTGCCTTTGCGGCAATTCCACATCGATGGAGGAAAATTTCATTCCCCCTATTGTAACAGGCCTTTCCTTAATTGTAAAATCATATTGCACAGTATGAGCAATCCGTTCTACCTGATCGCCACCTGCTGCCATAAGCATATTCCGGAGCGCAGGATAGGCGGAACCGATGATTTTGTCTATCTCGCGTTCGAGCAGCTTTACCTGCTCTACCATATGCATCAATTCCATGACCAGAATTTCACGTTTCTGCTCCAGAAGATCATAGCCGTCCTGAGAAATGACAAGCTGTTCCTTCATTCTGAGCAGATTCGATTTTGTCGGTGCAATATTAAGTTTTGCCATTGTTATACTTCACTTTTAGGCATATATTTTTCAATAAGTTCCGGTTTGATTCTGTACAAATCTTCTTTCGGCAGCTGTGAAAGCATTTTCCAGCCGATATCGAGTGTTTGCTCGATCGTACGGTTTTCATATTCACCCTGCGAAAAGAATTCCGTTTCAAGCTTATCGCCGAAATGCAGGTACAGTTTATCAGACGCTGACAATTCTTCTTCGCCGATGATTGCAGCAAGATTACGAATTGATTTTACCCGTGAATATGCAGCAAAAAGCTGGCTGGCAATACCGGAGTGATCTTCCCTTGTCATTCCCTTTCCGATACCGTCTTTCATCAGACGGCTCAGGCTCGGAAGGCCGCTAACCGGCGGATACATTCCCTTCTGCGACATTTCACGATCCAGGACAATCTGGCCTTCGGTAATATACCCAGTCAGGTCAGGAATAGGATGGCTGATATCATCGTTAGGCATCGTCAGGATAGGAATCTGCGTTATTGAACCGTCAGATCCCTTTATTCGTCCTGCACGCTCATACAATTCGGCAAGATCAGAATACAGATATCCAGGATATCCCTTACGACCGGGGACTTCGCCGCGTGTCGTCGAAATTTCACGGAGTGCTTCGCAATAATTTGTCATATCAGTCAAAACGACAAGCACGTGCATTCCGCATCTGTATGCAAGATATTCCGCAGCAGTAAGCGCACAGCGCGGCGTAATAATACGCTCGATAGAAGGCGCATCTGCCAGAGACTGGAACATAACAACCTTGGAAAGGACACCGGATGCCTCAAACGTATCGATAAAGAATCTTGCAACGTCGTATTTTATGCCCATGCCTGCAAAAACCATAACGAACTGCTCATCACTATTCTTCAGGCGGGCCTGACGGATAATCTGTGCAGCGAGTTTGTTATGCGGCAAACCGTTTCCGCTGAAGATAGGCAGTTTCTGTCCTCTTATCAGTGTATTCATACCATCAATTGCGGAAATACCCGTCTGTATAAAGTCACGCGGATATACACGGGCATACGGGTTAATCGGATCTCCGTTCACGTTCACCTTTTCGGATGATATGATGGGAGGATAACCATCAATCGGTTCTCCCAGCCCGTTAAAAATACGTCCAAGCAGATCCCTGCCTACACGAAGTTCCAGCGGCTTGTCGAGAAATTCAAACGTGGTATCCGAAAGGTCGAGCCCCGTCGTACTTCCGAATATCTGTACAACAGCGACTGTCTCAGATATATCTACAATACGTCCGGTGCGTTTTTCACCGCGTCGGTCCCGGACATAAACTGTTTCGCCATAAAATACATTTTCCGTACGGCGGACTACAATGATAGGTCCGTCAATACCTGTAACACCCTGATATTCTACACCTTTCATACAGCACCAGCCTTACGATATGTCCGTTCCAGTTCACCCATTTGTTCATCAAGGTGGCCTTCCACAATTTTTATATCAGCAACTTTGTCATTTGTAATAAGTGACTTGATGCGGACGATTTCTTCCTTTACCGGAAGAGAATTGATGCGCACCAGCGGAGCACCTTCCTTTATAACGGCAAGCGCACGACGGTAAAAGTCCATGATAATCACCAGAATGGCAATCTGTTTTTCAGAAATACAGTATGCATCAACCGCGTCAAACTGATCCTGCTGCAGGAAACCATTTTTTACCATTTCGGCAACTGTAAGTATCAGGCGTTCGCTTTCAGGAAGTGCATCAGGTCCGATCAGACGGACAATCTGCTGCAGGCGCTGCTCTTTTTTCAGAAGATCAAGAGCCTCAAGCCGCACGGTAGCCCACTGTGGTTCGTGTTTTTCCCACCAGCCTTTTACTTCATCTGCATATTCAGAATAGGAATCGATCCAGCCTATCGCCGGATAATGACGTGCATTCGCCAGATCACGATCGAGAGCCCAGAAACAGCGTATAAAACGCTTTGTATGCTGGGTAACAGGTTCCGAAAAATCCCCACCGGGCGGAGAAACCGCACCGATAACAGAAACGGACCCTTCCCTGCCACACAGAGAATTAACGCGGCCTGCACGTTCATAAAATTCGGCAAGACGGGTCGGAAGATATGCCGGGAAGCCTTCTTCTGCAGGCATCTCTTCCATACGGCCTGAAAGCTCACGGAGAGCTTCTGCCCAGCGGCTTGTCGAATCGGCCATAATCGCGACTGCCATACCCATATCACGGTAATACTCTGCAAGCGTAATACCCGAATAAAGAGAAACTTCACGGGCTGCAACGGGCATATTAGAAGTATTAGCAATAAGTATCGTCCGTTCCATAAGAGAACGTCCGGTACGGGGATCGACAATCTGAGGGAACTCGTTAAGAACATCGGTCATTTCGTTTCCGCGTTCGCCGCATCCGATATACACAATAAGATCCGCATCACACCACTTTGCTATCGCGTGCTGGGTCATTGTCTTACCGGTACCGAATCCGCCCGGTATGGCGGCTGTTCCTCCCTTGGAAAGAGGGAAAAACACATCGATGACACGCAGTCCCGTCACGAGCGGTTCTGTAACAGACATTTTCTGCATATAAGGACGTGCCCTGCGTACCGGCCAGTATTGTGAAAGCCGTATATCTTCATCCAGTTCTGTGGTAGCAATAACATCATCCACCGTATACTCGCCGGAACCTGCAAAGGTTTTCAGCACACGGCCCCGTACTGTAGGCGGTACCATAATCGTATGCAGAACCGATGGCGTTTCTCTGATAGTTCCGATCGGAAAACCGGGCGCTATAGGCGTTCCAGCCTTTACCGGCTGGCCAGATGAGTCGTTACCGGCGGTGAAAACCCATTTTTTCTGTGTATCAAGCGGTTCCGTCCGCTGCCCAGGCAGAAGGAAGGCCCCTTTATCTTCATACATAGCCTTGAGAGGGCGCTGAATACCATCATAAATAGTACCGACCAGGCCTGGTCCAAGGCGAAGGGAAAGAGGACGTTCATTGCAGATGACTTTTTCGCCAACATGAAGTCCGGTATCATCCTCATAAACCTGAATTGTCGCTCTGCCAACGTTCTGGCGTATTATTTCACCTATAAGTTTTTTATCACCGACATTGACAACATCATACAAACCGCAGCCTTCAAGCCCGTCTGCAAAAATAATAGGACCGGAAATACGGATTATTTTTCCTTCAATCATTCCGCCAGCCTCCCGCCAAACAATGCATCCACAAGCTCCCGGCTGTATCTGTCTTCAATTTCAGAAATCAGTTCTTCAAGTGTTAAACGGCAGCGTACGGAATGATCCTCAGCTTCCAGAATTATACCTTCATGAACCGTCATTCCGTCAGGCGCCTGCTGCCCTGTCTTTTCAAATCCTGTTTCCATACAGGAAACAAGATCCTTCCCCAGTTCTTTCTTTAAGAAACTTTCCGCAGTCTTTATATTGCAGCCATAGATGGAAGCCAGCATTTTTTTCCCGGCAAGAACGGCACGGCAACGTTTAAACAGCAACTCAAGCAGACTGAAACGTCTTTCCTCCGAAAGAGCCAGTAAATATGCATTTACTGCATCAGATACGGCTTTTTCTGTAAATGATACCAGATACCGTTGCTTTTCAAGCGGCAAAGCAGCATCGGCATCACGTGCAAACTGTTCTGCCTTTTTTGCATAAGCATCATTCCGGTCTTTTGTGGCAGCAGCCATCCTGACGGTTACATCTGCCATGACATTCCGGCACTCCTGGTCTGCAGACGATAATATCCGCTCTGCTTTCTTTCTGGCATCCGCCTGTATCTCCTTATCGAGAATTTCAGTTGACCGCAATTCTTCCATATTTCCCTTCTAAACCTGCACTCCGATTGCTTCACGAATTGCATCGGTAAGCGTTTTTCTGCCTTTTAAATGTCCCTGGATACCCGGTATTTCAACTATAAGCGGATATCCGCCTTTTTTCTGCCAGTCCAGAACCTCCTGTGCCAGCATATCGGATACACCTTCCGTTAAAATAAGTACTTTCGGATGCTCGCCGTCAACAGGAGTTGCTTCAGCTCCGCCCTTACCGGTAATCCGGTTAAAAGCTTCAAGCGCCTCTCCCCGATTTACCGCGACAGCACCCTGCACTCCCACAAGCGCAAAAGCGAGTACCAATTCCCGTTCACCTATAACAAAATATTTCAAACCGGTTTATTCCTGCTGCAAAACAGCAAATACTACAGAATAATAATAAGAAGCGCTACAAGGAATCCCCAGAGGCAGATACCTTCTGCAAGACCGACAAACGGCAGCGCTTTACCGGAAAGATCCGCATTTTCACTCATTGCACCCATAGCAGCTGCACCTATCTTGCCGACAGCCATGCCGCCGCCTATACAGGCCAAACCTACCGCGATTGCTGAAGCAATATATTTAGCAGCAGAACTTCCTGAAGCAGCAGGAGCAGCTGCAGTTTGTGCAAACAAACCTGCAGAGCAGACCAGAGCCGATACAATAGTAATTAATTTTTTGTTCATACAACAACCTCTTTGTCATCCGTAATTATATTTATCTGCCTTATCAGACAGTTTCTAAGCACTATATTGAAATTTAAACGGTTTAAACTCCCGGCCGGTTTCATTGAAGAACTTCGAGAAAAACTCATAATACTGTAAACGAACGACCTGTATTGCAACTATCATTCCCTCAAGCAGAATAACTATGGCATTTCCCAGCAGGAAAATAATTACTCCCCCCGGACCTCCTACGAGATTAGTCATCGTTATTATGATATATCCGAGAACAGCATGGGACAGTGCAAAAGCGCCGACACGCATAAAACTGACTGTATTTGAAAAATAACTTGATATTACTTCAAGTATTTCAACCATACCGGTAATAACAGCAGTTCCCAATCCGTTTTCAAGTACGGGATGTTTGCCCCCGACAAGTCTGGCAAGCGGTTCTCCGAAGGCAGCACATAATAACGTAACTGATATGACAATCCAGTCATACAATGCCATTGCATGATGGAAAAACGCCATTCTGATAACCATAGCAATTACATACCAGAAAAAAACAGCACCTGACACACCGGTTTTGCCAAACAATGCTTCGCCATAATGTTTGAGGCTGAACTGGTTTATAATATTGATTATAAGACCGAGTGAATTGATGACAAAACCGACGGCAATTGAAAATCCGAAAAACAAAAACATATTTCTGATGGATTCAGGATCCGAAGATGGCATCATTTTAAGGATAGGCGACCGCGGAGTCCCAAACAGTCCGGTAACAAACCGGGCAAAAGGATCCAGCAGCGTATCGTTTGTAAAAAATTCACCGGTAAGCAGCCCCATTATAGAGCTGCTTACACCTATCGACATGAAAATAGGAGCAAATTTATTCCAGCTGCCTACTTTTATGATTTTCTTTGCCATAAGGATTCCCAGCAGAAAGAATACCAGCCCCTGACCGCAGTCGCCAAACATAATACCAAAAAGTACGGTAAAAAAAAGTGCAACAAATGGGGTCGGATCTATTGTTCCATATACAGGAGAACCATAACTGAAAATCATGCGTTCAAATGCACCGACAAGGGTTCCGTGTTTCAGCTGAACAGGAACTTTTTCATGTCCTGAAACAACAGCGGGGACTTCCGACGGCAAATAAAGACGGATGGCTATTCTGCCTTCCGTAAGCTGGTCGAGTTCCTTCATCATCGATTTGCCTTCATATGCGGGAATCCACCCGGTAAGACGGTAGACCATATGAGTCGCTTCAAGAGAATTTTCAGTAGCATGTACCTGCATTGCAACAGAAAAAACACCAAGCAGGTGAAGGAGAAGATCCCTGTGCGTTTCAGCAAAATTACGCCTTTCCTCTGTAATTTCGCGAAACTGCATCTCAGCCTGTTCAGACTGCTGTTTTAACGACTGAAGAACATCATCAGGGATTCCTTTAAATTCCTTCGGAATCTCCATCGCAGCAAAACCATATTTTCGCAGTTCCGCATCAAGTGCAAAGCGGCCTTTCTTTGAAGACGCTGCAAGTATGCGGGACTTATCTTCCCCGAGCTGAACGATTACAGCCCTGTTACCTACTGAAAATTTAAGTTCGTCAACGAGAGAAGGGTCTATTTTACCGATACGCAGTGTCAAAAATGAAAGATGCTCAAGTTCGGAATAAGAAGCTTTCAGATTAGAAAAAGCCAGCGCCTCCCGATATGCATCGCCGACACGTTTGGCTGCTTCGCTCCGGGCGGTATCCTTTTTTTTCAGTTCTTCTACAGAAACCGCAAATTTCTGTTCATTCTGATAATCAGATTCAGAAGGTAAAGAACATCCTTCAATATCTTCCCGGTCCTTTATATTCAGGTAGACACGTATCTGCTGGAGTTGCTGGAATATATCGGCATTCCCGTTACGATCGCCGTCTTCGGGAGCAGAAGCAGAGAGCTGTTCGTGCGCTTCAAACTGGAAACTGCCTTTTCTTCCCAGAAATTCAATCACCCGGTCTATATCCTGTTTGAGCACCATCAGTTCTACTAACCGCATCTGCGTTGTTCTACCCATTTTATTACCTCGACCTATTTTAGTTTTCCTATTCCTGCAAACTCCATCACCTGGGACACATCGACATTCAGTCTCAGGCCTTCTGTAGCTGTACGGATACAGTCAAGTTCATTCTGCTTTATTCTGAACCACGTAACAGGGACCATTGCCGTCAGCGGGTACTGATGTATTTTCATCATAGCTTCATTATTCTGCTTTTTTCTGGATGCCTGTTCTATCCAGCGGGGATCAATAGTCCAAACAACACCTTCTTCATGAGGATTAAGAAGATCTGCATATCTCCAGTCTGACCAGTCGCTCCATGCACTGATATCCTTGTCGAGAATTTTCATTGCCTGTCCGGCAAAAATATCTGCTGCCCCGGCACCTTTATCAGCAAATGCAAGCTGGGGAATTATGCTGTCTGCCTTCATTCCGTAATAGACTTTCAGCCGTAAAGCCCAGATAATGTTTTTCATTGACAAATCATGCAGAATGAAATTTTCAACAGGTTCCCGCTCTTCAGAGGGAAGTTCACAGACAGAAGACCATACAAGCCGCATATACTGCAGGTCAAGTCTGTTATCGAGTTTCTGCTGGTCTGCAATTTCAGGTACTTTATTATACCATGCAAGCGGGGTGTGTTTTGTAATTGCAGCTATATCAGGCCAGCGCGTATAATTAAGGAAACTGTACTTACCGATATCAGCCAGCACAGGCATTTGCATTTCCCTGTTTGCGAGGGCAGCACCAATCTGCTTCAGATTATCGAAATCATAAAAACGCAACAGGGCGACAGCTACATCATCCGGATACGTATAACTGTCCAGCAGCCGCTGATACTGGCCTATAAAATTGTCCAGAGCCTTCTGTTCAATTTTCTGGGCAAGCATAACTTCAGGTACAGATGGTACTTCAGTACCAAACAGAAGAGACCACAGTTCAGGAAGAGAGCGGGCTGAAAAAAGTTTCGAAGCCCGTGTTCCGACAAAGGATTTTGTCAGCATTCCGCTGGCTTTGGCATTTACATACGCAGAGGCGCTTGAACGATCCATCATAGTGCGATACGCCCCTACGCTGTAAACAGATAAGAATCAAGAAGTCCGTTAAATGCAGCAGAATCCCGTGAGGTTTTTTCCACAGCAGTCTTATATGAATTCAGCGCATCCGCATGTTTTTGTGTAATTGTTTCTGCATCTTTTTTATACTGGTTTTCAAGAGAGGCAATGAGTATATCATATTGCTTTTTGTATTCACTGTCAGCCTGACTGCGGGCTGAAGCCAGCCTTTTGGCTGATTCCATCTGTGCATCCGATACAAGAACCGAAGCATCCTTTTCAACATCCAGAAGATGATCTATAACATTGATCTCATGTTCTGCCATACAAACACTCCTATCATTAACCCTGGCAATTGCAGCATCTTTCTTTCTGGTAAAACTTGCAATATGATAACTGTAATTATAAACTCTATAAACCTGCCAGTTCCGCTTCAAAAGCACAGATCGCATCATGTACTTCCTGCGGCGTTTTTTTACTTGTAATTACTTTCGTAAAATCAGGCATCTGCAGTATTCCAGAAAGCTCCCTCATCACCTGCAGATGCTGTTCGGTCTCCAGAGGTGCAAACAGCAGCATAAAAATAATATGAACGGGATGCTCATCAAGAGCGTCATATTCAATACCTTTATGGCTGATACCGATTGCGCCTGCGAGTCCTTTTATTGTAGTACTTATTGCATGAGGAACAGCGATACCCGGCATAACACCGGTACTCATTTTAGCTTCACGCAGACGGAGAGCAGCGAGGACTTCTTCACGGTTAATCTGGGGTTGTACGGATACCAGGACTTCAACCATTTCTTCAAAAACTTCATCCTTATCTTCGCTTTCCAGATTTACGATAATATTTTCACTCGGAAAAATCTGTCCAAGCATTCTATTCTGCCTTCCTCACTTTGTTACCGGAGTAGTCGTCGCCGCAGGGACGCCGGTATCCGCCGGCACTGGTACCGGTGAAGTCTGTGGAGCTGCAGCGGCAGGAGCGGTATTTTTCCACCATTCAGGCTGAGTTGCAGTTCCTTCCGGTGTCTGCTGTACTTCAGAAGCAACTCCGGAAAGATCCTTCTGTACCGCCGGTTTCTTATTGAGCATAGCCAGAACGAAACTGGTTACAATAAAGAGCGTAACAAGAACAAATGTCGTTTTGGTCAGTACACTGGCCGAATGTGATCCGAAAGCAGTAGAAGTATTACTTCCGAACAGACCACCCATGCCTTCTTCCTCATTCTGTATCATTACGACAAATACCAGCACTATACAAATTATCACAAATGCGACAAGAAGAATTATACCAACAGTACCCATAGCGAACTCCACAACCATCCAGTCGGAAAACCGGAATATATTTCTTTTATAATAACGAAATGCCTGCATGAAGTCAACAAACTTTGCAGGTTATATTCGCACTGACGTACAGTACATGCCGGAACCGCTATAATCAGACGTTACCAGGAGATTACAGCGGGCCGTCATTTGTTACTCAAAAAACTTTTGCATCTACAGTATACAGATAGGAACAAAGGTTTCTGCTTTAAGCGAAGCTCCGCCTATGAGACCGCCGTCAATATCAGGTTCAGCAAGCAATTCTTTTGCATTAGCAGCTTTCATTGAACCTCCATACTGTATGATCAGTTCGTCGGCAATCCGCTGATTATACAGTTTTGCCACATGGGACCGGATGAACCGGTGGATCTCTTCAGCATCAGCCGGGGTTGCAGTTTTTCCGGTACCAATAGCCCATACCGGTTCGTACGCGATTGTTATATGCGGCATCTGCGCTGCCGTTACACCGGACAAGTCAGCATCCAGCTGGAATGCACAGACACTTTCTGCATTTCCGGCTTCACGCTCAGCAAGGAGCTCTCCTATACAGAGAACGACATCAAGGTCTGAAGCGAGAGTTTTATGCACTTTTGCATTGATAAGCATATCGCTTTCACCGATCTCATGACGGCGTTCGCTGTGGCCGATAATGACCGTCCGTACACCGATATCCTTCAGCATAGAAGCAGAAACCTCACCGGTATGTGCCCCGTTATCGGTAGAGGCGACATCCTGGGCCCCCAGAATTATAGAACTTCCTTTCAGTACCTGTGCAACAGCATCAAGGTACACAAAGGGAGGCGCTATCATATATGTATTGCTTTTACCCTTCAGTTCTTTCACCAGATCCTGTGCCAGTTTTACAGCCTCAGTTCTGGTTGTATTCATTTTCCAGTTACCGGCAATGTAATGTTTTCTCATACTATTTTCCTCACAAAGAAGTTTTCAGCAGATTCAAAGCAAATCTCTGAACCAGCAGTTCCGGAAACAAAGTCTATTTCGTTTCCAGAACACTGATACCGGGAAGAGTCTTACCTTCGAGAAATTCGAGAGAAGCACCGCCACCCGTGGAAACATGGCTCATCTTATCAGCCAGGTTATACTTATTAACTGCAGCAACAGAGTCACCACCACCGACAACCGTCATGGCACCACGGCCGGTAGCTTCCGCGACAAGTTTTGCAACGGTTTCAGTTCCCTTTGCAAAAGAATCGAACTCGAATACGCCGACAGGTCCGTTCCATATGATGGATTTTGCCTTTGCAATTTCTTTTTTATACAATTCGAGAGTTTTCGGCCCTACATCAAGAGCCATCAGATTATCCGGGATTTCCACTCCAGTAACTGCTATCGGTTCAGAGTCTGCTTCATAGGCTTCGGCACCGATATGATCGACGGGAAGAATAACCTTTACACCCTTTGCAGAAGCATCGGCAAGAAGCTTTTTTGCAGTATCCATAAAATCATCTTCAACAAGCGATTTACCTACTTTGTGCCCCTGCACTTTAAGAAAGGTATATGCCATTCCTCCACCGATAACAAGAGCTGATGCGCTTTTGAGAAGACTCTCAAGTACTGCAATCTTTGAAGAAACCTTAGCACCGCCGATAATGGCAACCATCGGCTCCGGGGGATTTTTAAGCATAGGCTCAAGATATCTGACTTCTTTTTCCATAAGGAAACCGCCGACGCTGACTTTCATAAATTTTGCTATTGTCGCTGTTGATGCATGTGCCCGGTGAGCTGTTCCGAATGCGTCATTTACAAAAATGTCACCGTAGGAAGCAAGTTCTTTTGCCATCTTTTCCTGAGAAGCTGCATCTTTTGCTGTTTCTTCTTTATGGAAGCGCGTATTTTCAAGCATCATGACTCCGCCGGCAGGAAGCTTATCAATAGCGGACTTCTGGCCGAGGGCATCAGATGCAAAAACGACCTTGCTTCCGAGCTTTTTTTCAAGATATTCTGCAACAGGATGCATACGGTTTTTACCATTGATGAATTTTTCTTTATCTGCTTCTGTAAAAGTCTTGCCGGCTTTTTCAGCTTTTTCCTGAGCCTTTTTTACATCCTTATCAGGATCACCAAGATGGCTCATTAAAACAAGACTTCTCGGTTTCTGCTCAAGGATGTACTTTATAGTAGGAAGAGCTGCCATGATACGGGTATCATCCTGTACAACGCCATCTTTCATAGGAACATTAAAATCTACACGCATGATAATGCGTTTACCTTTAAGATCTACATCTTTTACAGTTTTGATCATAGAAAAACTCCTTCTTATTAGGACTCTTATGGATATATAGGATATCTTGTTTCACTATAATGTCTTTTCACGAAATGTTCAACGATAAGCAATTTTCATCTGACCGGCTGCTTTATATAAGAGAGCCACCTGCAAAAATCAGCAGCATCAACAGAACGATCTGGAAAAAAATGTACGCCGTCAGGCAGATCCATCAGTTCTGCTTCAACACAGCCGGCAGCGGCGTCAAAGTCCGGAGAGTCAAGCGGAATATCCGGTATGGGACTCTTCAGGCCTGAGGTTTTACGGTATATTTTTGAATACCGGAGCGCTGCTGCTGGCTCGCTTTTCACCGCGATATAGAGATTCCAGAGAAACCGGGCACAGATAATTCTCGTAGCTTTCTGGTCGGCAGTCAGGACTGTATCAGCACTGAATGCGGCAGATACGGGAGATACGAGACCGGCCCCTGCTAATTTGTTAAATAAAACTTTTTCAGAAAGATTTTTCCCGGCAGTATAATTAAAAAGAATATCAGAAGTCTGCTGGGCTGCAAGCATCATTTCGGAAACCGTAATATTCTGATACTGTAATATGGAAGCATCTTTCCCCTCCTGCGCCGGTACCGCAGTGCAAAGCTTCCAGGCACGGTCACGAACGTTAGCGTATGCTGTTCTGTAAAAAGGCTCCAGGGTCATAAAAGCTGTATCGAAATCGGCAACAGCCCCTGAGAATTGCCCGGCTGTATACCGCCGCAGAGCACGTTCAAGCAGCAGCAATGCCCGCTCGTCACTGGCAGCAATCTGTTTATCCAGATCGACAGGCTCTCCGAGTCTGGCCCCTAAAATCACCGTCTGCG
>DCFS01000025.1:5982-8478 GCA_002319875.1 Treponema sp. UBA1798 | reverse complement strand
CATTTTTCCGGGCAAAGGCAGCAACTTTCCCTTCTTCGTCCAGAACATTGCGCCGGTTCATGACAATGCCCCGGACTTTCGCGTAACAGCGGTCCTCGAAATTCTTTACTGCAGCATTGATATTGTCTGCTGCATACAGGGCCATCTTTTCTCCCGACGTAACGATCAGGACTTTTTCGGCATATCCTTCCCGGACGGGAACCGCAAAACCGCCGCAGACAACGTCGCCGAGTACGTCATACAGAACGACGTCAGGCAGGTATGTTTCCAGCAGCTTCAAGTCATCAAGCAGATTAAATGTTGCGATAATACCGCGGCCGGCACAGCCCAGCCCCGGAGTCGGCCCGCCGGTTTCGATACAGAGTACGCCGCCGAAACCGACACGGGAGATATCCTTCAGTTCCGGAGCGCTGTCTCCTGCACGAAGACGGCTCATCACCGGTTCGACCGGATGACCGCCAAGGAGATTGACCGTGGAATCGGCCTTGGGATCACATCCGATCTGTATAACACGTTTCCCTCTAACGGCAAACGCTGCAGCAAGGTTTGCTGTTACCGTGGACTTTCCGATACCGCCCTTTCCGTATATGGCAAGTTTAAGCATTGGCATTTTCCGGATTCTTTGCAACCATCGATTTAACTGTCGCACCGGAAATACGTCCGAGCTTTCCGGTCAGTGTACTGATTTCGTCATTACTGCCATCAACGATCAATGTAATGACGGAAATCCCACGCTCCCGGTAAGGAATACCCATACGTCCGACAATGAGGTTTGCGTATTCATGAAGTATCTGATTGATTCCGGCAGTACATTCCAGATTATGTATGACAATGCCGATTATTCCGATCCGTTTATCCGCATCCTGCATAAAAAAGCCCCCTTCACGCATTCCGGCACACAGGGGGCATTCTGATATGAGTATAAAATACTCAGAATAATACAGAATAAGAGTGCACACCTTTCTGCTCGGAAATTCTTTGCAGTCAGTTAATAGTATAAAAAGAACATAGGAAGATTACCCTGCATCATCAGGTTCCGGACGGAACGGGCGGACACATTGTGTTTTCCTTTTTTTTACTATACATCCAAAACCAGTTTCCTGCAATTACCTGGTACACAGCAGGCATAAATCATACTGAAACAGGTAATATTTGTATTATATTAAGTTGAATCTTAATATATAATAAATACTATGAAAAAAAGTAGTATCCGGAAGTATTCTTTTAAGAAGAATACCCGGCGCATAACCGGAAAGGAAAAAAAATACGGACTTAAGTACTGGTGGCGGGAACAGCAGGCAGAAAACAGAAAGAAATTATCCGTCATAATCATCTGCGCAGCGGCTGCCATAGCAGTAATTTCGGGATCCGCGCTGACAGCAATAGTACTCCGCAGTAAAACAGTGTATGCTGCCTTTTATGGTATTCCTGAAGCCGTTTCCGGAGAACTTACCAGACAGATACGTGAAATAAGATCTGGCCGTATAAAATTTATAATCCTTAATCCGGCCGTTCCGCTTCCGCGCAACACAGCGAAAAGATATGATCTGCTTTTTACATGGACAGGCAGGCAGACAGAAAATTTTTCGAAAAAAGCTGCCAGACTCCCTGACAGCGTATATAATCTGATGCCGGCACCTGTACGGAAAGCGGGACAGACAAATAACGGCTATTATGCAGTCCCTCTGCTTATCGACAATTACGAACTGGCCTTTTACCGGACCTACAGGAATAATGCGAAGCTGCTGCTTCCTGAAACGCTTGACGATTTTGAAAAATATCTTGAGACAATAAAAAGATACACAGACGTACCGCTTATGTGTTCCGGCGGCGACGACAGAACTTTAATCGCTCTTGTCAGTGCGCTTGCAGAATCAATGTGCGGCAGCGCGGGATATGAAAAACTGTTTGAAACAGTCGGGACGGAAAAGAACTTTGAAAATATCTTATCTGTTACACTGTCAGGAGATAATACGTTTACTTCCGTACTGGACAGAATCAGATCGTGGCAGCGGAAAAAATTGATTCATCCATTATGGTATATGGCAACAGAACAGGATGTACTTACCCTTATGAAAAATCACCTTACCGGAGTCATATTTATGGCATTATCCGATCACAGGAAAAAACCGCTCGTGCTGATAAAATACTACGATTCTACCAGATTTCTGCCCGATACTGCAAATGCCGTACATGCACTTGTGGCACCGGTTATTGCCGGTATTGCATTCAGCAGTAAAACGGAAAAACAGGAAATACTGGAAAATCTTATTCATACGGACAATCAGGAACAGCTCTCAACGATATCCGGTCTTGCGCCGGCATCTTCCCGGGCAGAAGCAAACGACAGGCAGGCAGACGACGTACGCTTTTGGGCCGCCTCCTGTCAGGGTGGACCGGTACCGGATCTGTCTTCAGCCGCATTTACAAAACCTGAACAGTCAGTCGCATTTGCAACAGCTGTCCGTGAATATCTGAAGCAGTAAGAAAAATCTC
>DCFS01000025.1:0-5654 GCA_002319875.1 Treponema sp. UBA1798 | reverse complement strand
CCGGCACCCACAAAGAATGCAGCCCGGTACTTATCGCCAGGTGTAAACCCGACAGCAGCTTCCCAGCCGGCAGACGAAGGAGAAGGATTTGCTTCGACACAGGACCGGACACTTGTTACCTTGTAGTTTAATGGAGCAGTCATTACTTCCCAGTTACCTTTTTCACCATTTCTGTCAAGATCAAGCGTTTTGTCATAATATGCCAGATTCATCCCATCGTACGAATTAATCTTTGAAAGAAATGAGATATAAGGTGTAGTACCATACAGTGCTATATCTATATACGTCGCAGAATCTGCAACAATGACAGGGCTGCTGAATGTATAAGCTGTTGTTCCGTCTGACGGGTTATTGTTTGATTTAATATAAACCAGCTGGTTTTTACTGTTCTGGAAAGCTATATGCAGATATCCGCTGCTGTCAATCTCTGCAGTAATATAGTCTGCCATGATACCGCTGACTATATCCTGTACCTGCCATTGTGACACATCGCCTTTAGGAGCAGAGGATTTTGCACGGGCGAGTTTCAGAACCGTATTATCGGCATCATAGTAAACTATAACCGGATATCCATTCGCATTCAGCGCAAGTCCAAGTGTTTCTCCGGTACCGGTACAACGGGCCGTACCGGTAAACCTGGCAGACGTTAACGTTACATTATTACCGTCTGTATAATATCCGCTGGAACTTCTTGTATCGTCGCTGTCAGAACCGCCATCTATGTTTACCCAGCTGATCTCATTCGTCGTAGCAGAACTGCCGCCGTCCAGATTATATGTATAGTTCCCGGCAACTTCCGAATAATGGATGGAATTGGTGATCCGGTCATAATAAGCGATATGGATTATACCTGTTGTTGCAGATGAAGAACGCTTTACCCTGAAATTTTTGAACTGCTGCAGCATCTTGTCATGATAGAAGAGCTCAAAACGGTCTACATGGTAATCGCTGCTCCGACCGACATAGGGTTTCTTTGCATTAGGATCGTACAGATATAATCCGCCGGCATCATTCGAGTTAGAAGTCCATGATGAGTCGTAGCCGCCCTGATAATTTGCAGAATAAAGCACATTAACCATGCCGCTGCCTGTCACCGTTATATCAGTCTCTTCCGGCGGATCATAGGTATAGAACACCTTATTCGCCGTTCCACCTATTGTCGAGTAATACACAGCTGCATCAGAATAATTACTAAAGGAAGCATATAACGTTCCGTCAGTACCCATGCTCATTGCGGGGTACACAGGAGTTGTACTGCCACCGAAATAATCGGAAGTATTCGACTGCCAGACATGAATATATCTGTCGTCCGTCCAGTAAGTAGAATCGTCGTTTCCGGACTCATTCTCCTCATTACTCTGTATTGTATTATCGTTCAGATTATTACAGGTAGCAATGCCATTTACGGTCATACACAGATACCCGTCTTTTGCTGCAGCAGGAACCGTAAATGATATACTGCCGGAGTCTTCTGTACTGGTAGAAGCCTCAATACTGTAAGCCGTTCCTGTTCCATCAGCTTTACTGTTGATGCTGAATTCATGGTTTTTTTCCAGTGCCGGATCGAGATTGAATCCCGATAAAGTACAACTGCTTTCACCACGCAGCAGCGGATAAGCGCCGGACTTTGCCCTGTTCGTATTGTATTTTGTATTCCGGGTAACAGTCCTGATATATGGTACGATATCCATTTGCGAAGTATCTGCATCTCCGGCAGACTGTGTATAAGCATATGTATACGTGTAAGTACCATCTCCGTTGCTGGTTGTTGAAGAAATGGAAGGCGCACCGACATCACCGGCCGCTACATAAACCAGAACGTCCGTATCAGCTACATTATCGGTCAATGCGGTATTCCAGCTAAAATGCCATGTTACGGTCTGTCCGCCTGATGTAAATGTATCTGTATCAAAAGTTATATTCCAGCCATATGAAGTGTAATTCCCATAAGACGTCCATGTACCACCGGTATTATTATACGAAGCAACACGATAATATTTATGCCCCCCGATGGTCTTTGTCGTCAATTCAGTACTGTTATATTTTGTAGCGGCAAACTGCGTTGAAAACTCCGGTATATACATATACAGATCTGACAATACAGAATTATCGTGCATTGTTCCGCTTATTACGATGCCGCCGGACACTTTCGGATCATCGTCATATTCTCCTGACGAAGCAGAACTATTATAGACGGAACTCTTCTTCCAGTCGGATGAAAGTTCAATATGACCATTTTCACTGCTGTTTTCATACAGCGAATTATCAGAAGCACTGTTCCAATAAAAATCACCGATACTGACTGTCGGAGCGGTAGTGTCTGCAATAGAAACTCCCATGGCAAGCTGTATAACAGCCTTCTGACTGTTTGTTCTGGTGATTGTTCCCTCCGTACTATCCCAGATATTGAATGTAAACCAGTACAACGAGGCATCACTGATCTTATGCCGCAGGAAATCCCCGGTCTGCAAAATTATATTACTCTGCATCGTATCTACGGTATCATCTGTAGTCCCTTCAGCAACAAGAGGACCGGTAACAGTATCTCCATCATTCCGTGTTCCGGACAAAGATGAACCATACGTATAAGCATAGGTCAGACTGCCATTGCCACCGACTATTTCCGGTAGAATTTCCGTATAACCTTTAGCTGAAAGCAATGCAGAGCCGGATGCTGTACCATCAGAAGACAGGATCATCTTCGATGCATAATCTTTTACTGATGTATATTTATTATAATATGTTATATTCCATTCGTTATAGCTTTCACTGCCACCCGGTGTCCCGTTTATACTGCCGTCCCCGTTATAATCCGTACCAACCGATACACCAGCCAGCCGGGGAGCATTATTGCTGACAAAGGCGGGGGTATCGGAATCATATACATACACGCCGGACTCTGCATCGCTGACTTCCGCTGTTGTATACGTCTTATAAGTTGTCAGATTCACATGACCGACTGTTCCTACGCTGTAGTTACCAGCTGCATCAAATGCAACATAATGTATTTCGATCGGACCATCAGGGATATTTTTGGAACAGATATTCGCTTCCCATGTCCAGGTAGTACCGCTCTTGGTAACGCCTTCTATCATACGGTCGCCGTCATCATTCAACGGAGAAGAATAATAACCATCGGTTTGCAGGGAACCGCTTTCACTTTCTGTTGTTGTATTATCTACGATCAGTGCAAGTGCAAAATAAGCATCCTCATATGAACTGTCAGGATTCCCGCTCAGCGTAACAGCTGTTCCTGAAACAGAATTAATTATATACATGGCACCCCCGATCTTAACGAGTCCGCCGGCATGTATATTACTGTCCGCAGCTGAAAGTGTAAGGACCGGAAGGTTATCGCCATTTCGCGTTACTTTTTCATATTTCCAGTAAAGCCCTGAACTATAAACTATACTTCCGTCTGACGAAGCTGTTGTGGAAGCGGTAACGGAAGTTATTGTATTTTTATTTCCTGACGCGTTTTTAATCAGCATCGGGTCATATATGGTATCAACTTCCGTACCTGTAGTATTACGCCGCAAAAAGTAGAAAGCAAGGCGTTTAAAGCCGCTCTGATTCACACTGCTGACTGCAGGTTCTTTTACCTGGGAACCGAAAGTATAAAAATTGTTGCTTTGCGTCACCGTCGGATTGATATTATATTCAGACGAACTACTGTCTGTCAGTGCAGGTGCCACGTTATCATAATTTACAACCAGATTTTCAGAAGTCGTATGAGTAACATTTGTTGCGTTATCTTCTGCTGCAACCGTAAATGCAAGACTGCCGACACTGCTGCCCGTTGCGAGCAGATACTTGAACTGAACGGTCTTCCCATCATCAGCAATAGAAACATCCCAGGAAGTTCCGGATTGTTCTGTTTTTTCCTTAACAAGGGTATTCCCCGCAATTGTAAGCGTCTTGATGGCATCATCATCTTCAACAGTCCCCATGAGATACCATACACCCTTAACATACATATCTTCTTCGTATTCCCGGGAAGCCGTATTTTTCGTGCTGCAGTCAGCATCTGATGACTGTACTACATACAGATTGCTGATAACCGGATTATCGGCATCAAACACAACAGCCCGCTCAGCCGCTACGCTCAGATTTCCATCTCCATCCAGTGCATATACACGCAATCCTACAACGTTTGTCGAGTCATTTTCCGGATCCAGTTCTCCACTGCCGTTAATTTTGAGGTTCCAGCTGGATCCTCCCGGTGTAAAGGTAGCAAGGATTCCGTAATCCGATGCAGTTTCACCAGCGTTAAGTGAACTTGTTCCTGCAACCCACGGAGAACTTTCCGTAGTATAGGATTTCATATTGTATATCTTGTATCCGGCAGCCGCCAGATAATCAATATCATTTACTGTCGGAGAAAATGCCGATATATCATAGGATGAATCACAGGTCAGAGTACCATACACCGGTGTCCCGGACGGAGCATAGCCGCTGTAATTATGCTGGACTGATATTATCTGAAGCCAGACCGTTTTAACTGCATTGTTATCTTCTGTTGTTCCATATAATTTAACAGTTCCGCCAACAGTTGTTCCATCCTTTTCCGGATATTCAATTGTAATTTTCGGCCGGCCTCCCTGAGGATCCAGCAGTATGACATGCGCTGTTTCAGTGGTATTTCCCGCACTGTCGACAGATTTTATCCAGACATACAATTTTACTATTGTCGTAAATGTATTGGAAGAAATTGCCTCCGCAGTCGTAATACCGAAAGTTGCCAGATAATCATTCAATGTCTGATCATGTGTTGTCGTTGTACTGGTATCCGTATCACCATCAAAATAAACATACCAGGAAAGAGAGGTACCTTTTATAGCGGTATAATATGTCTTTGAAGAAATATCGCTGATTGTACTGCTATTTCCGCCCGCATCGGTCCATGTCGTAACAGCAGAGTCGGAATCCGGAGAAACAGTGCCCGTCGTTGATACTGCGTAATACATCGTAGAAACACTGTCTACAGAACCATACACGGTAATATCGCCGCTCGAAGTCGTACTGCTGTCCGGATTTAGAACGGCGATAACCGGTGCCGTATTATCTACCGACAAAGCCAGTGATGCGGTCGAAGAAAGTCCTGCGTTATCGGTTGTAGTTATTTTCACAGTCATTGAACCGGTACCCGAAGAACAACTTATACTGTCGAAAAGATAACATTTATCCGTACTGTCATAACTGGCTGTATACACAGCATCTGAAATGCCGGACAGTCCCGAAGTAACGGCGCTCACTCCTTTTATACCATTTGCATCGGTAGCAGATACTCTCAATTTAAAACTTTTTGTTGTACCGCCGAGCAGAAGACTGCTGTAAGAAGCTGTCGTCCAACTCGAACCACCATTAGTACTTAGTCCGGCAACAACTGTTTCCGGAGCTGTAGTATCTTCTTTGAGATAAATAAGCGTATCCGGTGAAGACACAGTATAACCGAAACTGTTCGTACCATCACTCAGCTTTGGTGTCAAGAGTAAAGATGACATTACCGACGCAGAAGCTGATGATGTAAACGTCGTTCCGGCTGTATCAGTAACGGAAAATTTAAGCACATACGGGCCATCGCCATCGGGTAGTTTATAAGACCATGAACCGCCGGAAATTGTTACGGTACCTGTACCGGAGGCAGGTGTATC
>DCFS01000268.1 GCA_002319875.1 Treponema sp. UBA1798 | reverse complement strand
GTACCGTCTGCCATCAGACTCTCAACTGCTGTTGACTCAGTAGTAATCAGTCCTGCAATCATAAAAGCTATCGTCGTTGGTATCCCGGCGACAATAGAATACTTGAAACGGGATCGAACCACGCGGGAAACGTCAATCTCCTGGGAAAGGGAAGAGGCAATTGTCGTATCGGAAATAGGTGCCAGATTATCACCGAAACAACCTCCAGAAAGGATTGCACCACACGTTAAACCAATGTTACAGCCCATCTGTGTTGCCAGGGGCAACATAATCGGTACCATAGCTGCACAGGTCCCGGCGCAACTGCCTGTTGCACTGGAAAGCAAAACTCCCATTAAAAAGCAGATCATCGGAATAATACCGGAAGAGACATGTAATCTGGAAATCAACCATACGAGCGCGGAAACCAGATGGGAAATTCCCAGAATTCTTGAAAGAATGCCGGAAAGCAGAAATATAGGAATCATAGTACAGAAAATGCGATCGGCAACGCCGTCAACCATAACTTTCTGAAAACGTTTTTTATCTTTATAAACGAAATAGCCTGCTACGACAGCCAGTAAACCGGCGCCCCACAAACTTTTGGTAGACCGGTACCCCAAAAGAGACAAAATAAGCATTCCTGCCAGCATCATCACTAATGGAAATACAGCTCCAAACCTGCCACCATACGTTTCAGCATACTTTTGTTGACCGGATTCTTTCATAAACCTCTCCCCTTACATGACTGCAAGTTCATATACCTTTATATTTAAACTTGGCAGTGGTTAAAAAAATGACAATGATGTATTATGGTTTAGTTGCTATACTATAATTGCACTACTACTTACTATCTGTCAACAAAAATTATTCAGTAATGATATAAAATCACACATTTCTTGAGAACGGAATCAACAATCACGCTGCAGAAATACTAAAAGCAGGATTCTATGCATATATAATAATACAGGAAAAGAGAATCTGCCATTTTTAAGAGTCACTTAGTTTCGATACTATCCTATTACCGGATTTCCCTGCGTACTATTTCAACCCGGCAGCCCAAAACCTTGAAAAAACTATCGATTTCATCTGCACTGCATTTCATCAGCAGCTGATTCATCATAACCATCATACGGTCTCTATCGTAAGACCGGTGAACTCTGCAGGCCAGTTTTCCCTTGTCTGTAGTATATATATAATTCATCCGCTTATTATCCGGCACAGACTCCCGGTAAATCATGCCTTTCTGTTCCAGTTTTGTCAGGATCTGAGAAACAGCACCTTTTGTACGGATCGTATCCGCCGCAAGCTGTTTAGCAGAAATACCTTCAGTATCATAAATAAACCCAAGCGTATGAACTTCCACTTCCGACAACTTTTCTCCACATCCGTAATCCCGCTGTATGGCAGAATAACTGGCCATGATACACTGGTATTCATAAAGTAAGGCAACTTTCTGGTCCAGACTTTCCATAAGCAGCTGCGTGTTTTCTGTACTTCCGGGTTGAGCTTCCATTTCCGATTCCTATAAATCAAATATAATTTTATAATAAACGGCGTATACCTGCTGTCCTGTTATTTTCCCGTACAGGTACGTCCGCCCCATTCCTTCGTATGGGCCATTTCATGCGCTATAGTTCCATCAAAATCCGCCTCCGGACTGCAATTTTGTTCCATTGCAAGTGATGTTGCATACAGCCTGCGCAGACAGTCAGACTTATCCGTGTAATTAAGTTTTGCTTTTTCGATACTCTCATGCAGAACCCTGATAGATTCATCATATATTCTGCAGGGCACAGGGAAGGGATGACCATCCTTGCCGCCGTGCGCAAAAGAATAACGGGCCGGATCGGTAAAACGGGATGGAGAGCCGTAGATCACTTCGCTGACGAGAGCGAGAGACTGCAATGTACGGGGGCCAAGCCCTTCCGTCAGAAGAAGACTGCCGAAATCCGCCGGCTGACTTTCATATGCAGTTGCGAGAACTGCTCCGAGCCGTTTCAGATCGACATCCTCTGCCCTTACATCGTGGTGCGCAGGCATAAAACAGTTCCTCTCTCCCCCCGGAACCTGGTTCACACCGGAATCCTCTTCCGGTGTGAACAGTTCACCCTGAACCGCGGCGGTACCGGAATGTACAGCAGAAAGAACTGTATCACCGGACCCTGTCATATCCTTTACTTCCGCAAGGACTCTGTCCGGCCGCTCCTTTGCCAGTTCAAGGATTGCACTTCGTGCCGGACGCGCGCCGATATCTGTCAGATTAAGAATAGTACCACGGTTTTCGCCGACAATACCGGTATGAGGCTCCTCCACAAAGGAACGGAGGTTCGACGAACACCAGTGATACCGGCGGGCCGTCTTCGCAGCAGGGTTCATGCCCTGCTGCACGACCGCCCAGTCACCCTGATCAGTCACAATAAAATTGTGCTGATACAGCTGAAATCCGTCCTGTATCGCAGTATTGTCTACTTTAGCACACAGTTTGCTCGCGCGTACAAGCGCATTGCCATCGAGCCCGGTTTTTCCGGAAAGAAACAATAATTCTTCAGGAGTCCTGCGGGAATATTTACCGCGGCCACCGCAGATGCAGATACCAAGTTCATGCGCCCTGGGATTCAACCCTCTCTTCAAAGCATACATAACACTGGTCGTAATACCCGAAGAATGCCAGTCCATACCCATAACGGCACCGAACGACTGAAACCATAGAGGATCGCTGAGACGCACCAGCACTTCCTCTTTTCCGAAATTATATATGAGAGATTCTACGATAAGAGTACCCAGCTGCATCATACGGTCGGCAAGCCATTTCGGCACTATTCCCGGATGCAGCGGCAAATCAGCATATCCTGTACGTCTGGCCATACTAATACTATACAACCATACAGGATTTTTGCCTAGAACAGATTCCGAATTTGCCAAAATGCATTGATTCCAGTATATTATATACATGGCGGAAATAAATTGCAGGCAATCTTGTTGTACAAAGGAAAACAGCTGTATGGTGGAATCGGTTCTCGAATGGAAAATGCCTGCGCTTGAAGACATATACGATATGTACAGGCTTTCAAATATATCGGAGGAATACGGTTCCGATGTCAGCTACGTGAATATGTTTCTGTACCGGAAAAAATACGGTATATCTGTTTCTTTTTATAAAGATTTTTTTCTGCGCCGTTATGACAACGAGCAGTTCCTTAAAGGATACGGTTTCCCGCTTGGTAAAGGTGATTACGGAGAAATACTCGGACTGCTGATGAAAGATGCTGAAAACAACGGCAGACAGCTGGTTTTCCGTATGCTGTCCGGGCAACAGAAAAGTATCCTTGAAAACCTCTTTCCCGGACAGTTTGAGTATACCGAAACACGCGATGATGCCGACTATATCTATTCGCGGCAGGATCTGGCAGATCTTGCCGGCAGAAAATATCATAAAAAGAAAAATCATGTTTCCCAGTTTTTGCGCCAGTTTCCGGATTCGATGTTCGAACCGGTAACAGATGCTAATACGCCGGATATGGAGAAAATCGCACTGCAATGGTACAAAGAAAATGCCGGAGATGCGGATCCTGATAAAGAAATCGAACTTGATCTCATCAGAGAGGCTCTGGCCTGCAGAGAAAAATTGAAACTGTCCGGAGGTATCCTGTATGTGTCAGGCATACCTGCCGCAATGACACTGGCATCTTCCATAAACGAAACTGTAGCTGACACGCATTTTGAGAAAGCAGTCGGAGAATACGCATCGAGTGGTGCTTATGCGGCAATAAACCAGATGTTTGCCCGGACGCTCAACGATTATACGCTGATAAACAGGGAAGAAGATATGGGCATAGAAGGACTGAGAAGGGCGAAACTGTCATACCAGCCGCAGATCATTCTGATGAAATACCGTGCAGAATATAAAGGGAAACAATAAGACGCTGACAGGGACAATACGGCAAAACCGTACTGCCCGCTGCATTTCAACACCTCTCACAAAAATCAGTATTTCAGCTGTGGTATAAATCCGAGAATCTTTTTTGTATCCGCATAAAGATCTTTATACTCAGCTTCCGTCAGAAATTGCCGCGTATCAGACGCGGCGGCCACAGAACCTGCGCCGGTATTCTTATATTCGCGGAAGAACTGCTTCGCAGCGGTATATACGTTATCCCAGTCCTGCCAGACATTTTTCGGATCGAGCTGGTTCCCCAGTTCGCAGTTGCAATAAACAACCTTTGCCAGCGCACCCGTTGAAACTGTTGTTGAACCGCCTGTCCATGCGCCGCGTCCGAGAAATACTTTCCCGTCTACTGCCTTATCGCCGTTTACCAGACAGTTTCTGAATACATATCCGTTAGCATATTTCACCGCATCTTTTCCCGGAAGAGCATCATCGGCGGGAGATGCAGCAGTAATATATCCGCCGTTTTTATAATAAATAGAATAGATGTGGCAGTTATCAAACAATGCCGTTGCGCCGCCGCAGATAAAGTCCACTTCACCTTCAATATAGCAATTCTCAAAACAGGCACGGCCGGATTTAAGATACATAGTATCCTGCTGACCCAGAAACAGACAGTTTTTCAAATACGCTTCGGTAACGCCTTTCAGTGCAAACGCAATCGAACGGCGTTCTGCAGCTTTCCATGTAGCATTCCATTCTGCACCTTTATTGTAGAAGGTAATATTCTCTGCAGAGAACGACGCATGTTTCATCGCATATGCGGGTTTGACATCCTTTGCTCCGGATTCCGTATCAGCGGATTCCAGCAGATTTACTTCCACAAGCACGTTACCGTCTATCCCGCCGGTATCCGCTTCATATCCGTAGATGATCGTCGTAGCAGGATCGTCGCCGACAAGTTTTATGCCCGGCTTTCTGATAACAAGTTTTTCCCGGTATATGCCCGGTTTTATGTAAATCACGGCACCTTTCGAAGAAGCAGCCGCTACAGCAGCCGCTACCGTTCTGAATGCACCGCCAGCACCAGACACATCGACAACGAGTGCTTTTTTACTGACCCGTGGTTTCGCAGGATTACGGATTACTTTTTCCACCCTGTTTTTACTCCAGGGAAGGCGGTCAAGATCCAGCCGGTTATCAGAAAGAGGTGCAGGATCTTTCCAGTCGCCAGGCGTCACGTTACCGGAAATATCTACCGGTATTCCGTCAGCCTTTGTCATGGTAATTCCTGCAGGTTTCGATGCAGGCCGCAGCGATTTCGGCGCAGGATCGTTTGCAGTTACAGGCAGCGTTACCAGATCAGCGCCGACAGCCTTTGAAATATCGCCAAGTGATTTATCCGACAGATCTTCATCGGGAACGATAAGAATATACGCATAACGTGCGAACCCGCTCGTACTGCCGTCGTTTTCACCGAACAGCACATAATTACCGTATCCGTCAATAGAAACAGGATCGTATGCCGGCCCATTTGCATCTGCAGTCTTCTTCGCATATTTTTTCGTTTCATGCCTGAGTTTTCCGTCGATATATGCCCGGGCAGTCATAGATTTATTATCATCATCGCAGGTAAAAACCAGACGGAAATCGTGCCAGTCGGAAACGATATCATCCGGTTTCAGGCTTGTCTGGCCGGTAGAACCTTTAATCTGATTTGACTGGTTATGACGCAGCAGCGACTGGTATTCGCCGCGCTGCCATGCTGCCCACAGGATGCCGAACGGTGTCTGCCCGTTGTCAGGAATAAGCGCCCCCTTCGCCTTGAAGAGAATCGTTACCTGCTTTTCTTTTCCTGTCAGGGGAAACATCAGAACGTCGGACTTCCCGTCGCGCGTATCAAGCCTGAGAACTTTTTTGCCGTTAACCGTATTGTCCGCAAAACTGAAATGAGACGAAAAATCAGGTCCCACCGTGAAACCGGCTTTCTGCACATCATCTTTTACATTATCCGGAGCATATGAACCCGGAATATACAATTTCCAGCCTCCGGGTACATCAGCAAATCCTGCTGCTGCCAGAAAGACTGCAGAAAAAAACGGTAGTATCTTTTTTAGCAAAACCATATTTCCTCCTTGATTTTACAGATACTACTATCTTAACACTGTGGAATGATACTTTTCCGCGGAAAACTTGTAAAAAACCGTTGCCGGACTTTTGCAGCTGTCTTCGGCATACCTTTTTTTTCCCACTTTTCAGATAAACAGCAGTACAATATTTATAAGTAATGTTTTTATCAAATAACAGAGTAAGGAGGAATTATGAGCGTAAGCAGTCTGGTCACCGGTATTCAGCATATCGGAATACCGACAGATGATTATGAAAAAACGGTCGCTTTTTTTAAAAGCCTGGGATTCAAAGAAGCGTATACGACGGTAAATAAAGGCCGGAAAATGGCGTTTATGAAACTGAAAAATACAGTCATAGAAACATATGAAAATGGCGAAGCCGCCATGGAACCGGGTGCCATAGATCATATAGCCCTCGACGTATCGGACATTGAAAAAGCTTTCAATGAAGTAAAAAAACTCGGATATACTGCCGTCGAAGACGGCATCCAGTCTTTACCGCTGTGGGAACACGGCGTGCGCTGGTTCACCATACTCGGACCGAACAAGGAAAAAGTCGAATTTAATCAGATGCTGCAGGGTTAACCGTTTTATCTGCAAGCAGTTCACTGATTGCAAGATTCAATATATCGCGCGTTTCTGACAGGCTGTCCTGATTAAGGACGGCCAGCCGGAATATTGCCGATTCAATAAGACTGTAAAACAGTTCATTTGTTTCCTTTACTTTTATCTTTTTGAATTCACCGTCATGCATTCCGCGGATAAATACGGTGCTCAGTAAATGGCGCAGGTGCAGAACACGCCGGCGAACACGCTCCTGAGGATCGACACCGGATTTCTTTATCTGCATCAGATAAACCAGGATAACCGCAAAAAGCTGTTTGTTTGCCTCACAGCCGTCCAGAATCTTCATCAGCATACTGCGCAGACATTCAGTAGCAGAAAGACCCGTATCCGAAATAAGTGCAAGGAGGTCTTTTTCAAGTCCGGACGTCAGCTGCTTTATGCTCCACAGAAAAATATCGTGCTTGTTTTTGAAATAAATATATAATGTCGTACGCGTTATACCGCACCGGTCCGCTATCTTCTGAAACGTAACGTCCTCGTACCCTTCTTCAGTAAATACATCGAGTGCCCTGGCAAGTATTTCGCGTTTCCGTTTGTCGTGTTCTACAATGATTGCCATTATTTTCCTTTCCTTTCTGTGTTTTTATGTGCGGCATGTATTTCATGACGACCTGTCCGGGCACTGTCATTATATATGTAAAAGCAGGTATCAAGATTGCCACCTTTCAGATCTTTCAGCAGCGTAGCATAGTGGCCTATACACTCCTGGAATTTGCTGTCCGACGTAATAACCCCCATTTCCCAACCGGGAAACACGGTAAACAGGCAGCTCATGTCCTTGTACAGAGCCTCTACAGTTTTTTCATCTCCAAGGCGTTCCCCGTATGGAGGATTACACAGCAGCAGTCCCTCCGGGTAGGGGGCCTTCAGATCACGGAAATCAGACTGCACAAAATCCGGGCGCTGGACACGCGCGTCATTTCCGATAAGCTGAAGTGCACGACCGGCAGTAACACATGCGTATTCGGCATTTTTCTTTGCCCTGGCAACCGCGGCCGGATCAATATCACTCCCTGTAATACGTACTTCAACATCAGTCCGGATTTTCGCAGCTTCCTGTTTTTTAATTTCTGCAGCACGCTGCCTGTCAAAGACAGGCAGACTTTCCAGTGCAAAACGTCTGCCGAACCCTGGAGCAACATTATATGCGTACAAAGCGGCCTCTATTGCAATGGTACCGGATCCGCAGAACGGATCATGCAGCGGCGTTTTCCGGCGCCACATCATCATCTGAAGCATAACAGCCGCTGTCGTTTCACGCAGCGGAGCAACACCTGTATCAGCCCTGTACCCCCGTTTATGAAGCGGAAGTCCTGAAAGATCAAGCAGAATCAGAACCGTATTTTCGTCGAGATAAACACGTATGTCGCTTTCATCACCGGTCTCCGGCAGCGTAGTCATATGCCATACGTCGCCCAGTTTTTTATATACGGCTTTCTGCACCATTGCCTGGATACTGTGTTCCGAATCCAGTTTACTTTTATATGTCCGGACTTTATCAACGACAACCCTGGTATCCTTCTTAAAATAGTCCTGCCATTGTACCGCATAAACGCCGTCAAACAATGAGTCGAAATTATCTGCTTTATAGGAAGCCATCTGAAGATAAACACGGTCAGCGGTACGCAGACAGAGGTTGGCCCGAAAAAGGGCATCATCGTCTCCGGTAAATATAACGCGCCCCGGCGCATTGTCGGTCAGTTTATATCCCAGCTGCTTGATTTCATTACCGAGAACCTTTTCGGCTCCTACGGCACAAAGTGCCACAAGTATATTCATAATAACAACTTAACACTTTTACGGAATTTGTTCAAATACAATATGACAAAAGTAAGAGAGAAATGCTGATTATATCATGATAATTAAAATCAGGGCGTCCCTTTTATTCGTGCGGAGGGTTTAATGATTCCGTATATTTCCCTGCACAGCCATTTTCCGGTATCCGTACGGAAAATATTTTCATAAGCCGACTGCACAGCCTCAGTATTTACCCCGTCTTCATAAAGATTTACCAGGAAATCCGCCTCGACCAAAATCCGGTAATCGCTGCCGCTGATACCGGTATAAGTATGATGATGTCCCACAAGATAACAGACACGGGTAATTACGGCTTCAGGATAGCCCAGATCCGCAAGCATTTTCCGGGCCTCCGGAGGGCCCTCCTGTTCCTGATATTTACCGCTGCTGCTGCCGTATTTCTGTTCGCTCAACCTGATGCCAATATCATGCACAATTGCAGCTGTCTCAAGTACATGCTGCATACTCCCGTCCAGTCTTTCACCGGTTCCTATCAGTTTAGCGAATTCATAAACTTTCAGAAAATGCTGTATGCGCTTCGGATCGCCTGCATCGTAACAGATCATTGCATGAATGAGCGGTGCATCAGTCATTATTTTTTCCTCAAAAGCTCCGCAAAAGGATTATAGGTGTCCGTATCCTGCTGACCTTCCATATATTGTTCGGTTGTTTTATCCTGCTCGATTGATGTTGTAGGTTTCAGGGATATCCGCCTTTTCGCTGTATCTACAGCCTTTATTTCAACAGTCATTCCGGTGCCGGGCTTAAACAGTTTGCGGAGATTCGTATTCCTGTCTATACCATCCAGTTCTGAAATATGCACGAGACCGTCAAGTCCCGGTTCCAGGCTGACGAACACACCGAAATTGTCCAGTCTTGAAATTGTACCCTGATGTTTCGATCCCGGCAGATACTTTTGAGACGCAGAATCCCAGGGATCTGTAAGCAGCGCCTTCATACTGACAGATACACGTTCATGCATCCAGTCTGTCTTAATAATCTGTACACTGATCTTCTGCCCTGTTTTAAGCACAGAATTGATGTCTGTGACACGCTCCAGGGAAATTTCCGAAACAGGAAGCAGCGCTTCAAAACCGTTTATGTCTACAAAGGCACCGTAATCCCGGATCGATGTAACCGTACCGGTAACGGTCATGCCCTCTTTCAGAACCTTCTGCAGTTCCGCCATTCCGGCAGCATGTTCGTCCTCAAGTATGGCCCGGTTTGAAACGAGAATATTCCTGCCGTCTGCCCCATATTCCTGTATTTTAAACGTAAGATGTTTTCCTACAAACGTTTCCTCACTGTCTCTTTTTTTATATCCCATCTGCGAATATGGACAGAATGCACGGCTGGTCCCTATTCTGACTTCATAGCCGCCCTTAATTTCCTTTTCAACATGCCCTTCAACCGGGATTCCGTTTTTGAAAGCCTGTTCGAGCATCGTTTTATCGGCTTTTTCACCGCTGATTTTTGTTGTAAAACGGATTTCTCCATCTTCAGTACCGGTATAATAAGCTTTGATGACATCCCCTTCCTTTACGGTCAGTTTCCCTTCTGTATCAGTCAGTTCGGCACGATCAAGAACGCCCTCCGTTTTTCCGTTCAGATTAAGGAAAATGCAGTCGGAAGAAATGGCAACGACAGCGGTTTCTATCTGCTGTCCTGGTTCAAACATATGCATTACAAGTACTCCCATCAATATTATGAGACACCTGCAAAAATCAGATGAGTTCTGCAGACGACTCTTATAGTTATGTTACTCTGTATCGGATATTTCCGCAAGAAAAAATCTGAGCAGGAACCCTGTTTTACTTTACAACTGCGCAATACCACGCATCTCAGCAAGCGACGCGAACCCTTTCCGCTTCATGAATACGGCAAGACCGCCGATTATCTCCTGCATGGAATACGGATTTACAAACGTACCGGTACCGACTTCTACAGCCGCAGCGCCTGCCATAATGAATTCCACTGCATCCTGCCAGGTCGTGATTCCACCGATACCGATGACCGGTATACGGTCTTTTTCCGGCAGCTGATTCATTGCAGCCACAAGCTCGTATACGAGTCTGAGCGACAGGGGACGTACCGCAGGTCCGCCGAATCCGGCTTTTACCTTGTCAAATACCGGGCGACCGGTTTCTATGTCTATTGCAACACCCTGGAATGAATTGCAAAGACTTATTGCATCGGCCCCTGCTTCACGGCAGGCCATTGCCACAGCGGTCACATCACCAGCCTGCGGCGTCAGTTTTACAATAAGCGGCTTGTTTGTCACTGCACGCACGGCAGCCGTTGCGCTCTGAGCGTTTTCACAGGTCAGTCCCCAGGCAGCTCCGCCGGCAGCAACATTCGGACATGAAATATTCAATTCTATCACCGGTACGGCAGTTTCGTTAAGAAGTTTTGCGCCCTCCACATATGTTTCAAGCGTAGAACCGGAAAGATTTGCAATCGTTACAGGTTTAAGTTTAAGCATCTCAGGCAGCTCATGTCTGATAAAATAAGGGATACCCGGATTCTGTAACCCTATTGAATTCATAAGGCCGGACGGTGTTTCCCATAACCTGATACCGGAATTACCTTCCCTGGGTTCAAGCGTCAGCCCCTTGGAAGCGATTCCGCCGGGGAGGTTCACATCGAACACGGAAGCATATTCCCGTCCGAAACCGAATGTACCTGAAGCTGCAATAACAGGATTACGGAAGCAGACTCCCGCAACGATAACGGAAAGATCGGGCTCACACGAAAGAGGCGGCCGTTTTACACGTGGCGCGGCAGGAACAGAGAATATGACCTTTGAAGCTTCAAAAACAGGTCCGTCTTTACAGCAGCGGCGGTTACCCTCAGTTGTCGTTATTATACAACCGAGGCATACCCCCATACCACAGGCCATACGGGATTCCATACTTATCCAGCATGGAATCCCGGCCTTACGGCAGATTGTCTGTATATAAACAAGCATCGGTGCAGGTCCGCAAGCGTATACCGCACTATAACCACCCGAGCGGAGTTTTTCAGCATCGAGGGCGGCGTTCAGCATCCCCCGCATTCCGCAGCTGCCATCTTCTGTTGTAACGACAAGTTCCGCAGGTTTTATATGCTCCAGTCCGTATGAACCGCTCTTAAAACTTGCATAAAAATCATAGGAACCGTTACCAAGCAATTCGGAAAAACCGGCGACCGGAGCTATGCCGATGCCGCCGCCGGCTATACAGACTTTCGTTCCCTTTTCGGGAAAAGGGAACGTATTGCCAAGCGGGCCGAGCATCTGGACAGTACTGCCTGCATCAAGACTGCACAATTCGTGAGTCCCCTTTCCCTTCTCAAGTATAAGGAAAGAAAGTTCTGCTGACACAGAACCATCTTCGTTATCCGTCTTTTTTTCACAATGAAACACACTTACCGGACGGCCAAGCAATACTCCGCTTTTAGCCGGGCGAAGCATATAAAACTGCCCGGGCAGCGGGAGAGAGCGCTCTGAAGACCTGACAAACAGCTTCAGCAGAAATACAGAACCTTCGGGACAGGCCCCCTGTTCGTATACACAGGCGACAACACTCCCGGTTGCATAGACCGGAACAGTATCACCACTGCAATTTCGTACTGTATTCATAATCAATATCCCAAAGCCTTCTTTGCATCAGACAGATCTTCCTTAGCAGCAGCAGCAGCTTTGCGTGCAGATTCCAGTATATCAGCCAGACAAAGCACACCTTCTGTACGCTGCCTTTCAATTGCCCTGTCTTTCTGCCATGCACACAGGATTCCCCGTGAAGAATTCACGGTTCCTCCGGCTCTGTCAAGCAGCGTTGCCGCAATACGGGCAGCACCGCCCTGAGCCCCGTACCCGGGTATCAGGAAAAAGATATCAGGATATGCATCGCGCAAAGCACGTGCATCACTTTCTTCGGTACACCCTACGACGGCTCCGGCCGGCGAACAGGACTCCCCCGGATACAATTTTTCAAAGCGGGCAGACAGCCGCTCCAGTTCAGCACCGACACTGTCCAGCACACGACCGCCGTTTTTAAGTTCCTGCTGTTCTATATCAGCCATACCCGGATTGGAAGTACGGAGAAGTACAAATATGCCTTTTTTACCGCGGGAAGGTTCACCGTAAGCAGTAAAAGGCGCAAGCGTATCGAATCCCATATACGGATTTACGGTAACGATATCCGCTTCGAAATCACCGGAAAAATGAGCCTTCGCATACGCTTCCGCAGTTGCAGCGATATCTCCCCGTTTAACATCAGCAATAGCAGGAAACCCGTATTCGCGTACAGAGCGCAGCGTATCCCTGTATACAGAAAGGCCCTCTACGCCCATTGCTTCGTAATAGGCTATCTGGATTTTAAAACAGCAGGCGCTTTTATCAACTGCAATACGCTTTATCAGCTCGCGGTTATACGCCAGTACTGCCTGGGCAGGCGTATCGAATACTTTCAATACGGAAGACGGCAGATACGAAGGATCAGTATCGAGGCCGATACACAGCGGGCCGTTATCGCGCGCAGCCTCCTGAAGAATTTGCATAGCATGTTTCATGTATAAAAATATAACAGAAACCGTGCTTTTGCAAAAGTAAAATCAGACCGGCACACGCTTTTTACCGCCGGTAATTCCGCTTGACCTTGCGTGTCGTTGTCATTTCCAGCGGTTCCGTCAGCATCGTCACCCTGCTGATTCTCGCATAAGGCTGCAGCGTACGGTTCACTTTGTCTACATAGCTGTTCATTTCCCTGAATATGACTGTATCGGCAGCAGGCGAGCCGCGGACAAGCTGAAGTCTCGTATATATGCCGTCAGCCGGATAGACGAGCGCTTCTATCCCTTCAGACTTTTCATCTTTATCTATAATATACCGCTGTACCGTTATCTGCTCGATATCGTCGTAAAGCTGAAAAGCATCTTCGATTTCTTCAGGATAAACATTTTTTCCGCCTTCAGTCACAATCACGTTCTTGGCACGGCCGGCAAGCATCAGATAATGTTCACTGTCCATCCAGCCGAGATCTCCGGTTTTTAAGAAACCGTCCGGCGTAAAGACCTTTGCCGTTTCATCAGGCATATTATAATAGCCTTTCATAACCATGGGACCCCGGATTGCCACTTCTCCTATTCCGTCTTCACCTGCATTGATAATCTTCATTTCTTCCCACGGGCTGAAATCTCTTCCGACACTCTCGACCTTGAAATGTTCCTTCGGGTTAAGCGCTATTATCGGTGATGTTTCCGTAAGCCCGTACCCCTGGATAAAATCTATGCCTGCGGCGTTGTAAGCCCTGACAACACTCG
>DCFS01000161.1 GCA_002319875.1 Treponema sp. UBA1798 | reverse complement strand
CTATTCCGGGCTGTGGAAGACACTGGATACACCACTGTGGTTGCAGGCGGCGGCGTTGCCGCAAATTCCCGTTTGCGCGCACTGCTTGCAGAACGTACAGATTTGAACTGTATCTTTCCTCCTCTGAAATTATGCGGTGACAATGGTGCCATGATAGCAGGTGTTGCCTATCATTTCCTGAAACGTGGTGACCGGAGCGGTTGGAATACGACGGCATATGCACGTATACCTCAGTTCAAGCATGGCTTGACACAAAAGTAATTTCCTGCATATAGTAATATACAATGAAAAATACTACCTGTGCGGCAGTCAATTTTATTACTACGCTTTTTGTAATCCGCGGGAAAACGGCGGCTTACTCCTATTATAGCTGGTATTATTATTCCCGACCCTATGCTGCAGAGGCAAAAGTGCGCACTTAGTGTGATACTTTGATGTGTTTACCGGTTAATGGTAATTACAGGGAACTCTGTGGAGTTCCCTTTTTTATTTTAAATATCTTGAGGAGAGTAAAATGATCGTTGTATTGAAAAAGGATGCGACCGAAAAACAGGTTCAGGATTTTATCCAGTCATGGAAGGATAAAGGTTTCGGAGTACATGTTTCCAGAGGACAGAGTACGACGATTATAGGGCTGCTTGGTGACACCTCATCGCTGGATACCGAAACTGTTGCTGCAAGTGAAGTTGTTGAAGCTGTTAAACGCGTTACAGCTCCTTACAAAATGGCAGGCAGGGCTTTCCACCCTGACGATACCGTTGTTACGGTAGGAACAGGGCAGGGGATTCATGCTTCGACGATAGGCGACGGAAATATCGGTGTTATAGCCGGACCTTGTTCTATAGAATCAGAAGATCAGGTTGTAACCATTGCAAGGGCTGTAAAGGCTGCAGGTGCACGTTTTCTTCGTGGCGGTGCTTTTAAGCCTCGTACATCGCCGTATAGTTTTCAGGGATTGGGAGAAAAGGGATTGGAGTTTCTCAAGACGGCCAGAAAAGAAACAGGCCTTCCGATCGTTACTGAACTGATGGATATACGGCAGCTGAAATATTTCGATGACGTCGATATGATCCAGATAGGTGCACGCAATATGCAGAATTTTGATCTTCTTAAGGAAATGGGAAAGGTTGGCAAACCTGTTCTTTTGAAGCGTGGTATGTCAGCAACTGTAAAGGAACTGCTTATGTCTGCGGAATATATCATGGCAAGCGGTAATGAACAGGTGATTTTATGCGAGCGGGGAATCCGCACGTTTGACAATTATACGCGCAACTGTATGGATATCAGTATCGTTCCGTATCTTAAAAGAGAAAGCCACCTTCCGGTTATTATAGATCCGAGCCATGCGTGCGGATTGCGGTGGATGGTTCCAACGCTGGCAAAGGCTGCCGTTGCAGTAGGTGTTGACGGTCTGATTATTGAAGTTCATAACGATCCTGCCAAGGCCCTTTGCGATGGAGAGCAGTCTCTTACGCCACAGCAATTTGCGGATCTGATGCAGATTCTGCCGGAATATGCTGCTATAGACGGAAAGACAATGTAGGTAGCCCTATGAATGAATTGAAAAATCTGACATATGGATTTGTGGGTCTGGGTCTTATGGGTGGTTCTCTTGCTAAAGCGATACGTGAATATGTTCTGGCCGTCACTGATACGCATGGTAAAATATATGCATGTGATGCCGATATGGCTCCTCTGGAGCTTGCGCTTAAAGAGAAAATTATCGACAAAGGGTTTGAACGTGGTGATGCGGATGACATGCTTTTACAATGTGATTTTGTATATATATGCCTGTATCCGCACGCTACGCTGAAATTTCTGCAGGAACACAGAAACTCATTTAAGAGAGGGGCTGTTGTCACTGATATAAGCGGCGTAAAAACGTTTATCATGGAAAACATTGATACTGTTCTGGCAGACAATATCGATTTTATTCCCGGACATCCTATGGCCGGCAGTGAACGTGAAGGTTATATACATTCTTCCGGTACTATATTCAATGGCCGGAATTATATACTGATGCCCCGGGAATCGAATACGTCAGAACATCTTGAAATGATGAAAAATCTTGTGACGGCGATCGGTTTTTCCCGCATTATCGAAACCGACTATAAAACACACGATCACAAAATTGCATTTACGTCGCAACTTTGTCATGTTATCGCATCCGCACTTGTCGACAGTGCGGAAGATGACAGAATAACGGCATTCGGCGGAGGCAGTTATGAAGATCTTACGCGTATCGCGATGATAAATGCACCATTATGGGCAGAACTGTTTCTGGCAAATAAAAAGGAACTGCTTGAGCATATCTGCGCATTCGAAGAAAAACTAGACAGGATAAAATCGGAAATCAGTGCGGATGACAATGTAGGGCTCCGGGAAACACTGGAAAGAGTTCGTACCAAGCGCATAAATATGGCTTGTATTGACACCGTTATTAAGGATTAGTATCATACGGATATGAGTGACCTCGAATTGCTGGATAGTGCTATCCGCCGGATCCCGGATTTTCCAAAACCCGGTATACTTTTTTATGATATTACCGGTGTACTTGTAAATCCGAAAGCGTTCAGATTTTGTATAGACCGGATGGTTGAACTCTATAGGAATTCCAGAATCGATGCCGTAGCGGGAATCGAATCCCGTGGTTTCCTTTTTGCGGCTCCGTTTGCGGAGCGGATGGGAATCCCTCTGGTTCTTATCCGTAAGAAGGGAAAGCTGCCCGGGAAAGTATATACCTGTCAATATTCGCTTGAATACGGCAGCGCTCAAATTGAGGCGCATATTTCTGATATCAGTGCAGGGAAAAAATTTCTTCTTGTTGATGATTTGATTGCTACAGGCGGTACGCTCACAGCCGGTCGTAACCTTATAGAGCAGGGGGGGGCAACGGTGACCGATTGTTTCGGTATTATAGGTCTGCCGGCATTGAATTATGAAAAAGTACTGTCTCCCATGCATGTGACAACACTTATTAATTATGATGGAAAATAGGGTGTGGTAAAAAAAACGCCGGAATTACTCCGGCGCTTTTTTTTGGCTTGCAGGATAGAGTCTGCAGGCCTTTCATGTTTTTTTAGTAGCGTACCAGGTGGAATGCAAATCCGCCGATTTCAGGAAGCAGATAAACAAACTTCATAGGGGAATTTTCATCACCTGTGTGTTTCCCTGTTTCCATAACCGCCTTGAAGCCGAACTGGCTCAGATATGCAACTGCGCGGTCGACGTTAGCCGTACGGATACCGATATGCCCGCATGTTCCGCGTCCGTCTTTACGCATAATCTCAAATTCTTTATTGTTGAAGATTGATTTTTCACCCGGGATCTGCGGGAATCCGAATAATGCAATCAGACCCGCTATTTTTTCAGCGTCTTCTGCTTTTGTTGCGTTAATACCTACATGTGCAAACGAGAATCCCTGAATGGCAAGTTCTGCTTTGCGGCTTTCTTCTGTTATCAGGTCCCATTTTCCGTTGTTTATCATGTCGTCCTTAACCATCCATGAACCCCCGACGGCAAAAACATTCGGAAGTTTTGCATAGTCAACGACATTATCGGTATTTACACCGCCTGTGGGCATAAACATCATATCCGGGAACGGACCGCCAAGGGCTTTGATCATTGCCGGACCACCAAGAACGGAGGCGGGGAATAATTTAACGAGCTTCAGGCCTCTTTTGACAGCCTGTTCTATCTGGGTTGCACTTGAAACACCGGGAATCATAGGAACTTTTTTTGAAATACAATAATC
Organism: Treponema sp. UBA1798; assembly: GCA_002319875.1. Classification (GTDB taxonomy): domain Bacteria; phylum Spirochaetota; class Spirochaetia; order Treponematales; family Treponemataceae; genus Treponema_D. The sequence goes on along the minus strand of DCFS01000161.1, from coordinate 6,112 downwards.
GACCACTTCTGGATCAAATCCCGGTGCCAGAATGAACTTTGCACCGGCGGCGATAGCACTTTTTGCCTGTTCAATAGATGTAACGGTTCCTGCGCCTACAAGAACTTCCGGACATGCTTTAGCTACGGCTTTGATTGATTCTTCTGCAGCTGCCGTACGGTAGGTGATTTCCGCGGCAGGAATGCCGCCGGCTGCAAGTGCTTTTGCCAGTGGTACTGCATCCGATACTTTGTCCAGTTTGATAACCGGAAGAATACCGATGTCTCTGATCTTTTTTAGGATTTCGGTTGTTTCTGACATATCATACTCCTATAACATAAAAGCTTCAAATTATTTGTCACATAATACCACATGCATGTTTTTTTTCATAGTGGATTATCTGCGGAGAGGGTTTTATACTCCGCTGCCTGCCGGCGGGGTTGTTGATTTCGGTTCTCCATGATACGATACACGCCATGAAACAGACGGAATATCAATTTACCAGTACGGATCTGGAGCGGAATCTTTCAGGTTTCGCGGAGAAAGGTATTACGGAATTGGTTTTGCATGATCCCCTTTTTGCCTCAGACCGCGGCCGCCTGCTGCATTTCCTGCAGACTGTCGCGAAAGATGCCCCCGGACTTTACGTAACGGTTCCTGTCATGGCTTCTGTCCTTGATATGGATGTCTGCAGGGCTGCTTCAAATATATTCTGTTCCCTTGATATACCGCTGACCGGAATATCAAGAGATTCTTCTTCCGGTCCTGTATATCTGTTTGACAAGAAACTGTTTGCAAAAAAAGCTGATATGCTTAATAAAGCCGGTCTTGTATTCGGTTTCGATATGGAGTATGCGGCTTTACCCGGTGATTCGCTTAAGCTGTTCAGGGACCGGCTTGATTTTGCTTTGTCTCTTTACCCCAATCATATAGATTTCAGGCAGCTGGAGCAGGAACAGTCTGCAGTGCATCCTACCGGAATGTTTTCACCGCAGGATATACGCTTCGCGCGGGATATAGCTTTTGCCTGCAAGACTTTTTATACCTGCGGACGGGCTGTCCCCTGGTTTCTGCCTGTCCTGGAACCACTTAAAATACAGGGGTCTCGTTTTCTGGCTGACTTTGCTGAATGGCAGCGGTGTGACAATTGCGGTTCCGGCTCTGATTTTAAGCCTGAAGTTACGGCTCACACGGAAATTGAAAAAATGCAGCTTGTTTTTCTCGGAAACAAATATGAAGAAAAACATCACGAATCATTGTTTACAGCGGTAAGAGATATTGTCAGACTGAATGGAGCTTTCGCGCGGCTTTCCGGAGAGGGGACAGAATGTGAACTGGATACTGCCTATAACCCTGATGATCTTCTCAGTCCTGAGTCTGCCGGGATTGTGCCTTTTGTTGAAAACGTTCTTCTCGAACCATGCCGGGTAAAAATATTCCTGGGGGACGATGGGCCTGATTACAGGATCATAAACTGATGGTTTGCGGAATCTGTACGTTCATCTGTAAAGAATCATGCCGCCTTGATATATTTCTCCGTACGGCAGTACCGGGAAAATTACAGCAGGATAACTTTGTCAGCAACAGTAAAATCAGGCGGCTGATTATCGCCGGAAAGGTTTGTGTCGGCGGGAAACAGATCCGCATCCCGGCTTATGATTTACACAATGGCGATACGGTAACTGTTGCAATCGATACGGAAAAGTTTTTTTCTGAAAAGCAGGTTGATGATATAAAGTTTGAAGTAACGGATGAAGCGGTACTTTATGAAGATGATGTGATTATTATCGTAAATAAACCTGCTTTTTTTCCTACGGAAGAAACAATTGTCGGCTCCCGTGATAATCTGCATGCTGCAGTCGTCCGGTATCTGCACCGTAATAAACCTGATCTGCGCAATCCGCCATATGCCGGAATAATGCACAGGCTGGACAGGGAAACGAGCGGTGTAATTCTTTTTACGAAGCAAAGAAGCGTCAACGCGGCCGTACATGATATGTTTGAAAACCATACAGCCCGTAAAATATATCGGGCGGTCACCGTTTGCCCTTCCATGCTTCCACTCTGCAGATTTTCTGCGGATACGTTTACCGGCAGGGTAAGTGTAAAATCGGCAGCTGCAAAATGGGGTGTCGTACCGGAAGCTGCAGGCGGTGTACCTGCCCATACCGATTTTGTCCTGCTGGAGCAGGGCATACTCGACGGCAGGAAAATCCTGCGCCTGGAGGCGTACCCTTTAACCGGTCGTACACATCAGATACGCGTACATCTTGCAGGTATGGGAATGCCGATTCTTGGAGATGTGCTGTATGGTGCACCGGGGTACCGGAGAATCATGCTGCATGCCTGTGAACTTTCATTTCCTCATCCCGTTACAGGAGAACTTATGACGGTAAAAGCCCCCCTGCCGGAAGGATTTTAATACTGTCCGGCAGGAATATTGTCATAAAATTTCTCTTATGGGAAGGAATTTCCGGCAGAGCATCATTTAACCCATAAAGTTTGAGGATTCCCTCAGCGAAGGACTAATCAGTTCATCGATGATTTCTCTAGCAGTCTGCTTCTTATTCAGAAGTCCGACAATTTGTCCGACAACGACAGAACCGTTTTCCATATCTCCATCGACCGCTGCTTTACGCAATGATCCGGAACATATTTTCTGGATTCTGCCGGCTGCCTCTTCACCATTGAACTGTTTTTCTATTCCGAGTACCTTGTCTGCAAGGCTGTTCCTGAGCCCCCTCACGGCATCGTTGACCGAAGCTCCCGTCAGAACGGTATCACCTTCTTTAGCTTCCAGAATGGCCTTTTTATAATTACTATGAATCTGGCACTCATCAGCCAGCAAAAATCTGCTGCCGATTTCTACCGCACTGGCTCCTAATGCAAAAGAAGCAGCAACACCTCGTGCATCGCCGACACCACTTGAGTTAATTACCGGTATCGAAACAGAATCAACAACTTGTGGAATAAGCGAAAAAGTTCCCGTGTATCCATAAATATGACCACCTCCATCAGCACCTTTGACGGATATAAAATCACAACCGGCTTTTTCTAATACCAACGCTTCATGAACAGAGGAGACTTTTCCTATGACTATCGTACCGTTAGCCTTTAATTTTGTTGTAAAACCGGATAGTGATTCATAAAAAGCAGGTGTCGTTTCAAGCTCAACAACCGGAACATGTTCTTTCAAAATAATTTCCAGTAATTCATTGGCATCTGGTACTGCTGTAATCAGATTGCATCCAAATGGTTTTTCTGTCAGAGTCTTTATCCTGGTAATTTCCGACTGAAAGATGCCGGCAGGTGAAAAACCTATGCCCATTATTCCTAGTCCTCCGGCATTCGACACAGCAGCAGACAGGACGCTATTGGAAGCCCATGCCATTGGTCCCTGAAGTATCGGAACTTCAATACCAAGTCTTTTACAAACAATGTTTGACATTTCATTTCTCCTATTCTAATTTAGAATAGCGAATGTTATTTCTTTTGTCAAATATCCAGAGCTTCCTGTCATAAATTTGTGTTAAAAGACATTATAAAGAAATGATATGGGCGTTTATATTGACATCATTCTGTCCGAATGGCACTGTAAAAAAGCAAGAGGACTGTGATGGCGAAAAAGAGAATTGATACTAAATTGACTACTTCAGATCTTATTATATTAGGATTTCTTATGGAAAAACCTATGCATGGCTATCAGATAATACTTACTCTTAAAGAGCGCCAGGTCAAGGACTGGGCAGGAGTATCTACGCCGCAGGTCTATTACTCATTGAAGAAACTCGAGGATCTTGGATTGATCCGTGGCGGATATGACGAAAATTCCTCCCTTGGACCGGAGCGTCGTGTTTTTTCAATTACACCGGAAGCATGTTCTGCTCTCGCAGAAGCTCTTGATTCAGAAAACTGGGCTATGAGCAGGACAGTACCGCCATTTTCTACATGGGCGATGCTTTCAATATATGCGGATGAGCGGACAGTTACGCATATTATTGAATGCAGAAGAAACTTTCTTCGAAGCGAGATAGCCAAAGAAATACAAACTGTCAGGAGTTTACCGGTTGAAAATACTAAAGCTTCGCGGATAGTGAAAACCATGATCTCTCTGGTTATCAAAAACTTTGAGCTTGAACTTTCATGGCTTGAAGAGTTTGAAAGCATAATAGGTGAGCATCAATAATTGACCAAAACCCTGACCTGAGTCCTGTTTCTGTTCCTGTAAAGCGCCGGTTTTACCACGTGTTTTTCGTATAATGTTATTATTCTGTCGTCCGACGGCGTTTATTGATTTATTCTTTTCAGGGGGATATGATATTTCATATGAGGCTTCCGGGCATTAAATTATCAAAAAACAGACATATCCGGCGTATGGCGGGAATTGAAATCATGCTGGGAAATTCCGGCAGAATTTTCCTTACACTCATAATCGTATCTCTTATATTCGGACTTGGTATACCGATACTGATTTATATCTGCGTTTTTCGCGGCGGATTTTCTTCAGATAATGCAGATTGGGGCAATTTCGGTTTATACCTTGCAGGTATTTCCGGCCCTTTTTTTTCATTCGCCAGTTTTGTAGGTCTTATCCTGACTTTAAACTATACGATAAAAGAAAAACAGGACGATGACGCACAGGTTCTGTTTTTCCGCTATATAGATGCTGTATTAAAGCAGAATTATATGAACAGCAGGGATACTGCGGTGCTCAAAAAATTATATGATGTGCTATGTCAGGATGTCAAAAAAGGAATTGCCGGTAATCCCCTGCCTTCTGTAAAAGAGATACGTGAAAAACAGAATAAAAATGTTAAGTTTTTTCTCCTTATCTATTCTATTATCAATTATATCAGATCGACGCCGAAACTGGATAATATCACCTACATATCCATTCTGTTTTCATATTTAACCTATGATGAGAAATTTGTATTTGCGGTTGATATGCACAGGGGCAGGGCAGGGCAGAATATTTCACAAAAACTTCAGCAGACAATTGTAAGCACCTTTATGGATTACAATGATTTCTGTCGCCGGATGGATATACTGAACGGGCATCTGTGAATGGCCGTTTAAAAATATAAAGGGCGGGGAAACAAAATGTTTCTCTGCCCTTTTGTCAATTAAAACCTGAGGCTTGCTACTTATTTTGCAGGTTTCTGTGCAGGTTTTTTACCAGCATCAGCAGCAGGTTTTTTGTTAGCATTCTTTGCCATAGTTGATACCTCCACTAATCTTATTAATAAGACCATATTTGTGGTGGCTTGCTTCTCGTTTATACTTTGAAGCAGCACATCGCATCGACATATTCAATATAGTTAGACCATTTTGAAATGTCAAGGAGTTAGGTGAAAAAATTGCAGTAAAATCAGTTTTTCTGATGAAAAAACTTGATATTTTTTATTGACGTTATTCTTCCAGACTTAGTATCTTATCAGTAAATAAAAGAATACAGGTGATGTAAACATGAAAGAAACCAAGGAACAGTCTGCCGCTGGAGAAAAAAAGACTGCAAAATCTACTGAGGAGCAGAAAAACAAAGGTGGAAGCTCTGAAGTATCTGCTGAAATGAAGGATGCAGTTAACGGGGAGAACGTACAGACAGCTGGAAAACAGGTTGAAAACAAAGAGGGACCCGGAAAACCGTCAGAACCTCTGAAAACATCTCAGGCAGAAGACAGCTATGAAAAAGAAATAGCCGGACTTAAAAAAGAAATTGCTGAACTCACGAAGGGTAATGCGGATCTCCAGGATCAGGTATTGCGCCGTGCTGCGGATTTTGACAATTACCGTAAGCGGATGCTTAAGGAAAAACAGGATGCATTCGATTATGCCAATGAAAATCTGCTGCAGGATCTTCTGGACAGCCTTGATGATTTTGACCGGACGGTGGATGCCTCTGTAAATGCAAAAGATATAAAATCTATTGCAGACGGTATCAGGATGATCAGTGAAAAACTGGTGAATATGCTTGAAACCAAATATAATCTGGTTTCATATGGCTCTGCCGGTGATCTTTTTGTTCCTGATATGCATCAGGCAATCGGAAGTGTAAAAGGTCCTGTTGCCGAACCGCTTCTGAAAGAGGTATATTTAAAAGGATATAAACTGCGGGATAAAATTATCCGTCATG
>DCFS01000310.1:14003-16524 GCA_002319875.1 Treponema sp. UBA1798 | reverse complement strand
TATTTCAGCCTTTGTGAATTGTAGTGTAGTTGGAATATATATTTTTTGTTTCAAAATAAATTTATCATCTGGTATTGATTAAGCCGGAATATAGTGAATAGATGTTGGCAGGAAAGATTTTTATAATATTCTTAGGGGCGTATATGAGTGAAGAAAAATTTGCAATACCAGGAGCAGGTGGAATAATAACCCGGATTATAAACAATGAAGAATATATCCTGCTGCAGGAACGTGTATCAAAAATAAGGGAAATGATAAAAAACAGAAACAGATTTTACCCCATGCAAATAGCTGCATTGGAAGAGTATCTCTTAAAACATAATAAACAGGGTGCTGCGGGCGAGTAATTGAACCTTCGTATTTTTTTATAACATCGTGAATGCATGGTTCAGAGAATTTTAGAGCGTACTGCTAAAAAGATTTTAAAGACAAAATACAAAAGATCCGGTTTTGAATGAGCATGATATCCACATAGCATTTTGATGTTCGTTGGGTGCTATATCTGGAGAGGCAGTGATCAATGTTCCTGATTTTACGAAGGCCTTATGTGTTATGCCGGTAATAATTATGATCTAACAGATTATTACCGGTACGGGACAATTCCTGTTTATGTAGAAAAGAGGCCATTTCCTGTGAATAAAAGGGCTTTTTTTTACCATAATTTTTGATTGACTCATGTTTTATAAAAAATTATACTTCCTCAAATATTGTGAGGGAGTAATATATCATGGAAAATGTTATTAGAAAAGGATTCACTTTGGTTGCTATTACAGCAGCCTTGTCTTTATCCAGTTGTGCCACAACAACAGTTGCCATTCCGGATCAGAAACCGGAAGCGTATCTTTCCACCGTTTATGATATCAAGAACTTAAATGGTTTTCTTTCTCAGAAAGACTTTATCGCGGATCTTGCGCTGGTTTCCGGAACAACTCCTGAAGCTGTTTCTGATTTTAACGGACAGTCCGCCATTGAAATGGCCGTAAAAGCCGCCGGTTTTGAGGAATTAACCCGGACGTATTCCGCAGAAAAAGTCCAAAGCCGTTTAGCTTATTACGGACTGAAGGGCAGTTCTCCTTATGTGGCCTGTGCCCTTGATGCGGGACTGGTCACTCCCGCTGTAGCAAAAACGCTTGCCTCCTCTGCGGAAATTCCCGGGAAGGCTGCTTCTGTTCTATTAATGAATGTGGCGGACAGTCTCGGTGCCGGGCGTTACGAGCTTGGATACTCAAACGATGCCGATATTCAGGCAAAATTAACAAATGCATATAATTCCATGAGGGTTTTCAGTGATCCTCAGCTGGATAAGACAGGAGCTCTGATTGTTCAGAATAAAATAACAACAGGTTTCAGTATTAAGCAGACTGCTAAAAATGCTCACTTTATTCCGTCTTTGACTTTGAAATACGGTCATGACAATCTGATTCATATGAAACAGCTCGTGGCTCTTCTTTCCAGTGAAGGTATTGTGGTCAGACTTCAGCTTGAACCGAAAGTATCCATATATCAGTATGACCTCTCATGGGGTCCTATACCGGAACCTTCCCCTACTTACTATATCCAGAAGTACAGTGACGATCTTTACCTGGTTCATGCAGTAGAATACGATCTGGTCATGGAGTTTTCTTCCCTTGACGACCTCAAGCGTTTTGACAGTATTGTAGAAACCTATGCTAAAAAGAATGATGATAATCAGAAAGAGGGAAGTACGGTAAAACTTATTAAAAGCGCCTGGTGGCAGCCTCTGTATCGTGCCTCTTTTGAGCCTGATGCGGAAAATTATAAGTTGATATATAATTGCCGTATAGCCAATAATGGTTACGAAATCCAGTCATTTGTCCTTCCGGAGAAAAAAGATGCTATGGTCACCAAGCTGGAAAGTATGATGGATCTTCCTGTGAAAGTCGAATCATGTTATGTAAATAACGCTTTTTATCGTTATTTAACCGGGGAAGATCATCAATAAAAAAAATTTGATACCGGAACCACTTTCAAATGTCAGACGGGTTTTGAAAGTGGCTCACGGTAAAATTAATTATTGTCAGGAGACGGGAAAATGAAAAAATTATCTTTTGTTATATTTTTTCTTTTGGGTTCGGTTCTGGTGTTTGCCAACGGAATACAGGATTCTTCTGTTGTTAATAAAAAAGGGTTAAAGATTGCCATCGTTACCAGCCGTTCCGGTGTGGATGACGGATCTTTTAACGAAGATAACTACAATGGAATTCTGGCATATATAAAGGAAAATCCGGCTGCCTCTGTTACCGCAGTCAGAGAACCGACCGGTGACAGTGCCGCTGCCGTTAAAGCGGTCAGCGATATTGTAGCAGATTATGATGTTCTGGTTTGCTCCGGTTTCCAGTTTGCCGGAATAGGAGAAGTGGCAAAGGAAAATCCGGAAACAAAGTTCATACTGGTAGATGCTTACCCCACTGCTGCCGGTAAAACGGTAAGTCTGGATAATGTCTACGCCATGCAGTTTGCCGAACAGGAAAGCGGTTTTTATGCCGGCATGGCAGCGGCT
>DCFS01000310.1:13020-13624 GCA_002319875.1 Treponema sp. UBA1798 | reverse complement strand
AACGCATTCTTCTGTTGCATGTGTAGCGCTCCCTTCTCTGGCCGGGACCGATGTAACCGGAGCCAAAGTTGGCGGTAACTACGTGGGCAGCTTTGGTGATGAATCTACCGGAAAAATTGTCGGTCAGAACCTGATTAATGCAGGCTGTGACATTCTCTTTGTTGCTGCAGGAGGTTCCGGAAACGGAGTTTTTACGGCAGCCAAAGAGAGTGGCAAAGCTCTGGTCATAGGTTGTGATGTTGACCAGTGGAATGACGGTATAAACGGAGATAAAAATATTATCCTTACCAGTGTTCTTAAGGTTATGGGGCCAAACGATAAAAAGATCCTGGAATCTATCTCTGCCGGAACATTTAAAGGTGGAAATTATCTTTTAAAAGCTGATACCAATTCTACGGGTTATGTGAAAGCAAAAGCGCATAATCAGCTTTCTGCTTCTTCCATAACAGCTATTGATGCTGCTTATGAAAAAGTAAAATCCGGAGAGATTGTTCCCGCCTCAAACTTTGGAGGTTTCGCTCCAAAAGATTTTAAAGTAAAATAAAAAGAAGATAAACAGGAAATCCCTCCTTTCGCAGGAGGGATTTTTCATATGACCATAGGG
>DCFS01000310.1:0-12716 GCA_002319875.1 Treponema sp. UBA1798 | reverse complement strand
CTCTAAAAATTGAAGTTTTCAGAGGTTCCCTATATGATTTGGTCATGGGGAATGATGATCGTCCATCACGATTTCGTCGTGTGAAGCGGAGAAGTTATTTACTGGTACGCTTTTAACGCAAAGACGATCCCTGTACAATCATTATTTTGCGGTTTGTGCAAAGTCAAAACTGCAATTCGCGCCATCCGTGGCAGAGAGAACAGCCTTGCTGCGATTCCTGCCTGACATTTTATGGAGAATTAGTATGAGTCTTCCTCCTGAATCACAGCCTGTAGTTGAATTACGACATATTACAAAATATTTCCCCGGTATTATTGCCTGTAATGATGTGTCCTTTTCCGTTAACAAGGGTGAAATTTTTGCACTTCTTGGAGAAAACGGGGCTGGTAAATCAACTTTGATGAGTATTCTTTTCGGCCTGTATGAACCGGATAAAGGGGATATTTATATAAGAGGAAAGAAATCGATTATTTCTTCTCCGAACCATGCTGCCCGTTTAAATATCGGAATGGTTCATCAGCATTTCAAACTGGTGGAAAACCAGACTGTCTGTGAGAATATCATTTTAGGTAAAGAACCTGTTACCAGACGCTTCGGCCTCTTTTCTCATCTGGATATAAAAAAAGCCAGAAAGGAAATTACAGGGCTTTCAGCCCTGTACGGACTGGAAGTTGATCCGGATAAGAGAATAGATGAAGTACCTGTTTCAACCAGGCAAAAAGTTGAAATTCTTAAGATGCTTTATCGTAATGCGGAAATCCTTATTTTCGATGAACCTACTGCTGTCCTTACCCCTCAGGAAATCGAAGCCCTTCTTTCTATTATCAGAAATCTGAGGGAAGGAGGAAAGACCATTATTCTCATTTCTCATAAACTTGAAGAGATAAAACAGGTAGCCGACCGCTGTGTTATTTTACGAAGAGGCTGCCTTACGGGAATAATGGATGTAAAAAGCACTTCTACCAGGGAAATGGCCAATAAAATGGTGGGGAGGGAAGTTCTCTTTATGGTTAAGAAGAACGAACATGACTTTGGAAGAGAAGTACTTAAAGTAGAGAATCTTTCCATTCGCCGTGATGATGGTGTACAGACTGTCCGTAATGTGAGTTTTTCCGTGCGGGAAGGGGAAATATTTGCTGTTGCCGGTGTTGCCGGGAATGGACAAGGCGAAATTGCCGAAGCCATTGCGGGATTGATTCCCTGTTACGAAGGAACGGTTGTACTGGACGGCCGGTCTGTTAACGCTCTGTCTATCAGGGAAAGAATAGAGGCTGGTATATCTTTTATACCGGAAGACCGGCAGGATACAGGATTGCTTCTGGATAATTCACTGGCAGAGAATCTAAATCTTAAAACCTATTACAAAGCTCCTTTTTCCCGCTGGGGGATTCTCAATAAACCTCTGTTTATAAGTGAGGCAGACAAGCTTATAGATAAATACGATATACGCAGTGCTGAGGGCAGTGCTACCACGGTAAGAACCATGAGTGGCGGTAACCAGCAGAAGGCTGTTATTGCCAGAGAAATAGAACTGGATAGCCGGCTGCTGGTTTTTGTACAACCCACACGCGGACTGGATATCGGGGCTATAGAAACTATTCATTCAGATATTATAGCCCAGAGAGACAAGGGAAAAGCTGTTTTGCTTATTTCCCTTGAGCTGGATGAAATAATGGCTCTGGCCGATACCATCGGGATTATTTACAACGGAGAATTCCGCCATGTTTCGCCGGCCGCAGATCTGACCACTGAGAAAGTGGGAGAATACATGATGGGGGTTCTCTGATATGAAGCCGAAAAATTATTTTATTAAAAAAGTAATGGTAAAGACCCTTGGGCAGGAAAAATCACAGGGAATCACCATAGCTCTATTCTGTATTATTCTGAGCCTGCTGGCAGGTGCTTTACTGCTTTTGGCTCTGGGAAAAAATCCTCTGTCTGCCTACCGGAGCATACTGCAGGGAGCCGGACTTTGGGCCAAGCCCCGCTATGCAGGCCACAGGAGTATGCTTACCGATTTTATGAGCCTGCTTGACTACACGACTCCGATGCTTTTTGCCTCTCTCTCTGTGGCCGTGGCCCTGAAGTGCGGTTTGTTTAACATAGGTGTACCGGGTATGATGATCTTTTCCGGTTTTCTGGCTACCATAACGGTGGGATATTCGACCTTGCCCGGCTGGGTGGCCAGGCCTCTTGTTGTTCTTATCGGGCTGGCCTCCGGTTCATTGCTGGGGGCTTTTATAGGTTTGCTTAAGCACAAATTCAATACAAATGAAGTAGTATCTTCTATAATGCTTAATTATATAATCTCTTACGTTACCAGTTTTTTTATCCAGACTGATTTTATCGACCCTCTTACCAGACAGTCTTTGAAAATCAATGATGCAACCCGGCTTACTCTGAACGATGCTGTTCTGGGGAATCTTAAAATGGATATACCCCTGCTGCTGCCGGTGGGACTGATTATCGTAGCGGCTTTAGGATTTATGTTAAACCAAACCAGATACGGTTTCGATCTGAAAGCGGTTGGCATGAATTCCAGAGCATCACGTTATGCCGGCGTTACTATCGGACGGACCAGAATACTGTCCATGGGGTTAAGTGGTGCGTTAGCCGGTTTAGCCGGTGTTACCTATTTTATGGGAACCTTTGCTTCTATCCAGCCGGCGGTTCTGCCCGGTACCGGTTTTGATGCTATTGCAGTCGCTCTGCTTGGTAATTCTTCTCCCCCGGGCTGTCTGCTGGCTTCTCTTCTGGTTACGGTTATCAACAACGGAACAACCTATATGTCTTCCCGCATGGGCGTTCTGCGTGAAATAGCCTCGCTGCTTACAGGCATCCTTCTCCTTATCAGTGCCTGCAGGGTTTTTATTCAGGTTCTGGTTCAGAAATATAAGCAGGAACTGGAAAATTACTATCAGACACGGAAGGAGGCAATCCATGGATAATATCATTATAAACGGTATGGCCTTTTCCATGCCTCTGTTTATCATTGCGGTCGGAGGAATCTACAGCGAAAGCAGCGGTATTACTAATCTTGCACTGGAAGGACTTTTAGGATTCGGTGCTTTCTGCGGCGGGCTGACCGTAGCTGTTATAGAGCATCTTTTTCCCGCCGGTTCAGCCTTGCCCATGTATATCGCTCTGTTTGCGGCCACGGCGGGAGGAGCTGCTTATGCCGTTCTTCACGGGGTGTTATGTATAACCTTTAAGGCCAATCAGGTTATCAGCGGAGTGGTTATTAATATTCTTTCACTGGCATTAACGGCCTTCCTCGCCAATCAGATAAATACAGCCGTCTTTGGGAAAACCTCCAATAAGTTTCTGCTGGCCGTTTCGCCCCGGATTGATATTCCTGTTGTTTCAAAGATTCCTTTAGCAGGAGCTTTCTTTACCTCCGTGTACCCCTTCGAGTTTATTATTATTGTGGTGGCTGTTATGGCCTGGTATGTTCTTTATAAAACTCCTGCAGGACTCCGGATAAGAGCATGCGGCGATAATCCCCACGCAGTGGATGCGGCCGGAGGAAATGTAGCGGCCATAAGGTATGGTGCCGTTATTACCAGCGGTGCACTGTCCGGGTTAGGCGGAATATGTTTTGCCTATTCGATATCCTCTAATTTCTCCCCCAGTATTTTTATGGGATTCGGTTATCTTTCCATTGCCGCTTTTATTTTCGGTAACTGGAAAATTCTGCCTACTCTGGCTACCTGTCTTCTCTTTGGCTTCGCCCGTTCCGGAGGCTATGCTCTCGTTACCAAGCTGGAACTGCCCGGCAGCTACAGCGATCTGGTTCTTACTATGCCATATGTTTTGACATTGGTGCTTCTTATCTTTTTTTCAAAGACTAATCATCCTCCCCGTGCTTTGGGAGAGATTTATGATAAGGGAAAAAGATAGTAAAAGGCGTACTGTATGAATTGAAAGCTGCGGTTATCAGTCAGGTATGGCGATGGCGTATTATCTCTATGGAATCATCGGATGGACAAGGTTGTTCACTCTGCCGGAGAATCCGGAATACAGTCAGAAACCGGAACTCCGCAAAGTGTATACAGTAGAGGTGTGTATAGCCAGATGAGTTATCCTGCATGTTGCGGACTTCATATTGTTTTTTCCGGCATATATTTGTAAAATAACGATATGGTTCATGATAAACCACGTATCGGATTTTTGCTCGCTTCCATACATACAGGCTCTGCCCTGAATATGTGGACGATGCTTATACGTGAGGCTTCTCATTCGGATTCGGCTTTTTATATTTTCCCCGGAGGGCGGCTTAATGTTGTAAAAGATTCCGAGTATCTGCGCAACAGCATTTACCGCCTGGCGAATTCACAGAACCTTGACGGTCTTATCAGCTGGGGGTCTTCTATCGGCGGGGCCGTTCCTGTAGAGGAACTGAACAGTTTTCATAATGCGTTTTCACAGATGCCCTATGTTACGATTGCACATAAAATGCCGGGGCATCCCTGTGTGACATTTGACGCATACAACGGCATGGCTGATCTTGTACGACATTTTATAACCTGTCATAAGGCGACAAAAATTGCATTTCTGCGTGGTCCGGAAGAACACGTTTCCGCAGAAGAACGCTATCAGGCATTCTGTGACGTAATGGCATCAGCCGGTTATGATATGCGCACTTCTGCTCTTGTGTCGGATCCTTTTCCCTGGGGAGATGGGGACGTGGCAATGCGTCAGTTATATCATGACAGGGGGCTTATTCCGGGTCGTGATTTTGAAGTACTTATCGGTTCGAGTGACATGATGACATTTTCTGCGGTGCGGTATCTTCAGAAATACGGTTATAAAGTTCCTGTCGATTACAAATGTGCGGGTTTTAATGATTCGGTAGAGAGCCGCATTCTTGGTTTTTCTACAGTGCATATGCCGTACAGCGAACTTGTTCTTACTACTTTTTCAATGATACGGAATGCACTGACCGGACATAAGAAAAAAGAAAATGATGTCCTGCTGGCGACGGATCTGGTTATCAGGGAATCCTGCGGCTGTACCGGATCGTCCTGCTTTGCATCTGTTTCCGGAACCATACCCTGCGATAAGGAATCTCTTACGAAGGCGCTTGCAGAACTGTTCAGACTTGACGAAACTTATACCAATGCCGCCATAGAGCCGTTAATCGGCGCTATTGAATATCGGGATACGGAACTTTTTTTTTCACTGCTGGAACGTGTTCTTGAACGTTTTTTCCTGCAGGATATGGATATCAGACTTCTGTACAATGCATTTGCAATTGTTAAAAATGCTTCGGTTTTTTCAGACGAATGGTTTGCGGGGCTTGAGACCAGATTTTATATGACGATCTCGCGTATACAGAACAGTGTCAGAGAGTCGAGCCGTTTCCACGAACGTCATCTGCATGCAAGGTTAAACTCTCTTAAGTGTGATCTGCTGGCGGTACGCAGCAGAAAATCTCTGCTGGATATACTGTCGAATCATCTGCCGTTACTGGGTGTTTCCCGTGGAGCTCTTGTCCTTACTGAAAATGATACGGAATCCTGTTTTATAGGCAGCTTTACTCCGGAAACCCGCTGCAATGAGGAAAAACTGTTTTCTGCGTCATTGCTTTTGCCCAAGAACATTACGGGATTTGATACGGGCGTCTTTCTGGTGCAGCCGCTTTTTATGGAAAAGCAGCCGATGGGATATTTTATCTGCTCTGTTCCATTGTATGAGGGATTCGTTTTTGAGGAACTGCGGTCGTCAATAAGCAGCGCCCTCACCGGAATATTTCTTTTTGAAGAGAATGCGGCTGCAAAGCAGAAAGCAGAGCAGGCGGAACTGGCAAAAACGAGCTTTTTTGCAAATGTGGGAAAAGATTTGAGTGAGCCTCTTGTGGAAGTTTCACGAAAAATAGATCAGGTTCAGCACCTGCTTGAATCGGGATGTACCGATAATGATATTCTTTCAGCTCAAATGGTGTTTTTAAAAAACCGTATTTCGGAACAGCTTGATAAGACGGAACTGGTTATCGATCTTACACGTTCTCAGACTAATGAGCTTCTGTTTGAAAAACATCTCTTTCATGTGGAATCCGTTATTGGCTCGCAGTCCGGGGCGCCTGCTTTGCCGCTGTTATATGGAGACCCCGGCAGACTCAGACAGGCTTTAAGAATTTTATGTGATGAATGGAATGTTCCGTTCAGTTTCCTGAATCCGGAAAAAACAGAAAAGGGACTGCGCCTTGTGATAGAAGGCAGCAATACCGTTCCCGAGAACGTCTGGCAGCAGAATAACCTTATGCTGGCTGAAAATATTCTTTTCCTTGCAGGAGCGTCCATAGAAAAGACCCCGAAAGGCTGTACGATTCTGTATCCGTGGCCTCTTTTTTCATGCAGAAATGCTGTGCCCGGAGCGGCTCTTTTTGAATGGAATGCTGATACCGCACAACCGGAAGACTGGACACATCTTTATGCTTCACGTACGGATCCTTCATTTTCAGAAGCAGCTTTTTTATGTATAACCGCAACAGGGGACAGGGACTTAAAAAAAGTTCAGACTTTTTCAGGTCTTTTCGAACTTCATATGAGCAGTTGCGTAAAAAGTCCCGTTCTTTTTATAGGTGTTCCGTTTTCGAAATATCCTCAGTGGGTAACTGAAGGTAAAGTGATGCAGATTGCTTCCATGGCGGAATTCTCCGGTGTGGTAAATAAAACAGTACCTTCGCTTGTGGTCTTCGATACGCTCGACTGTGAAGCTGTAGAGCAGGTACGCCGGCATCCCGTGACAGTTCTTTGTCCCGTGTTCGTTCTGCCGGAGGAAATCGATGATGAAATCAAGGTGCACCGCCTTATGAAGATACCCCGCATCATCCTCTGTAACAGCAGTATTGCACAAGGTGAAGAATTTGCCGGCCGTGTGCGTTCTATTCTGGCAGGAGATGAAATTCTGCCGCCTGATACCGGTGCCCTTGTCAAAAAAGCGGTATATTATTTTAACTGCAATTCAGGAACCCAGATTTCGCGGTGGAAACTTGCCGATTCCGTACATGTCAGTGAAGATTACCTTACGCGTATTTTTCACAGGGAAATCGGACTTTCACCGTGGGAATACCTGAACCGCTATCGTATTTTTCAGGCGTCGAAGATGCTCCTTCATACTAATTTTACCATATATGAAATATCCGAAAAATGCGGATTCCAGGACCAGGCATATTTTTGCCGTGTCTTTAAGAAAATATATGGTATTCCACCAGGACGATACCGGTCAAAAGCGGAAAACTGACCCTTTTACGCTTCGAAAGTCGGAAAAATCCAATAATCCGCCGTTTTTTTTCCCGTGTTATGAAGTAATCTGACAGTGAGGTTATTTTATGACGAAGCAAGAACGTGCCGGGAAAGGGAAATTATGGCAGGAAATCAAACATCACAAATCAATTTATGTTATTCTGCTGATTCCCTCAGTTTATTACATCATATTTAAATATTTTCCGATCTGGAACGGACAGATCGCATTTAAAGATTTTAACGCACTTGAAGGAGTTTCCGGGAGCCCGTGGTGCGGAATGAAAAATTTTGTTGATTTTTTCCATTCTTTTTATTTTTGGGAACTATTACGCAACACTGTTTTTTACAGTTTCGGCAAGCTGTTTGTAAGTGTTCCTCTTTCCATTCTGCTTGCTATTGTACTGTATGAAAGCCAGAGAAAATGGCTCCGTTCATTTGTCCAGACGCTGACCTATCTGCCGCATTTCCTGTCATGGGTTATCATGTATGGTATTCTGCTTGTTCTGCTTGCCCCGGGCGACGGTGTCGTAAACGATATAATCAAGGCCTGCGGTGGCCAGCCGGTCGGGTTTCTTACTGATACAAAAGCTTTCCCCTGGATTGTCATTCTTTCCGATGCCTGGAAGGAAATGGGCTGGAGCGCGATTATTTTTATAGCTGCACTTATGGCTATAGATCCAGCGTTGTATGAAGCTGCAATGGTGGAGGGAGCGAGTGCGATGCAGCGGACCTGGAATATAACGCTGCCTTCCATACGGCCTGTTATTTTCATGGTTGTGCTGTTAAAACTTGGAACGATCCTTGATGCGGGTTTTGATCAGATGTTTATGTTGTATTCAGTTCCTGTGTACAGCGTCGCTGATATTATCGACACCTGGGTTTACCGCCAGGGCCTTCTTGAGTTCCAGTTTTCCCTTGCTACGGCAGTCGGTATTTTTAAAGGAATAATAGGTCTGTTGCTTATTACTTTCTCAAACCAACTGGTCAAACGGGTCTCCGACTCGTCGCTTTTATAGTAGGAGTTTAAAATATCATGAGTAAAAAAGCGTCCGCTGTTGTTATAAGAATGCCTGCATCCGATAAATGGTTTTACCGTGCGCTGGATGTCATACTGGTCTTTACGATGATTGTGGTCATTATTCCCTTATGGAGTACGGTAACACAATCATTCCGTCCCAATACGTTTATCGGCTCCAACCTGGAAGGAATGTTCCTTCCGCCCTGGAAATGGTCTACGGCTGCCTATAAAGCACTGCTTGGCAATAATGGTTTTGCCCTTGCTTTTTTCAACAGCATGAAAATTCTGATTTTTGGTGTGGTTACATCACTGATTCTTACGATTCCGATGGCATACTGTCTTTCGATTCACAGTCTGCCCGGCCGGAAAATTCTTATTGCATTCGTACTGATACCCTATCTGTTTAATGTCGGTCTGATACCGACATATCTGGTTGTAAACCGTGTGGGCCTTATGAACCATCTGGCAGCCATTTATTTACCAAGTGCCATCAGTACATATAACTGCCTGATCATGAAAGGTTTTTTTGAGGGAATACCGGACAGCCTGAAGGAGTCGGCCCGTATCGACGGAGCGCCGGAATGGTATGTCCTTGTACGGATTATACTGCCGCTTTCAAAACCGATTATACTGACGATAGGATTATTTTACGGTGTATCGTTCTGGAATAACTTTCTTCATGCCATGCTGTATCTGAATGAAAATTCCCTGCAGCCGCTTCCGATTCTGCTGCGGAATATCCTGATTGCGAGCGGCATGAATGAATTTGTTGAAGTCAATGCATTTGGCGACGCGCCGATTTCTGCGATAAAAGCGGCAAGCGTCTTTATGTCGGCTATCCCGATGATTCTTGCATATCCTTTTATCCAGAAATATTTTACCAAGGGAACACTGCTTGGAAGTGTTAAAGGTTAATCTGTTTCTAATAAGCCGGCTGTATGCCGGCAGAAATATTTATCAAGGAGGAAAACATGAGACAAATGGTGAATGAACTGGCAGTTCTGATTCTGCTGGCTTTTTCTCTGATTGTTCCGGTCTTTGCCAATGGTTCGCAGGATACCGGAACGGGTACAAGCACTGCTTCAAATGGGCCTGTAACCATAGAACTATGGTACGGTGCTGCTGCTACGGAAGCCGGTCCGCCGCCTGCAGACTGGAAAGCGCTCAAGATTATCAAGGACAAATTTAACATTAATCTTAAACTGACAGCACTGCCTTCGGCAGAAAATGATCAGGACGTAAAGATTAATGCAGCAGGAGCCGGAAACGCGCTGCCTGATCTGTTTATGGTACGCCGGCCGGTATGGCAGATTCTTGTCAAGCAGGGTCTTATCGCTGATGTCAGCGATATGTATAAACTTATGCCTGCCCGCTGTAAGACACATTATACCGAGGACAGTATCAAGTTTACCACGATCAATGGTAAATCTTACGGTCTTGCATCACCGGGTTCCATCATAAAGAATGAAGGTGTCCTGATCCGCAAAGACTGGCTTGATAAAGTCGGTATGAAGGCTCCTGCAACGACGGATGATCTGATGAATGTGATGAAAGCCTTTACCTTCAAGGATCCTGATGGTGACGGAAAAGATGATACTTACGGATACGGTGCTTTTATCGAAATTAATAACTTTGAAGAGGGCCTGGGCCGCCGTCTTGACCCGGTCATGGGTGCATACGGAGTTGCCGGTACATGGAATCTTTCAAAGAAAAATCCGGGACTGAATGTTCTGAATCCTGTTTACTTTGATGCAATGTCCTATGTCAAACAGATGGTTGACCAGAAAGTCATCGATCCTAACTGGCTCAGTTACAAGAAAGATGATTTCCGTGCTGCGTGGAAACAGGGCAAGTTCGGTATTATGCGTGAGCAGAATGCTGCTTATGCCGCAGCTTCAAATTACAAACCTTTCGATGAAAATTTCCCGAACGGATCATGGATAGTTATTGATCCGCCGAAAGGACCAAAAGGCGATTCTGCTGTCGGTGTTTATACGGCCAATTATCGTATTTACGCAGTTTCAGCAAAAGCTGCAAAGGAAGGTAAGAAGGCAAAAATTGCACAGCTGCTTGAATGGATGTCCTCTGATGAAGGGTATTATCTGCTCGGCTGGGGCGAACGGGATGTAAACTATAAACTTGATGAAAAAGGTGTTCCGACTGTAAATGGTCTTGCTGATCCTTCGAAAGCGTATACGGCTCCTGAAATGATACCGCTTACGCAGTTGCGCAATATGGTGTATTACAACGGCGGCATCGAAATTCAGGCACGTTATCCGGCTTATAAGACGGATAAGTCAGGAAAGATCATGGATCCGGGTGATGTTCTTTTTGATATGCAGACACGCAAGTGGACTCCGTGTGTCGGCAGTGATACCCTTCCGAATCCGAATGCGGACCTGAAACGTTTCCTTGAACAGGGACTCCTTGAATTCCTGACAGGAAAGCGTGAGCTTACAAAGGCCAACTGGAATGCATGGATTGCAGAATTCAAAAAGGTAGGCGGTGAACAGTGGAATGCTGACGGCGTTGCATATGCAAAAGCCAACAGTCTGCTTTTCTAGAAAAACAATAAATACATGGGGCGTTTTCAAAAGTCAGACGAGTTTTGAAAACGCAACTTTAGATGTAATGATAGAATTTTCAAATAGTTGTAATATAAGGATTTGAAAAATTCTATAAAGTCACTTTCAAAAAGTTAGCAGACTTTTGAAAGTGACTCACATACATAGTAAGCTGTATGTGAAAGATACCGGCGGTGTTCGTAAAGAAAACTTTTCTTTAAAGGGATCTGAGTGTCCCTTGCGGCTGCCGCCGGTTTTTTATTCGTGCGGAGGGTTTAATACCCCGCCCATAGGGCGTATGAAGGGTATTAAATCCCGAGTGCGATACCTTTAGAGAACTGCGAACCCGCTGCGTGCGGAGGGTTCGCAGATTCGTGCGGAGGGTTTAATACCCCGCCCATAGGGCGTATAGAGGGTATTAAATCCCGAGTGCAATACCTTTAGAGAACTCCATATCCCGCTGCGGACAGCGGGATTGGTGATTCCGGTTCTGTGCAGGAGTGGAGTTATGACATCGGGCATACAGAAAGATCCCGTATCCGTAAAAATGTCTCTTTCGGTGATGAAACGGTATTTCCCCGGTCAGGTGCTTTGGCATTATGAGCATGGACTTGTTTTACAGAGTATCTATGCTGCCGGCAAAAAATCCGGACGTCCGGATTTTTCTGCATGGGTAAAAAGTATGTATGATACGAAAATCAATCCTGATGGAACGATAAACTCATATAAACCGGACGAATTCAATCTTGATCAGATAAATCCGGGGAAACACCTTTTTGATCTTTATAAAGATACCGGTGATATAAAATACAGAAATGCTATAGAAACTCTGCGCGGCCAGCTGCGCAGCCAGCCGCGTACGCAGAGCGGGGGTTTCTGGCATAAAAAAATATATCCGTGGCAGATGTGGCTTGACGGTCTTTATATGGCCGGACCTTTTTATGCACGCTATGCTGCTGAATTCGGATGTGATGCTGATTTTGAAGATATTGTACATCAGTTTGAACTGGTGTATTCACATACACACGATGCGTCCAGCGGACTTCTTTATCATGCCTGGGACGAATCCTGTAAGCAGTTGTGGGCCGATCCTGAAACAGGCTGTTCGCCTCATTTCTGGGGAAGGGCGCTGGGCTGGTTTTGCATGGCTGTCCTTGATGTGCTCGACTGGATTCCCGATACTGAAGTGCATTACTCACAGAGAATAAAGCTCCTGGAAATTGCAAATTCCCTTGTTGTGCCCGTTCTTTCGGTTCAGGATAAAAAAACAGGCTTGTGGTATCAGATTCTTGATATGCCGGGCAGAGTGAAAAATTACCCGGAAACATCTGCGTCTGCAATGTTTGTCTATTTTCTTTATAAGATGGTACGTACCGGATGGCTCCGGGAAAAGTCAGGATCAGACAAAAAGATGCTCCTGGATGCTGCCGGAAAAGGATATGAAGGGCTCTGTTCCCGTATTTCCGGTGACGCGGAAGGCAGCCTGCATCTGGCAGGAATATGCAGTGTCGCGGGGCTTGGCGGTAATCCTTATCGTGACGGCTCGTACGAGTATTACGTAAAGGAGGCTGTCGTTTCTGATGACTTTAAAGGTGTCGGGCCTTTTATTCTGGCATCTATTGAAGCTGAATCGGTATGAATAAAAGTACATTCTGGAAATCACAGGGACTTATACAGTATATTTACCGGTATTGAAAGCATGGGTATCATGAGCGGAGGTATTGCATTGTCTGTTCTCTTCCATATAAAACATAAAAATTGCAGAAAAAATGGAATTTTATGTGTCAGTGTTGCTGATTACGGGAAGGCTGACTTTAAAAATCTCCAGGAAGCACTTGATTTTATTTCCGCTGACAACAACTGCCGCAGGGCTTATATTTATCTTAG
>DCFS01000243.1 GCA_002319875.1 Treponema sp. UBA1798 | reverse complement strand
TTTATCCGCGGGTATGACAATGAAGAAAAAAAAATAACACTTACCGAAGCCGTCCGGATGTACCGCGATCATGTTCAGTTTCATATCGACTATATCAGCAAAATCTATGCCGAATATTTGGAAAGTAATGCATAAGAACACGACCTGTTTTGTATTTTGTTTTCTTGTTATAGCGGGTATGTTTTCTGCTCAGATATTTCCGGACGGGCGGTTTGATGGTGTTTCTGCTGTTATGAAAGAAACATACCTTGCATGTGAGGGAGTGTATACTATCGGACGGATTACTGATCTGAAGGAAAAAAACGCAACATTTGCGGAGTTTGTTTCTGATGATTTTGTAAAAAAAATTATCATAGATATCCGGTACAGTGGTAATGATCATTTTAAGGTTGTAACCGACAGCGGACGTATGTCTGATGAAGAGGATGCGTCGTTGCATGATCTGTTGTTTGAAAAAAAAGTTATTTATGGAGTATACAATGGAGCAGGCGGAGTAACAATAGAACTTCAGGCAGCAGAGCAGGGGAGTCCGGACGGTTCGTTTGTTATTTTGTATGATAAAACGTTCGGGACCTGGTATGATCAGCTTTCAGAAGAGGAAATAGAGGAATTCAATAAAGACGAACGGAATATTACGTCTGTTTCGTTTACGGGAATTCTGAAGCGGAATGTCCGTGCATATCTGGATGAGTGTGATGATATTTGCGGTAGAACCGTTACAGCTGTTGATAACCTGCGTCTGCGCTCTGACGGTACGCTGACCGGACGGACCATGACAACGATGCAAAAAGGCTGCCGGGTTACCATTATTGCGGTAGGAGAGCGGTCGGTTATTGATGGAGTTGCATCAAACTGGATTCAGGTTTCCCTCCCTGATAATGCGCGCGATAAAGATGGATCGGTCATAACACCGGGCACGACCGGCTGGTGTTTTGGCGGGTACGTCAGATAACGGGGAATCGTATACTGTCAAAACCTGTTGCATATTGAGGTTTCAACTTTTCTGAACATGATCTGACTTTCAGACCGGAAAAATTCCTGAAAAATTCTAAAGAATGTGAAGAATAATAAAAGATATCAGTATATACTTTTTCTGTTTGGAGAGAGAAAATGAATACAGAAGCATTTATTGAGAATTTTATTGATGCACATGCGTCCGAGTTCAAGGATATGTGCAGCAGAATTTGGGAATTCTCGGAAATCAGGTTCCGGGAATTCAAGTCTTCCGCTTTACAGCAGGAATATCTGAAAAAAAATGGTTTTTCCATACGTGCCGGTCTGGCGGGAGAAAAAACTGCGTTTATTGCAGAATATGGTACAGGTTCTCCTGTTATTGGGTTTCTGGGGGAATTCGATGCACTGCCAGACTTGGGGCATGGATGCGGACATCATCTGCTTGGCACAGGAGATCTTGCTGCCGCAGTTGCTTTAAGGTATTGTCTTGAATCTTTGCAGTCGGAAAATATTTCCGGAACGGTACGGTATTATGGATGCCCGGCGGAAGAAAATGCAGGGGGAAAAGGTTTTCTTGTACGTGATGGTTTTTTTGATGATTGCGATATTGCTTTATCGTGGCATCCGGGTACAGAGAACAGGGTAGTCGGTAATGGCTCTCTTGCGAACTTCCGTGTGTTTTATAATTTCCACGGAAAATCTGCTCATGCTGCTGCTGCTCCGCAGATGGGAAGAAGTGCTCTTGACGCTGTAGAATTGATGGATGTCGGTACTAATTATCTGAGGGAACATGTACCGGATGGTGTCCGCATTCATTATGCAATAACGAATGCCGGCGGTACATCGCCGAATGTTGTACAGAGTGAGTCACAGGTCCTATATGCTATCAGGGCAAAAGACATAGATACTGTTAAGCAGGTGTTTGCCCGTGTCAGTGATATAGCGCGTGGTGCCGGACTTATGACCGGTACCACAGTTGATATAAAGCAGGTTGCAGCCTATTCCGATTATATCAATACTGATTTTTTAAGCAGTATGGTATACCGGGAATTAAAAGTCTTCGATTCTGATTCTAAATATGATTCAGAGAGTCCCTCAAGCGGATCAACGGATGTAGGCGACGTAAGCTGGGTTGTTCCTACTGCATACTTTTCAACGGTCTGCTATGAAGCTGGTACCGCATTGCATTCCGAAGAAGCAGTAAAGCATGGCAGAGATCCGCTTGCCTACAATGGTATGCTGACAGCTGCAAAAGTTCTTGCGCGTACTGCATTGCATATCTATCTTGAGCCGCAGTCTGTCGGAGAGGCTGTAGAGTCATGGAAGAAGCGGCTTGGACAGAGAAAATATATTTCTCCGCTTCCTTCAGATGTTCTTCCAGACAGCTGGTAAGTGTGTATTTATATGCATAATTATTCAATATATCGCATTTTTATTGATAATTATATAAAAAACTTATTGACAAAATGATAAGGGTTTATGAAAATAGGCTCTGACAAAGATGTCCACAACGAATAGTTGTGGACATCTTTTTTTTTGTGTGAATGAAAAATATCAGATGGGGAGAGTGTATGTTAAAAAAAAATCTAGCAGAGCTATTATTGGCAGCAGTGACCTGTATGATTATGGTGAGTTGTAACGGGAAGAAAAATTCGTCTGGTACGACTCTTTATAAGGATGAAATCCATATTGCTGTTCAGCAGGAAGCTCCTTCTCTGGACCTTCATAAAAACAGCAGTCTTATAGCCAGACAGATGTGTTCAGGAACGGTTTGGGAAAAGCTTGTCACACTCAATGCTAATGCGGAGCCGGTACCGGAACTATGTTCATCTTATACGGTAAGTAAAGATGCAAAAGAATTTGTATTTTATCTTCGGAAAGGGGTTAAATTCCACGACGGAACGGAAATGAAAGCTGAAGATGTGTGTGCCTCTATGAACAGGTGGTTTCAAGGATTCAGCGTTGCAGGTAAACTGGTCGGTTCTTCCCGCTTTGAGAAGATTGATGACTATACGGTAAAAATAAAACTCGAGAAACCGGCACTTACACTTCCTGATGTTATAGCCGGAGCTGCGCAGCCCGCCATGATTACAACAGCAGCAGCCTGTGCTAACGAAGACGCTAAAGGTATGGTAAAAGAGTATATCGGTACGGGTCCATACAAATTTGACTCATGGGTTCAGGATCAGTACATAAAACTGGAAAAATTTAACGATTATGTTCCTTATGGTAAAAAGGGTGAACCAATGGACGGGTGGGCAGGCTATAAAGATCCTAAAATAAAAACACTGTATTTCGATATTGTTAAGGAGGCCACCACGAGAGTTGCAGGTTTGCAGACAGGACAATATGATCTTATTTATAATTTGACAGACGATACATACGATATGGCTTCCCGTATTCCGAATGTTCAGATTCAGAAGGCACAGGAAGGGACCGTGGCGTATGTATTCAATAAGAAACAGGGGATTGCGTCAAATTTATATTTCCGGCAGGCAGTCAATGCAGCAATAGACTGCGATGAACTGCTGGGAGCTGCATATGGAAAATTTTATGACCTCGGATCGTGCTACATGGACAGCGCTCAGCCTTTCTGGTATTCGGAAGCTGGTAAGGAAAACTATAATCAGAAAAACCCTGAAAAAGCAAAAGAGCTTCTTGCAAAAGCAGAATATAAGGGGCAACCGTTCCGTATCCTTGTTTCTACCCTCAGTAATATGGACAAATCTGCGCTTGTCATGAAACAGGAACTAGAAAAGATTGGAATCAACACTCAGCTGATCGTTGTTGACTGGGCTACGCTGACGCAGTACCGGACAGATCCTTCCCGCTACGATATTTATTTTACTTCTTTTGCATCTGTCCCGGTTCCTTCGCTGAAATTGTATTTCGGGCCTTCTTATCCCGGATGGAGTGAAGACAGGCAGTTACAGAACTATATGGCGGATTTTAATTCGGCTGTTACAAAAGACGATGCAAAAAAAGCATGGGATATCCTTCAGGGATATTCATGGGAATACCTGCCTTTAATAAATGCCGGTCATTATGTTGCGGCATATGCATGGAATAAAAAATTATCCGGATTGGACACGTACGGAGGTGTCTATTTCTGGAATGCTTCTTCTGAAAAATAATAAATAAAGGGCGAATCGGAATGAGTTTTCGGAATGCAGTTTCATAAAAGATGCTGCATTCCATAAGCAGGCATCCGTTTGTTTTCGAGGAGTTTTTGTGCGTAATTTTATTCTGAAAAGACTTTTATCATTGATACCGGTACTTATTATTGTATCTTTGGTTATTTTTCTGGTGATTCATCTGACTCCCGGAGATCCTGCTGCCGCTATTCTTGGTGAGAATGCGACAACGGAAGATATAACAGCATTACGCGTACGGATGGGGTTAAATGATCCGCTTGCACAGCAGTATATCAACTGGATAAAAAACATATGCTCGGGAGACTGGGGAACATCGGTATCAAACGGACAACAAGTACTAACCGTGATACGCAATCATGTAAAGCCAACACTTTCCCTCGCTGTATTTTCTCTTATTATCAGCCTTTTTATTTCATTGCCGCTCGGCATGCTTTCTGCACGAAAGCGCGGATCACTGGCCGATCAGGCTGTATCTGTTATAGCACTCTGTGGTATATCTCTTCCCAGTTTTCTTGTGGGACTTTTTCTCATGATGGTGTTTTCGGTGAAGCTTATGTGGTTTCCCGTTTCAGGATATAAAGATATAAGTGCCGGGATCCTGGTACATATTCAGTCACTGACGTTGCCTGCAATTTCCCTTGGGTTTCTGCATGCTGCGCTTATGATGAGAATAACAAGAGCTTCCATGCAGGAAGTATTAAATAGCGATTATATAAAAATGGCCAGGGCAAAGGGTGTAAAGGAATTTTTTCTGGTAACCAGGCATGCACTCCGCAATGCGCTGATATCGATTCTAACCGTTGTTGGACAAAGTTTTATCGGTATGCTTTCCGGTGCAGCGATTGTTGAATCCCTGTTCGGCATTCCGGGGCTCGGGCAGCTTATGGTTAATTCTATAGGCAGGCGCGATTATCAGGTAATACAGGCAGTAGTCCTGCTTATTGCACTGATAAATGTCATGGTCAATCTGATCGTTGATCTGCTGTACGGGGTTTTCGATCCCCGTATCAGGATTTCATGACGCGGAAAGGAATATAACATGAATGAGATGAAAAAACGGCTTGTTTCAGAGCAGCGGCGTATCACATTACATAAATTTTTCAGTAACCGGTTATCCGTTATCGGCGGTGCAATTGTCCTCTGTATACTTATTATCGCATTCTTTGCTCCTTTTATTGCTCCAAAAGATGCATATGCGGTTGATGTCGTTGCAAGATATAAGGCTCCGTCATCAGCCCACCTGTTTGGAACAGATGAACTGGGACGCGATGTATTTACCCGCGTCATATACGGTACGCGGATTTCCATGACCGTCGGGTTTTCTGTCGGCATTATTTCCGGCATTTTGGGTATGATCATGGGACTCTATGCCTGTACCAGTAAAATCCTTGATTCTATATTGATGAGGTTTTGTGACGGGATGAAAGCGATACCGGGTATACTGATGGCCATCATGCTTATGACGGTACTTGGAGCTGATATAAAGAATGTTATTATCAGTCTGGTAATCGTCAATACGCCAAATATGGCGCGACTGGCACGTTCCTCGGCTCTTGTTGCCCGGGAACAAACTTATGTAGAAGCCATGCGCGCCCTGGGAGCACGTCCTGCCCGTATCCTCTGGAATCACATAGCGGTGAATATTGTTTCTCCTGTTATTGTTCAGATGACTTTTGTTTTTGCTTCGGCGATCATAACGGAAGCTGGATTGAGTTTTCTCGGCGCAGGGGTACCTGTCCCGATTCCGAGCTGGGGCAGTATTCTGAATGAAGGTAAGCAGGGAATTTATGTTGCCTGGTGGCTTGTCGTATTTCCTGGTTTTTTTACGGCGATTACCGTACTGGGATTAAATCTTTTCGGAGACGGATTGCGGGATATGCTTGATCCGCTTTCCAATTAGGAGTCCGATATGGAAAAAATACTTGAAGTATGCAATCTGTGTACCAGTTTCCGGACGGAGAGGGGTATATTGAAAGCTGTAGACGGTGTTTCATTTGATATCGGAAAAGGAGAGATTCTTGGTGTCGTCGGCGAATCCGGCTGTGGAAAAAGTGTGACATCTCAGTCTATCCTGCGTCTCTATGATGAAAGGAAAACAGCCATATACAGCGGACAGGTTTTGCTGGAAGGTAAAAATCTTTTCGACCTCCCGCTGAAGAAGATGCAGAATATCCGCGGTGAAAAAATTTCGATGGTATTTCAGGATGCGCTCAGCTCCCTTAATCCTGTACTGACAATAGGAGACCAGCTTACTGAACCGCTTCATATACATCAGAAACTTGGAAAAAAAGCAGCGGTGGATAAAGCGCTTGATATGTTAAAGCTCGTCGGAATTTCTGCGCCTCTGGAGCGATTGCGCCAATATCCGCATGAACTTTCCGGTGGCATGAGGCAGCGTGTTATGATTGCCATTGCGCTGGCGTGTCATCCGAAACTGCTTATTGCCGATGAACCGACGACAGCACTTGACGTAACAATTCAGGCACAGATTATGGATCTGATCGTTTCTCTGAATAAGCAGCTTGATATGGGCGTTATTCTGATTACCCATGACCTTGCGGTAGTAGCACAGACATGTCTGCGTGTCGTTGTTATGTATCTTGGACAGATTGTTGAAGAAGCGGAAGTTCATGAATTGTTTGATCATCCGAGACATCCCTATACGCTTGGTTTGATCAGGTCTATTCCGGAGATTGACGGTAACAGAAAAGAACGTCTTTATATGATACCGGGTATGGTTCCACTTCTGGATCAGATACCTTCCGGATGTCGTTTCGCTCCGAGATGTACTTATGCTACGGACCGGTGCCGGATGGAAATGCCTCAACTTGTATCGGTATCTCCTTCACAGAGGGTTCGTTGCTGGAATGTTGGAAAAACCGGGAGGAAAAAATGAAAGGTGATGTGGTACTCAGGGCAGTCGGTGTGACGAAATTTTTTCCGGTAAAAACGTCTTTCGGGAAAACTCCGATGGTAGTAAAGGCTGTTGACGGGGTAACGCTTAAGTTGATTGAAGGTGAAACATATGGTCTGGTAGGAGAAACCGGATGTGGAAAAAGTACGCTCGGACGTACGCTGATAAAGCTGATTGAGCCGACTGATGGTTCGATATCGATTAACGGTGTTGATGTTACCAGAATGACGGAAAAGGAAATGAGACCGTACCGAAAGACTGTTCAGATGGTTTTTCAGGATCCGTATACGTCTCTTAATCCACGTAAAAGAGTTGGTGATGCTTTGGTGGAAGTGCTGACTATACATCATCTGTCAAAGCGTGAAGACAGAATTGATGTTGCGATGAAAATACTTGCAAAAGTGGGGTTACGGCCGGAACATTTTTACCGTTATCCGCATGAATTTTCGGGAGGGCAGCGGCAGCGGATTGGTCTTGCCCGTGCACTTATTCTCAATCCTGCCATTGTTATCTGTGATGAGCCTGTTTCAGCTCTTGATGTGTCAATTCAGAGCCAGATTATTAATCTCCTTCAGGATCTGCAGGAACAGGACCGGCTGACATATCTATTTATCGCGCATGACATGAGTGTGGTAAAGTATATCTCTGACCGTATCGGAGTCATGTACTTAGGGCATATCGTTGAAGAAGCAGAAACGGAAGCGTTATTTAAAAATACCCTGCATCCATATACACAGACGCTTTTATCGGCTGTTCCGAAAACTGATCCATATTCGACGCGGAAACGTATTATTCTTCAGGGTGATGTTCCTTCTCCGCTCAATCCCCCTTCTGGTTGTGTTTTTCATACCCGTTGCCCGTATGCAATGAAAGCATGTACAAGTCTTATACCTGTACTCAAAAATATGGGTGAAAATCACAGGGTGGCGTGTCTCAGATACGATCCTGATTTGAGTACACTGGCATAAAATTCAGGTCTAATGAACAGGAAAGGTTAAAATGAATGATTTTGAAATAATTAATACACTCTTAGATGATAAGTTGCCGCTGATAAATAATCTTACCGATGCCGTTTGGGATAAAGCAGAAACTGCTTTTACCGAAAAGGAATCGGCACAGCTGTTTTGCCATATTCTTGAAAAAGAAGGATTTACCGTAGAACGGGGAACAGGAGGTATCTCTACAGCTTTTTCAGGAGTATTTGGATCAGGTTCTCCTGTTATAGGAATCCTTGGCGAGTTTGATGCTCTAAGCGGTTTGAATCAGCGTGCCGGTACCACAGAAAAAGTCCCGGTAGACAGTTCTCAGGCGGGCAGACCAGGACACGGCTGCGGGCATAATCTTCTTGGTGGAGGGAGTCTTGCTGCTGTAATCGGAATAAAAAAATATCTGGAAAATTGTATAAAACAGGGAAAAAAGAATACAGGTACCGTTATTTATTACGGTTGTCCGGGTGAAGAAGGCGGTTCCGGAAAATCATTCATGGCGCGTAGCGGAGTGTTTAACATACTCGATATTGCATTGACGTGGCATCCTTCTGATTTTTACGGAATTGTGGAGGGAAGCTCACTTGCAAATTATCAGCTCAGATACCGGTTTCAGGGCGTGAGCGCTCATGCAGCCGGATGCCCTCATCTGGGACGTAGTGCTCTCGATGCCCTGGAACTTATGAATATAGGAATTAATTTTTTAAGAGAACATGTCATACCGGAAGCCCGTCTGCATTATTCCATAACAGATACAGGAGGTTACTCTCCGAATGTCGTACAGGCGTCAGCCGAAGGCATTTATCTGCTCCGTGCGCCGGAACTTGACCAGGTAGCGGATATTTACCGGAGAGTTTGTAAAATAGCGGAAGGAGCGGCTCTTATGACGGAAACGCATACAGAGCATATTTTTATGAAAGCCTGTGCAAATGTTATTCCCAATGCAATTCTCGGTGATGTATTGTATGGTCAGATGGAAAAAATACCCATACCTCAACCAGATGCCGAAGAAATTGGTTTTGCTCTGGCTATAAAAAAAAGTATTGAAAATTCTGATGACAAACTTTCACAAAAACTCCGGCTTGTACCAGAAAAAATACGGCAGAAATTTATACAGAAAAAGGATGAGAGCATACGTTCGTTCCTTCTTCCCTATGTTCATGACGAAGCGGTGGCTGCCGGTTCTACAGATGTAGGAGATGTAAGCTGGATATGCCCGACGGCACAGATTAATACAGCAACATGGGCTGCTATGACACCGGGGCATTCATGGCAGGTGGTATCTCAGGGGAAAAGTTCTTATGCTCATAAGGCAACATTGTATGCCGGTAAAGTTCTT
Organism: Treponema sp. UBA1798; assembly: GCA_002319875.1. Lineage (GTDB taxonomy): Bacteria > Spirochaetota > Spirochaetia > Treponematales > Treponemataceae > Treponema_D. The sequence continues at coordinate 4,069 of DCFS01000243.1, read as the reverse complement.
GCTTGTACAGCCATAGCGTGCCTGAAGAACCCGGAAATAATCCGGCATGCAAAAGAAGAACTTGCTGAACGGCTTTGCGGAAAAAAGTATAAATGTCCAATCCCAGATGATATCGAGCCTGTACCGCTGATATGATTTCAGGGCAGGCCTTTCAGGTATTGCGCGCGCCGTTGCTGTACATCGGTAAAATCGGTATACTTTTTTCATGAAAAATAAGCTGAATAAGGAATTGGCAGTATGCGGATTTGCAGCTGTCAGTACTCTCGCGAAAATGCATGAAAGCAGTATCAGCAGACTTTATTTTACAGCAGAACGCGCTGCTGCTTTTGGTGATCTGTGCCGTACTATGGCACAAAGACGTGCTCCTTATAATATGGTGGAAAATTCTTCTGAACTTGAAAAACTGTGTGGCAGCGTACACCATCAGGGGGTTGTTGCCATGATAAACCAGCCGGAGATTATTCCGCTTGATACAGATATCGTTGACAGCTGGATCAAAAATAGAGAAGATGCGCTGCTCCTTGATCGTGTGGGGAATGCGAATAATCTGGGTGCTATTGTCAGGAGTGCGGCTTTTTTTGGATTCAAAAATATTATCATACCGATTGATGAAGCTCAGTCTTCCATAACGACAAGTTCTTACCGGGTTGCGCAGGGCGGCATGGAATTCGTTTCCATTTATTCGGTGAAATCTGTCACCAGGCTGCTGCAGGCGGTAAAGGATAAAATGAAGCGGATAGGTACCGACGTTACTGCGAAAATACGTGTGGCCGGTATCCGGGAAAGATGCGCCGGTAAACCGGTACTTGTCATACTTGGTAATGAGGAAACTGGTATTTCCAGTGAAGTAAAGCAGAATTGCGATGAGCTGGTAATTATACCGTTTGCCGGAATGGATTCGGATAAAACCGAAGCTTCCGTGGAAAGTCTGAATGTTGCCCAGGCAGCTGCTGTATTGTTATATGAATGCAGGAAAAAGTGAGTGCGCAAAGTAATTTTTCGCCTGCTGTTTTGTTTTGTTTCTGTTGGAGTATATGCCTCTGATATTGTTTTTGAATTAACGGCGTCAAAGGATATTCCGCTTCTCAGCGCAGGTACTGTACTTTGTACCACCGGTATTATGGCAGATAATTATTTTTCCTTTCCTGGTAGGGATAAAACGAAACGCGACATATCGTCGGTGAATGCATTCGACAGTTTTTTTGCACATTCGTATTCGAAGCCGCTGGATATGGCTGCGAGTATTTTGACTTATACATTCAGCGTGGCACCGGTCGCATTGGCTTTTATCCCTGATGCAGACTGGAAAACAGTATGTGTTATGTATGCGGAAACAGTCCTGTTTTCCCAGGGTGTGAAAGAGGCTTTAAAGTCTGTTGTACGCCGGTACAGACCGTATACGTATTATGATAATCAGGAGAGTGTATCCCTATATGTGCCCGGCGATTATATAAAATCCTGGCCAAGCGGGCATACGGTAACTATATTTGCTGCTGCTGTGTTTGCAAGCTATGTGTATAGTGAATATAATCCTGATTCTGAAGTGCCATTTACACTCTTTTGCCTGACCGTGGCGTCGGGGGTAGGAAGCTTGAGAGTTTTAAGTGGTAATCATTTTGTTACTGATGTTTTGAGCGGTGCTCTTATAGGTTCAGCCTGCGGATTTTTTGTTCCTTTTGTTCATAAAATAAACAGGCACATGCCGGGTAAAAAAGGTAGGGATGGGAGTCCCGCTATTCAGATGATGCTGTATCCTTGCGGTGCCGGACTGCATCTGGAATTTTGAGTAAATAGAAAGGGGTCCGTTATGAAATATCTTATTGCTTCTGACATTCATGGTTCTGCGTCTTGCTGCCGGAAATTACTTTCACATTTTTCAGAAATGGGATGCGATTATCTCGTTCTTTTGGGAGACATTCTGTATCATGGTCCCAGAAATCAACTTCCGGATGGATATGATCCGAAAATTGTGGTTGAACTCTTAAATCCGTTGTCTCAGCGGATTATAGCGTGCCGCGGTAACTGTGATGCAGAGGTAGATCAGATGGTATTAAAATTTCCATTGATGTCTGATTATACCTGCATCGCTGATGATGGTGTCCGTTTTTTCTGCACTCACGGGCATGTATATTCACCGGAGCGCGCAGACGGGTCTTTTGCAGTAGAAGGAAGCATGCTTCCGCAGTTGTACGGCATATCAGCTGTTTTCTATGGGCATACGCATATCCAGGTTCTTGAAAAGAATAAAGCCGGTGTGCTTGTCTGTAATCCCGGTTCGGTATCTTTACCTAAAGGCGGTTCGCCTGCCGGTTTTGCCTTATATGAGAACCGGCAGGTAATGCTGTTTGATATGGCAGGAACTAAGCTGGCTGTATCCGATAAATTAAACTGATTAGTCTCCAAACAGTGCTGTTGAAAGGTATCGGTCACCGGTATCCGGTAGAAGCGCTACAATTGTTTTGCCGTCATATTCCGGACGCCTTGCAAGTTGCAGTGCTGCCCAGAGTGCTGCGCCGGAAGAGATGCCGACAAGCACGCCTTCTGTTTTTGCTATTTCTTTTCCAGAACTAAAAGCGTCATCATTTTCTACAGGGATAATTTCATCATAAATTTTTGTATTCAGAGTATCAGGAATGAACCCTGCACCGATGCCCTGTATTTTATGCGGACCTGCCTTGCCTTGCGAAAGAACCGGTGAGGCCGCAGGTTCCACCGCGTATATTTTAACAGACGGTTTCTTTGATTTCAGATATTCGCCAACACCTGAGAGAGTACCTCCTGTACCAACACCTGCTACGAAGGCGTCTACATCGCCGCCGGTATCTTCCCAGATTTCCGGTCCTGTCGTTTTTTTATGTGTTTCAGGATTTACCGGATTTGTAAACTGTCCGGGTATGAAACTGTGTGGTGTATTTTTTGCAAGTTCATCTGCCTTTTCAATTGCTCCTTTCATTCCTTTGGAACCATCGGTGAGAACGAGTTCTGCACCGTATGCTTTAAGAAGATTACGGCGCTCTACAGACATTGTCTCAGGCATGGTAAGAATAATATGCAGTCCGTAACTTGCTGCAACTGCAGCAAGTCCGATTCCAGTATTACCGCTTGTCGGTTCTATAATAATGGAATCCTTTGTAATTTTGCCTGATTTTACAGCATCGTCTATCATAGCTTTTGCTATGCGGTCTTTGACACTGCCTGCCGGATTAAAATATTCAAGCTTAACGAGCAGACGGGCTTTCAGGTTGTATTTTTTTTCCAGATTTGAGAGTTCCAGAAGCGGAGTATGACCTATAAGTTCCGTTATTCCTTTTGCAATTTTTGCTGACATATAAAACCTCCAGTTTCCGATATTCTTTATAACCTATCGGTTTACTATGAATACAGTATGCAATATTATCCCATTTGTCAAGTGTTTTAGTAGTAAATATCAGATAACGTAATCGAAAGATTCCTGCCCGTTAACTTTGTTAACAAGGTCTGCAAGCGTTATTTTATCCAGATAGTTATCGATAACTTCAGATAGTCCCTTCCACAGCGACAGTGTCGGGCATGATTCCTGCCGCAGGCACTGATTCGGGGTCTGTTCAAGACAGGCTACAGGAGCAAGATTTCCTTCTGTAATGCGAAGTATCTGACCTACCGTATACTGGTCGGTACGCTTTGCAAGTTTATAACCGCCCTGTGGTCCCCGGACACTGCGGAGTAGTCCGAATTTACTTAAAAGAGCAGTAATTTGTTCCAGATATTTAACAGAAATGTCCTGCCGTTCTGAAATATCTTTAAGAGCTGTGTATTCACTATTGTTATGCTGTGCAAGATCGATCATAAAACGGAGTGCATATCGTCCGCGTGTTGAAATTTTCATAGTCCCTTCCAATACCACATATTTGTATTGTCTGCAGTAAATATTCCTACCTGTTTACTAATATAATATAGCATTCCAAAATAGTCCACTATTTACATAGAGAAAGGGAGATATAGTACTGGTCAGGAATATTGCTTGTTTTTATTCGTGCGGAGGGTTTAATACCCCGCCCCTTGGGGCGTATGAAGGGTATTAAATCCTGAC
>DCFS01000166.1 GCA_002319875.1 Treponema sp. UBA1798 | reverse complement strand
GTCATTTGTACAAAGGCTCCCCCTTTATCGGCCAGCCGGATTGATACGTTGCCGCTGGCTGATGCAATCTGCCGTAATGATAACAACTCTATTATTGCGTATATGGAAGTTTTTTTTCAGTCGGTCTTTTATGCACCAATGCCGCCTCCCGGATTTCTGAAAGGTATGTGTATGTTTCTGATTACTGATATACAGAAAACACTGATAAAAAATACGGGACTGGATCAGTCTGCTTTTTCAGACTCGGTTTATGCGGAAATAAACAGACTCTCATCGTTCGGCGATATAAAAAAATGGATGACAGCTCTTTTTCTTCATTACAGCAATGAAACAATGGTGGCCGCCGCGAATAACAAAAATCCGTTTATAGAGAAAGCAAAACAGTATATTGAGAGCCATATTGAAAGCAAAATTCTTGCAGAAGATGTTGCGGCAGCCGTTAATCTGAGTACGTCGTATTTTACCATCTATTTTAAATCAAAAACGGGGGAAAACTTCCGAGACTACTTATTGACTGAAAAAAACGAATATGCAAAAAAATTGCTTTTCCGTCACGATGTTCCGATAAATGAGATTGCTGAACGGCTCGGATATGAAGATTACCGTTCTTTTTGCCGGGCTTTTAAGAAACAGGAAGGCATTACGCCTTCAGAATATCAGCAGCAATACGATATCCAGCGGAAAAGGAAAGAGGAGCGACAGGACTGATGCTGCATATAATCCGGAATTTGAAGATATGGTTTCTTAACCTGAAAATAAATATTAAAATGTGGCTGTGCATGCTGACTGTAATGCTGTCGCTTGTTTTTTCTATTGGTTGGGCTTCTCTTAATTTTTTTACAGATATGTTCATGCAAAGTTCAAACCAGCGTGCTCAGAATACGCTGACAGTTACAGACCGGCTGTTTTATGAGTCATACCGGGAGCTGCTTTTAAATGTCGTAAAACTTGCTACTTCAGATACATTCAGGTTATTTGTACAGGATTCGCTTCAGAACGGAAAAGAAAACTACACGCAGAATTATAACAATCTGCAGGAAAAACTTTCACAGCTCAAGAACAGCTCCGACTTGATTTATAGTGTTCTGGTAGCAGGAAAAAACGGGGAATTGTATTCTCTATACGATACCCGTTTAAAAGATCTGCAGTTTTCGGAACTTTTTACTATCCATTCTGCAGATATTCATCAACTGACATGGCTGCCTGTTCAAAATGGAAACGTAACTGGTATGCCGGATGTTATTCCCGTATTCGTACCCCTTACACGGCTGGAAACAGAAAACTATCTGGTTGTTGCAGAATGGCCGGGAGTTCCCGTCGTTACCATAATTCTGCTGCTTAATGCGGCAAAAGTTTCTGACTTTTTATCCCAGACCTTACCTGCCGGTTCGAAAGACGCGATTTATCTTGCTGACGAACAGGGAATCAGTGTCAATCTCGAAACAACATCTCCGTTATTTTCTGCAGCAAACAATGCAATACAGATAAAAAGTGTAAGTTCTGCAGACAGCGGTTTTGCAACATTTCAGACCGGACAAGAGTATATTTCATATGTTCAATCTCTCAATCTAAGCGGGTTGCGTCTGGTTCATCTTGTATCAAAATCGGTTTTATTCCGTCAGTTGAGGACCATACGTTTTTTTATTCTTGTAGTTGCACTTGCTGCACTTGCAGTTACAACCGTGTTGTCATTTGTACTGTCGAAACTGATAACCAGACCGTTAAGCAGACTGACGGGTGTCGTGGGACAGATACAGTCAGGTACGTACCATAAACTGTATGTACCGCGTTATACAGACGAAGTGGGACAATTGACGGGTGCAGTAAATACGATGTATGCCACGATTCAGAAACAGATGCAGCAGATAAAACAGAACGAACGGGCAAAAATGCATTATGAGATGCAGTTGTTTGCGGAACAGATAAATCCTCATTTTTTATATAATACGCTGGAATGCATTGATCTTGAAGTGTTGAATCAGCATTCTGAAACTGCATCATTTATGGTTGAGAATCTGGGAGAATTTCTCAGAATAGGTCTGAATCGGGGAGAGGATACTATTCCGGTAGAAAAAGAACTAGCCCATGTCAAGGCATATTTCAATATTATGAATTCAAGATTTAACAGTGCTGTCCAATTCCAGAGTGAAATTGCACCTGAACTGGCTGGGCATCGTATCTTAAAAACGATTCTGCAGCCGCTGGTTGAAAATTCATTTAAACACGGCTTCAGAAATAAAGAAAACTATACCATGATACAAAATCCGGTAATCGAAATTATATTTCTGAAACAGGGAAATATGATAGTGATAGAAGCAGCTGATAACGGATATGGCATTGATATCGCAAAAGCAGAAGCCAGCCTTACCTGTCAGAGTTCAGAACGGCATATAGGGCTGCAAAATGTTTACCAGCGGCTTTGTATTTTTTACGGATCGGCGCATATACAGTTTCAGAGTATTCCTTTTTTTCGTAACAGTGTTATTATTACCATTCCTTATTCTATACTTTGAACTGATCAATCTCCGTGCCAATGCGGTCTATAGCACCTTTTACGCTTTTTGAAATACTATCAAGGGTAGTTCCTGTTTCTCCGATTCTTTTAGTTCCCTGGGACATTTCCGTCATTTTTGTTTTCATGGATGAAGTGGCATCCTGCAGCCGTTTTATTTCTGCAATGATTGATTTTTGACCGGCAGTCATTTCTGACGAGGCTGTTCTGACTTCCGAAGTACTGTCATTCATCATATGCAGTGCTCCCATTATCTGTTTTGAACCTTCCAGCTGTTCAGCCATTGCATTCTTTATTTGTACAACAAGAGTATCTGTCTCTTGTATTTTTCCGGAAACAGTTGCAAATGTCGTTCCTGATTCAGTAGAAACTGTTACCACAGAATTTATCAGGTCTTTTATTTTTTTGAGCTGATCTCCGATTGTTTTTGACTGTTCTGTTGAAGTCTCAGAAAGTTTCCTGATTTCGTCTGCTACAACACTGAATCCCTTTCCTGCTTCTCCTGCATGGGCTGCTTCGATAGCTGCATTCATGGCAAGGAGATTCGTCTGACTTGCAATGCTGGCGATTGCCTGATTTGCTTCTTCAAGCATTTCGGACTGATCAGATATCTGCTTGATTTGCAGGCTTACCTGTTCCTGTTTGAATATTCCACTCTTCGCACTTTCTTCCAGCCCGTCAAAAGACGAAGCCATTTTGCCTACCGACTGATTGACATTCCCGATATTTCCAATCATCTGTTCTACAGCGGCCGATGCTTCTGTTATTCCGCTTGCCTGATTTTCAATCATTTTTTCAAGAGAAACAATATTCTGTGAAATTTGTGTTACTGCGCCGGCTGTCTGTTCGACACTGGCCGACTGGTTCATTATTTCTCCGTTTACTCCGTCTATATCTACCAGAATCTGCGTTATTGCACTGGAGGTGTCTTCTATACCTGCCTGCAAATTTCCCCCGGCATTGGAAAGTTCATTTTTTGATTTTTTTACGTCACTGATGATGGACTGAAGTTTTGCAATGAATTGATTAAATCCCGCGATTACGGAACCGATTTCATTATTGACATGCCCTTCAATACGTTGTGTAAGGTCAGCATTTCCTGCAGCAATACGCTGGACGGCCCCGGCAATTCCCTTAAGGGGTCTGAGCGCTTTCAAGATCATCAATGCGCTTACGGCTGTAAACAGAATACCGAAAACAATGCAGCCGATAACAATTGAATTTGCCAGTACATGTGCGGTCCGTTCTACCTGAGTTTCCGGAATCATTGCAGCTACCGACCAGGAAGTTCCTTCGACAGGTGCGTAAAAAACAGCCGATTCCTGATGTCTGTTATCTCGTGTATAACCTTCTCCACTTTTACCGAGGATCATCGATTTTGCAATATCAGGCATCCCGGCGCTGGTACTCTTTGTCAGGTCAGACTGCAGGGTATCAGCATCAGGATGAGCCATGACTGTCCCTTTCCCGTCGACAATAAACAGATAACCGCTTTTTCCTATTTTTGTCTGTATAACCATCTGCTGGAGATGGTCTGTCGTAATAACACCGGCAAAGAAGCCTATTTTTTCTTTCCTGCTGTTATATGCAGCAACACAGACTTCGAACGCCATGGTATTAAGTAATTTTGACTGGGATTGATCTGTGATATAGATATCTTTTCCTTCCTGCATGATGGCCTTAAAATAATCGCGGTCGGAGATATCTATATCCGAGCCGAGACCGCTATGTGCAATTCCATCGGGTCCGCAGAAAAAGACGCTGCTGAAATCCTTTAAACGGCGGTCGGCGATGCTCCGCAGCCATGCAGCAATTTCATCTGCCGTTCCGGTTTTTACAATATCGGATTCCGTATACATATGAACTTCATGAATAAACTGCTGCGTCCATAAATTTACTGAATTCGAAAAAATTGGTATCATACCTTCCATGGTTTCCCGGTAGCTTCTATTTGCGCCTTTTGAAACGGTAGAGACAACAAAAGTGCCGAAAATAACGAACAGAGCCAGTACAAGTATTCCTTGTTTTAGAGCAAATTGGAAAATGAGGCTTTTAGGTTTGGTTTTTTGATTATTTTGATCTGATGCGGTAGAAACTTCGGACGGCTTTTGTGATTCACTGTTCTGTCTATTCATACAAGACTCCTGTGGCAGATATTTTTTTATTACTAGCATGGGGCGCTTTCAAAAATGAGACAGTTTTTAAAGACGCTTCTTTAATTTTTAACAAATATTTATGAATTAAAGTTACTCATCAAAACTACAAAAAGTCCAATGTTTTTTACATTTTAAATAAATTGGGGTTTTGTGAGGAACTGATGATAAGGGATTCTTCTCTGTTATTCGTGCGGAGGGTTTAATACCCCGCCCCAAGGGGAGGCCACTGAAAAAGTGGTGAATATACAAACACCGCCTGAATGGAGTAAAATTCAACCGGGCGGTGTTTTTTATGCTCAGCAGTCAGAATAAATTGAATTTCAGTCCATACGCAGAATTGTACGATAAGATTATTCCGAAGGACAATCTTCTGCGGAAGATAAACGAGAATATAGACTTCAGCTTCATACTTGATGAGCTGAAAGGGAAGTACTGTCCTGACAACGGGCGGACGGCAGAACCGCCGGTACGGTTGTTCAAATACCTGCTGCTGAAATGCATAAATCC
>DCFS01000278.1 GCA_002319875.1 Treponema sp. UBA1798 | reverse complement strand
GCAGTGTGTGCAGCCATATAGATCAGGAATGTTGAGAATGCGCTGATTTTTCCTATCTGCGCAAAGTCTTTTATATCTTTTTCAAGATATGTATTTACATAATCCATATAATATCGTTCACGGTCTACGTCTGTGGTAATAACCTTCGGCATACCGCCGCGGAATATATTTTCATAAATCTGATGTATGTCCTTAGGAAGAGCCTCCTGCAACCGTTCCTTCAGCGAAGAAATATCCGGAGAAAAAAAACGGGCCGGCCTGGATTCAATTTCAGCACAGCTTAATCCCGACAGATCAAACACAGCAACCCGTCCTGCAAGAGATTCTGAAACATTTTTCATCATAACAAACTTCTGAGAACCGGTAAGCCAGAACATACCGTTGTTGTCCTTGCCGTTCAGAGATCTTCCATCAACTATACGCTTAATCTCAAGCAGAATAGATGGAACGCGCTGGAATTCATCGATCAGAATCCTCGTTCCGTATGTCTCAAAAAAAAGACCGGGGTCTGTTTCGGCAAGATGCCGTGCGTTGATATCATCAAGTGTTACATATGTACGGTCTGCTTCCATTATGTGATGAAGCATCGTCGATTTACCTACCTGGCGCTGGCCGCAGACCATAACGACAGGATACGTTTTCGAAGCTTTGAATATCTGAGCTTCCAGATGTCGCGGTATATACAATCCATCCACCTTTTTACGATAAATCTAAAGTATGACTTTATTTTACTCAGGGTTCACTGTACAGTCAAGCCGGAGAAAGGCTGGAATCAGACGGACATTTTTTTCCGGCAGCGCCTTCTTTATGCTGCGCAGTCCGTCGCGCGGATTCCTTTACAGGGCGGCTTATTTTGTTTTGAATTTGCCGATCTTGTCTTTCAAAGCGTTGATACTGTCCCTGTTCTGTCCGGCAAGCTGATTGATGGCGGCGACAGCGTTATTGATTTCCTGAATACCGGAAGACATTTCCTCTATACCGCCTGACACTTTTTCATTGATTTCACCGAGCGTTGTGCTCTGCTCCGATACTTTAAGACTTTCGGCAAGCATTTCGTCTGAGCCGGTTTTTACTTCAGAAGTTATGTTGTTCAGCTGGGAAACGGCGATCGTTATTTCTCTGCTTCCTTCATTCTGTTCTACCATAGCATGACGGATCTCTTCTTCAAGTCCGGTAACAGCCTTGATTTTTGACTCTATTTCATTGAACTGATTTCCGGCAATATCCGATTCCTCTGTAATCTTAACAATTGACTGACGTATTGTGGTAAGCACTTTCGCGATTGTTTTTGTCTGGGTGGATGACGACTCCGCCAGTTTACGTATTTCATCTGCTACTACCGAAAATCCCTGCCCTGCTTCACCGGCGTGAGCGGCCTCTATGGCGGCATTCATAGCAAGCAGATTCGTCTGATGCGCAATAGTCTCGATAACTGACGTTATTTCGGCAAGCCCTGCGGACTGCTTTGACACCTCTGCGATTTCGGCAGCTATATTATTCAAGTCCTGTTTCCCGACACCGGCGGAAATTTGTAAAGCCGAAAGATTCTGATCATTGTGCTCAAGCGTCCGTGTGACGGAAGCGATATTGGAAACCATTTCTTCTACTGCGGCAGACGACTGGGTAACGCTGGCTGCCTGCTGCGCTATATACCCGTTAAGTTGTTCTATTGTGTTTTTTATACTGTCGACAGCCTTTCCCGTTTCAGCAACATGAGCCGATTCATCGGCAGTCTGGCTGGTAATCGTCTGAATATTTGCACTGATCTGCTGTACGGAAGCTGCCGTTTCATTCATATTCGAAGACAGATCAAGTCCTATGTCTGACAGTATACCTGACTGCTTTTCAATTTCCTGTACGAGTTCCTTTACTTTGTCAAGCGTTATATTGAAATAAGCGGCCATATCTGCGATTTCATCCTTTGCCCTGACAGAAAGCCGTTTTGTCAGGTCTCCGGAACCTTCGGAAATATCCTTCAGCATCGCAGTTGCCGTTTTGACCGGTTTAATGATGGTACGGATGAAAAAGATGCAGATAACCATGACGACTGCGGTACATATCAAGGTAAGAACAACAGAACTCACCAGCTGATTTATCAGCTGGTTGCGGATTACAGCCATATCTTTTGCAATCAGAAATATTCCGACAGGCTTTCCTTCCGCGTTTGTAATCGGCCAGTAGGATGTGTCGTAAAGTTTTCCTGCAACGGTATTTCTCCCTGTATAAATTTCTCCTTTAGAAAGAACCGTTTCAATAATAGTCTGATTAGTCAACTTTGTTCCGGTAATCCGTTTTCCGTCGCTCCCGGTAACCGTTGTGGAAATGCGCGTATCCCCCTGGAATATAGAACACTCTATACCGTAGTTTTTCCTCACCATATCCACAAAATCTTCTGTTGAAAAGTCATATCCGGCTGTTACGGAACCTATGATATTTCCGTTCCGGTAAATTGGTGTACCTGCACGTAATGAATATTTAATGACAGTGCCTTCTTCGACACTGCAGGT
>DCFS01000275.1:12361-14930 GCA_002319875.1 Treponema sp. UBA1798 | reverse complement strand
CATGTGTTACGATAATCGTCGTAAGGTGATAGTTACGGGCGATCGTTTTTATGTGCTCCTTTATTGACTCTTTTATAATACCATCCAGTGCACTGAGAGGTTCATCAAGAAGGAGGATTTTAGGCTTCATAACGAGTGTACGGGCAAGCGCTACACGCTGTTTCTGTCCGCCGGAAAGGTGATTAATGCTTTTATCCAGATGTTCTTCAAGGCCAAGCAATTTGACAAGCCCACTGACATCTTCTGCCGTCGATATACCGGGGTTATTGCGTAGTCCGTAAACAATATTTTCATAAGCATTCAGATTGGGGAACAGGTTATAATCCTGAAAAACAATATTAAAACCCCGTCTTTCCATGGGAACTGCAGTAATGTTTTCTCCGTTAAAATAAAGCTCGCCGGAATCAGCTTCGGTAATTCCCAGTATGATGTTCAACAGCGTCGTTTTCCCGCTGCCTGATATACCAAGAATTGAAACTATTTCAGCGTCATTAACCCCGATATCGATATCACGGAGAACCGGTACCGAATTGAACGTTTTTTTTATATGCTCAAGTTTTAACACCAGAATTTCTCCTGTTTTTACCTGTTTTACAGATTACCGGCTTTGTATGTATACCGCATTAAAAAAAAGTAAATTTTCTGTTAATCAGCTGACACATAAGCCTTTAAATTATATGTATCAGCATACTGTATTGAATCTTCAAAGTAAATAACCTGATGATCTGCTTCATTGACGAATAACCGGCTGCGTTATATGATAATTTACTATATTATGGAAGATCAAAAATACACAATATTTGATTTTTTACGAGAGGAGCAGGTTTCTGAAAATGTTATAAAAGGCATTCAGGAATATAGAAAAATGTATCCGTCCAGTGAAAGCGACAGCAAAAGAATGGTTGCCCCACGCTGGATGTATTATGGAACGGAAATATGGGAACAGGCAGCCTCTATTCTTTTATGCGGGTGCAATCTGCTTCTCGTCGGTGCAAAAGCTACAGGAAAAAACGTACTTGCGGAAAATCTGGCTTTGGCATTCGGAAGACCTTACTGGAATGTTTCCTTCCATATTAATATGGATGCATCCTTTATGATAGGTACCGATACGTTTGAGGATAGCCGTGTTGTTTTCCGGCAGGGGCCGGTATATAAAGCGGCTTCCTGCGGTGGATTCTGTATACTCGATGAAGTCAATATGGCAAGAAACGAGGCGCTTGCCGTATTGCACTCTATGCTTGATTACAGAAGAATTATGGACATCCCCGGTTATGATATAATCCGTGTTCATGAAGCTTCCCGTTTTATTGCTACAATGAATTACGGATACGCAGGGACAAGGGAATTGAACGAGGCGTTGTCTTCGCGTTTTGCAGTTGTCAGACTTCCTGTAATTTCAGAAATGAATCTCAAAAAACTGTTGGAAAATGAATTCCCGACATTAAGGGTTAAAGCACTGGAGCAATTCGCAGGACTGTTCAATGATCTGCAGGCCAAAAGCCAAAATGCGGAAATATCCGGCAGAGCAGTCGATCTGAGAGGCCTTCTTGATGCACTTACTCTGATGCACAGGGGCCTGAAACCAGCTCTTGCACTGAAAACGGGAATTACGAATAAATGTTTTGATGAATATGAAGCGGCGCTCGTAAATGATGTTGTAGCGATGCGCATTCCTGAAAATCTTGAGTGCAGCAGGATTTTTTCGGATTGAAATGATATATACGAAAGAATACAGTGAAACTGAGCGGCGGGCACTGAACATCATATGGACAGCTTCCGGTGATTACTGCTTTAAACCTGATTTCATGGCATTCAGGCAGGATGGAAGTCCCGATTTTTATCTTAACTGTATTATCGGTTTTGTGCACAAATGGTATGACAGCGATATTCTTGCAAAACTTTTTACTGCAATTGATGAATCTGCAATGAGAAATATTTTTACGGATCTTTTGTGGCTCGGCCTTGAAAACTGCACGTATGAAAAAGAGACTGCCGTCCGGCCCTGTTTGAGTTTTTTAAGGGAACAACATGCCCGGATTTTTTTTGAAGGCGAATTGAATGTTTCTCTTCCGCAACTGATGCAACGCAGTAGTTGCGTTTACGATTTGCATACCGCCAGGTGGCGTTCTGTGCTTGGAGAGAAAAAAACTATTGCAGATCCATGGGAAGCAGGTCTTTATAAGGCTCTTTGTTTTGACGGTAATCTGACTACTCAGCAGATTGCTGACAGAACATCGGAAATCCTGAAAAAATATTTTATTTTCAGATTGCATAGCGGTAGTTCCGGCACGGAAACGAGGCATTTTTCTCCCGGCAAAACGTTATTGTACCTGCTCGAACATATTCTCCCTGCGGTGGCTGTCAGTGCGGACAATCTGCCCGGAATAAGACGGATCACCCGTGGCGGCAACAGAAAAGGCAGAAAACAGAACCCTGTACTGAAATTCGGTTCCGGCAGGCAGGAGAAAATCCGGATGCAGATCGAAAACATTTTCGGTAAACCTGCCTATGGGCCGGACGATACTGCAAAAATTGAAAATCAGCTGTGTACCGGTAATCACCGTGGCAG
>DCFS01000275.1:0-12013 GCA_002319875.1 Treponema sp. UBA1798 | reverse complement strand
ATCTGTACCGCAACAGCATCCGGAAACTAGGCAGAAGCATCATGAACTGCATGGCCATAACCCGGCAGCCGGTTCAGGTAAAATCAGACTCGGGAACATTTTCTGCCGGCAGTGTCTGGCGTTCCCTGTATCTCCATGATGACAGAGTTTTCAGATGTCTGAAGGAAGATGTCCTTCCTGATTTTACAGTTGATATTATGCTGGATGCCTCCGGATCAAGGACTGAAGAGCAGGAAATTATCGCAGCTCAGGGATATACAATTTCGAGAAGCCTTTCTGATTGCAGAATTCCGGTACAAGTATATTCTTTTTGTACCGTAAAGGAATTTACGGTACTTACGCTTTTGAAAACCTATACGGAAACCGGACAGGATGAAAACATATTCCGGTATTCTGCTTCCGGATGGAACAGGGATGGGCTGGCATTGCGTGGTGCGGGGTATCTGATGGGCAAAAGATGCGGGAAAAGAATACTTGTCATACTTACTGACGCATGGCCGAATGACGAGTGTATGATTCCTTCATCATCCGTGATTCCGTTCGGCTGCGATTATACCGGGAAAAAAGCAGTGGATGATACTGCTGCTGAAGTAGTGAAACTCCGCAAACAGGGAATAAAAGTTATGGCCGTAATCAGCGGGGGTACCGCAGAAAGTACGGAAGCCGCAAAATGTATGTACGGCAAGGATTTTATAAAAATAAAGGAAGTCGGGAAATTTGCAGAAGCCGTAGGAATGCTTCTGCAAAAACAGATCATGGAAATGTAAACGTTGCATAATACTGAGCTTGATAGCGGTTTACCGGCAGTTCAGAATACGATTGAAATTCAGCAGAAAAAGAAGGGTACAAACAGTCACAGATATAAAATCAGAAACCGGTTCCGCAATATAAATACCGTATACGTTTCCTGTTACAGCCGGCAGGATGATGGCTAATGGAATAAGCAGAATTGCTTTTCGGAGCAGTGCAATAATAACAGACAGCTTTGCCTGCCCCAGAGCAACAAAAGTAATCTGAAGAGCTCTCTGTATACCAAAAACGGACATTCCGAGCATAAAAACAGGCATTGTATGTTCGATGAGTGTTGCAAGACGGGTATCATTTGTAAAAATATGTACATACAGCCCGGGAAAAAAAATGGCAGGCAGTACGGCCAGTAAATTACCGGCTTCCAGCAGGATTACAAGATTACGGACCGTTTTCCGCACACGATTTTTATTTCCGGCACCATAGTTATAACTGATAATTGGTTGAACCCCCTGTGCAAATCCGCTCGAAGGAACGGTAGCAAACTGCATAACCGCCTGCATAACGGTAAGAGCTCCTACATAAAGATCGCCGCCATATTTTTGAAGTCCGCTGTTCATAACGATAGAGATAAGAGCCTCAGTGGCCTGCATAATAAAAGGAGAAATTCCGAGTGCTACCATCCCGGTGATGATATTTTTTTGCAGATGCATATATTTTTTTTTCAGCTTCAAAGTTGCCCGGCTGGAAAAGAGAAAACTGATTATCCATGCAGCGCTGGCTGCCTGTGATATAACGGTTGCAATGGCCGCCCCGCGGACTCCGAGTCCGAATACAAAAATAAATAACGGGTCAAGCACAATATTCAGCATAGCGCCGAGCAGAACCGACCCCATTGCGGTTCCCGGATTCCCCTGTGCAGTGACAAAAGTATTCAGTCCGACCGTAATCTCTGCAAATAATGTTCCGGTTATATATATGCCAAGATACTGGTCTGCATAAGAAAATGTTGTTGTACTGGATCCTGTAAGCCGGAGAAAAGGTGCTTTAAAAATAAAAAAGAGTCCTGAAAACACAATGGACATAAGAACGAGCAGTGTAAAACCGTTTCCAAGAATTTCTTCTGCACGCTGCCGGTCACCTTTTCCCAGAGCTATTGCTGCAAGCGGAGCACCGCCTCCGCCTACGATAGCCCCGAAAGCCGTTATTATTATAATAGCGGGGAGGGTGAGCCCCACGCCGGTAAGTGCCACCGCTCCCGTTCCACTGATATGTCCTATATAACTACGATCAACGATATTATAAAGCAGGTTTATTACCTGAGCCGCAAGTACCGGTAATCCCATTCTGATCATCAGCGGCAGGACAGAATCTTTTCCCAATCGTTCTTCGCTTGTCATAGTTGTCAGTGTATCACATAAGAAAAACGTTGGTAAAGCTGTATATTATTCAGTTATTACATATCAAGGTGTATATATTTTAATACAGTCACTTTAGTTATGTATTAAAATATATACGTTATAAACGGGTAAAAGTTATACATACACAGATCATTAACAGATTATGACATGTATTCCCATGTGTTCTGCAGATTGTACGTACTGCGGGTCTACACCTTCATCGGTAATCAGATAATTAATTTTATCCTGGCAGCCGAGCGAAGCAAACAGTATTTTTTCGAGTTTACTGGAATCCGCAAGCAGATAGATAGTTTTTGCAGATTGTATCATAGCGCGTTTTAAGCCTATATCAGAAAATCCCGGATACGTCAGACCTGCCTGAAGAGAAAATCCTCCCGTTGCAAGAAACAGTTTTTCTACATACAGATTTTCGAACAATGCGACAGCACGGTCTCCGGTGATGGAAAGTGTCGGTGCCTTAAATTCACCGCCCGGCAGTATGAGATGGTTGGAGGGTTCTTTGCCAAGCAGCAATGTAATATTCAGCGCGGTGGTTACAATGTTCAGATTGGTACGGCTGGCAAGACATTTTGCCATTTCAGTAAGTGTTGAGCCGGAATCAAGTATGATACTGTCTCCTGACTGCACGAATTCTGCGGCTTTGCTGCCGATTCTTTTTTTTTCGTCCAGGTGTTCACTATGTTCAAGCTGCAGTTGCGCTGCAAATGAAGCATAGTTGTTGATGAAAGCTCCACCGTGCTGACGTACGATGGTCCCTGTCTTTTCAAGTGCCTCAAGATCCTGGCGGATGGTCGGCTGCGTTACATTGAAGATCTGACTGAGATTCTGTACGGTACAGCTGCCGTTTTCGCGTATTAAATCGAGAATTTTTTCCCGTCGCATATCCTGAAACATCTGGTCCCCTCTGAATTGTCTGAAATACTATCAGTAAGAATGTACAAGTTCAAGCCATTTTATATAGTTTTGCCTGATGTATTCAGGATCCGTATAATCTTCCGGCCGGTACATTGTATGTCCTGAATTTTCTATTTGTTTTTCAATCTGATCAAGAGAAAGTACTTGCTGTTCAAAAAATGCGAGTAGTGCAGCCCCATATGCACTAGCTTCTTTTTGTCCGTCGATACGTACAGGGGTATCAAGCAGCTGGGTTACATACTGTATGGTAAGTGTACTTCCGGTAAGTCCTCCGTCTGCTTTCAGCCATTTGATTTTATGACCGATATCTTTTTCCATAGCAGTTATGACATCTTTTAATTGAAACGGGTAAGATTCAAGTGCTGCACGTATGATATGTGCAGCACTTGAATCAAACGTGATTCCGGTAATTTCTGCTTTACGGTTCATTTGCCAGTGAGGGCCACCGAGCCCGCTGAAGGCAGGCAGAAACTGTACTCCGCCATTATCGGGTACGCTCATAGCCATGCGGTCAAAATCTTTTTCATTTTTTACAATACCGAGCTGATTCTGTAACCAGGTAAGAGTAGAACCACAGCTGACAATAACGCCTTCCAGTGCATAATCTGTACGTTCTTTCGTACTCCAGCATATTGTGCTGACCATACCGCTCGTAGAATGTATGCGTTTGCTGCCTGTATTCATTACTACGGAGGAGCCGGTTCCCATTGTTGCTTTTACTGTTCCGGGGGCCATGCAATCTTCTCCGAAACTTGCTGCATGTGAGTCGCCGATCATGGAACTGATAGGAATGGGAGTGTCAAATACTTTTCCAAAATCTGAACTACCGTACAGGGCTGAAGATGGACAGATTTCCGGTAAATGCAGATATTCTGCATTAAACAGTTCCTGCAGTTGTATATCCCAGTTCAGTCTGTCAAGATTGAAAAACAGTGTGCGCGCTGCATTCGTGATGTCCGTTTTATATGCTTTTCCGCCGGTCAGGTTATACAGCAGCCATGTATCAATAGTACCGAACCAGACGCCTCCTTTTTTACTGAATTCATACAGTTCCGGTTGGTTTTCCATAAGCCATTTTACTTTTGTACCTGAAAAATATGGATCAAGCATAAGGCCGCTGCGGTCCCGGATAAAATCTTCTTCGTTCTCCTTTTTCATACGGGAGCAGATATCTATGGAACGCTTGCACTGCCATACGACTATCTGTGTAAGAGGTTTTCCGTCTTTATCCCAGAGAAGAAATGATTCCCGCTGGTTATCGATGCCCGCACAGATGATATCTTTGATATTGCCGCCCTCTGACGAGAATTTGCGTATGCTGTTTCTTACCGCATCCAATGTGGAGGAGATGATATCTTCGGGAGCCTGTTCCACAAAACCGTTACGGAAGAACGAAGATACCAGAGGCGTTGTTGACTTTGCAGCAATTCTGCCATCCTGACTGAAGATCAATGCTTTGGAACCGCTGGTTCCCTGATCTATGGCAAGTGCGTATTTCATGATAGTTCCTCCTTTCTGCAATCAGTATCTTTCAGGTGCTGCACATAAGGTCCACAACTTTGCGTATTCCTGCAGCATCAAGCCCGAAGAATATTTTGTTGTCAGGTGCAGACCAGTTACGGGTATACTGGCCTTCAGGGACTCCGAGTCTTTTCAGTTTTGCATCAAGACCTTTATCGGCAATAAGCTCCGCAACAATACTTCCTGCGCCTCCATGTGTCGAGTGTTGCTCGACGGTCAGAACTCTGCCAGTCTTTTTTATGGAATCCGTCAATGCATCTGTCTGAAGTGGTCTGATACTTGAAAGTGAAAAGATATCTGCAGTATATAGTGTTGCCCATTGTCTGGCAGCATCAAGCACATCATGAACTGCAGTTCCAAGGGCTATAATAGTAATATCTTTACCCTCTGCAAACTGTACAGGTTTCCCCGGGGTAAAAAGATGATTTTCCGGTGTTATTATCTGAAAATTGCCACTGTTCAGACTGATATACACGGGGCCTGTTCTGTGTAATACGCTATATTCCGTAATCTTCGTACATTCTGCTGGATCACAAGGCGAGTATATTTCAAAATTCGGGAATCCTCGCAGGACGCTTATATCATTAACTTCATGATGCGTACAGCCGTCAGTGCCATAACTGAATCCTGCATGCATGCCGTTTACCTTTACATTGCTGTTTGAATAGCTGATGTCAACTTTCAGTTGTTCATTTGAACGGGAAATGAGGAACGGTGTTGCATTTCCCGTAACCGGAATAAATCCGGCATTTGCCAGACCTGCTGCCATACCCATAAGATTCTGTTCAGCAATACCGCTGTTGACTACACGGTCAGGATATTTCTCCATAAATGGTTTGATTTTGCTTGTACTGACTGAATCGCTTACCAGATAGATAATGTTACTTCCCTGTTCAATAAGATGCATGTATGTTTCAACCTGCGTTTCCCGTAAACAACCGCTCATTTTGACAACTCCTTTATTGCTTTTTCAGCTTCATCAATAGTAGGTACGCGGTGATGCCATTCTGCAATATTTTCCATGAATGAAACACCGGAACCTTTCGTTGTCTGAGCAAGTATACAGTGAGGTTTTGTACCGCTGTAGTCAAGACTGTCGAGACAGTCAGAAATTGCCTGCGGATCATTTCCGGCAACTTTATATACATCAAAGCCGAATGCTTCAAATTTTTTATCCAGAGGCTCTATTTCCATTATTTTTGATATAAAATCAGCAAGCTGAAGCCTGTTATTATCTACAATAACAGTAAGGTTGCCCAGTTTATAGAAAGATGCTGCCATCGCTGCTTCCCAGTTGCTTCCTTCCTCCAGTTCGCCATCCCCGGTAAGGACAAATGTCCGCCAGTTTTTAAGACTTTTTCTTGCTCCGAGTGCCATACCTACTGCAATGGAGAATCCGTGCCCGAGAGCACCTGTATTGATTTCAACACCGGGCACATGCCGGGTAGGGTGTATTGTAAGGAAGGAATCGTGTGTCAGATAATTGTTCAGTTCTGAAACAGGAAACGTTCCTTTGAGCGCAAGCGTACAGTACAGGCTTTCAGAACCGTGCCCTTTACTCAAAACAAAACGGTCGCGGTCAGGATCCTGATAATCAAAATTCATGGTATGAAAGAATAGTGCTGCAAGAATATCTGCTTCAGACAGAGATGTACCGACATGTCCTCCTTTTCCTTTTGCCGTCATAGTGATAACCAACTTTTTTATTTCATTTGATTTTTCTTTCAGCTCGTTACCTGTCATTATTACCCTCTGTTTGTTTTCGTATACTTTCATTATAAAATGGAAAATAAAAAAAATCAATCTGTAAAGCATGTAAAAGAAAGTAAAAAGTGGGTAATTGTTTTCTTTTGTTTTTTTTTATTGACAAATAGAATAAGTACGCTTATTCTTTAACCTGATGGTATTGATATATACCGTAACTATTCAAGGAGGTCTCTATGATTAAAAGAATTGTTTTTATGTGTACGGCAGGATTGCTTCTTTGTTCATCAATGGGGTTTGCCAACGGTAAAAAAGAGGGGAGTACAAAATCGAATCTGATCGTTATTATCACTCCGGCCCATTCCAATCCATTCTTCAAGACTGAGGCAGATGCAGCTTCTGCACGAGCCAAGGCTCTTGGTTATGCTACAAAAATATATGTCCATGATGATGATGCTAACAAACAGAGCCAGTATGTGGATCTTGCCATTTCCGATAAGGCTGCAGCTATTATTATAGATAACGCCGGAGCTGATGCGACAATAGCAGCTGTCCAGAAAGCGAAGGATGCCGGCATTCCAACGTTTCTTATCGACCGTGAAATCAATAAGACTGGTATTGCGGTTGCACAGATCGTTTCAAATAACTATCAGGGCGTTCAACTTGTTGCACAGGAATTTGTAAAACAGATGGGCGAAAAAGGTGAATACGTCGAACTGACTGGAAAAGAATCAGATACCAATGCAGGTGTACGGTCACAAAGTTATCATGATGTTATTGATCAGTATCCTGATATGAAAATGGTTGCACAGCAGACTGCCAACTGGAGCCAGCCGGAAGCATTTACAAAGATGGAATCGATTATTCAGGCAAATCCGAACATCAGAGGAGTAATCTGTGGTAATGATACTATGGCAATGGGAGCAATGGCTGCCCTCAAGGCTGCAGGTAAAGGTAAAGTAATTGTAGTTGGTTTTGATGGTTCCAATGATGTTCGTGATTCTATTCTTGCAGGTGATATAAAGGCAACAGGACTTCAGCCGGCGGCACGCATCGCGGAGATGGCTGTTGAGCAGGCAGATAAGTATCTCAAAACAGGATCAACCGGCTTACCGGAAAAACAGCTTGTCGACTGTGTACTTATAGTTCCGGCAAATGCGGGAAAGCTTGAATCCTTTGCAATGAAAAAATAGACCTGCCTTTATAAATGACTTACCGGTGACAATAAGAACTGCTGCTTTTTTGTATTGCTGAAGGGCAGTGGCAGTTCTTATCCGCAATAGAGTACTGGCTGTTATGTGACACGTAAAAGAGTCTGTAATTTCATAAAGGAGGATGGGCTGCGGCAGTTATCTGCCGGATGCCCGGTATTAAAAATGAAAGTGCTGAAAAGCTGTTCAATTATGTTTTCTATTGTGGTACTTGCCGGGATTTTCTCATGCAAAATAGTAAAATATACGGCTGCGGATCAGGCTAAAGCCCGGGAAGAAAGAAACGGCGTTACATTCGGAGACAGCGCGTTTGACGCAAAGAAATATGCCTCTGATATCTGGGATACGAAAGTCCTTTCTCTGATTGAACAGACCGCGGTGAATCTGCCCGATCTTATTTCAGGTCTCAGATCTGATGAAAAGAAAACCTGTACTGAGTATGGTTACCGTGTCGGCGAGGAAGGTTCTTTCTATAATTTTGCAGTAAAAGGGAAAATAAAAATACTTGCAGTACATACAGAATCCCGTAACGGTACGCTGGATGGTGATATGGAGCCGTATGATGGCAAAAAAGATATTACGGTACAGATCGGACCTGTATTCAAAGGTTCTGCGATACGGGATTATCTTAATTTTATTTCGATAAATACATTCGAAAATCAGGTAGAATTTGCAAAACTAGGTACCGAATTGAATATGCGTGTACGCGATACGGTTGTAAAAGATATAGATTTTGTAAAACTTTCCGGAAAAGAATGCACCCTGACAGGTGTGTTTACCCTTGATAACGGTGTTGACAGTATTGTTCTTATACCTGTCAAAATTACCGGTGTGGAGAAGTAGGCCATGTCTCAAGAAGAGATTATTCTGGAAGCAAGGCGGATTTCCAAACAATTTCAAGGAACCAGAGCTCTCGATAGCGTCGATTTCAAAGTACGTAAAGGGAAAGTAAACGTTTTAATCGGTGAAAACGGTGCAGGTAAATCTACGCTTATGAAGATTATTGCCGGGGTTTCAACACCGACGTCGGGAGAAATTCTGATCGATAATAACGTTGTTCATTATACGACACCATCCGAAGCTGTCAGGTACGGAGTAGGTATTATCTATCAGGAACTGAATCTTTTTCCAAATCTGAATATTGCTGAAAATATTTTCATGACACGGGAAATAAAAAATAATCTGATTAATATTGATTTTAAAAGACAACTTCAAGAGGCAAAGAAATATCTGGATAAACTGCAGCTTTTTGTTGATCCGGCAACTCTTGTAAATGATCTTCGTGCAGGTCAGCAGCAGATTGTTGAGATTTGTAAAGTACTGTCCCAGAACGCACGCATCATTATCATGGACGAACCAACTTCGTCGTTGAGCCAGTCGGAAGTTTCGATTTTGTTCAATATAATTAACGAACTTACGGCCTCAGGTGTTACGGTTATCTATATTTCCCATCGCCTGGAAGAAATCATGCAGATCGGTGATTATGTTACGATTCTGCGTGACGGACATTTTATTGCTGAAGACCGTATAAAGAATATTAATCTGCAGTGGATCATTGAGAAAATGACGGGTAATAACCGTATTCAGCGTATTGAATCGAACAGAACTCAGGGTGAAGAAATACTTCGTGTTGAACATCTGTCTCTGCCTAAGGGAAATGGAGATTATACGCTGAAAGATATTTCGTTTACATTGCATCGTAATGAAATTCTTGGAATCTATGGTCTGCGTGGTGCCGGACGTACTGAACTGCTGGAATGTCTTATCGGTGAACAGCCTGCAATGGAAGGTTCCATCTTTCTTGAGGGGAAAAAAATAACTTCAAAAGATATCAGCGGACGCATTAAAGATGGTTTTTCACTGATTCCTGAAGACCGTAAAAATATGGGCATATTCCAGAATCTGTCCGTAGAAAAAAATATGACGGTTTCCAGTCTGAACCTGTTTACAAAGTATACGTCAATCAGGAAGAAGAATGAACGCAGTGCGGTTGAAGATATCATCAGAAAACTGCAAATAAAGTTATCTTCACCGGAGGCGCTGATTACTTCGCTCTCTGGCGGGAATCAGCAGAAGGTTGTTATCGGTAAAAGTCTTTTGACTCAGCTTAAAGTCCTTCTGATGGACGAACCGACGCGCGGCATAGATGTAGCAGCGAAGCAGGATGTTTTCCACATATGCAACCAGCTTGCAATGCAGGGATTTGGAGTTATTTTTGTCTCTTCGGAAATGCAGGAAATTCTGGCTATTCCTGACCGTGTACTTGTATTGAGCGGCGGTCACCTGAACGGTGAATTTACGAATACAGCAGTAACAGAGGAAAAGCTGGTACGTACATCGGCGCTTGACCTTAACGCCAGTGACCAAGGAGTGAAATAATGGAAAAGTCAGTATCAACAATTTCTATCATAAAAAATTATCTGGATAAAGGTAAGACGATCATCGCACTTATAGGGTTGATTATCGTTTTTACAATTTTGAGTCCGAACTTCCTTAATGGAAGCAATCTCATCATCATGTCGAAACACGTCGCGCAGACAGCGATTCTTTCCGTCGGTATGACATTCGTAGTACTGACAGGTGGCATAGATCTTTCTGTAGGGGCCATTTGCGGTCTTTCCGGTATGATTGCCGGAGGACTTATTTATGAAGGGCTGGTACTGAATCTGTTCGGCATTACGATTTACTTTTCCGTACCCGTTATTATCCTTATATCCCTGGCGTTCGGCATGCTTGTCGGGTGGCTGAATGGAATTCTGGTAACGCGCTTTAACGTGGCGGCATTTATCGCGACGCTGGGTACTATGTTTATCTGCCGCGGAGCGGCTATGCTCCGGTCAAATGGAAAAACATTTCCGAATCTTGTCGGGAAACCGGAATTCGGTAATACCGGTTTCCCGTTTCTTGGCACCGGGACGATTATTGGAATACCGGTTTCTATCTGGATCATGATTATCCTTGTTGCTGTAACGGTATATATTTCAACAAAAACGCCGTTCGGACGCTATGTGTATGCAGTAGGTGGAAACGAAAATGCCGCACGGCTTTCCGGTATCAAGGTAAATAAAGTTAAAATTATCGTTTATGTTATTTCGGGGGCATGTGCCGCTATGGTTGGTCTGATTATCAGTTCCGAACTGGTAGCATCACATCCAGCTACGGGTGAAAGTTTTGAAATGAATGCCATTGCAGCTTCCGTACTGGGAGGTACTTCTCTTGCCGGGGGAAAGGGCTCTATTCTTGGTGCAATAATCGGCGCCTTTGTCATCGGTGTTCTGAACGACGGAATGGTGATGGTCGGTGTGTCGTCATTCTGGCAGACTGTTATTAAAGGTGTCGTAATTATTCTTGCCGTCATCTTTGAACAGATGCAAAGCAGAAAAATTGATTGAAAATCAATTGAATACGTGTAAACGGGAGAAATAACTATGGATATGACGAAAAAGAAAATTACATTCGGTGTTATTGTAAGCAATCGTGGTTTTTTTAATGCACAACTTGCATTTGACAGCGGAAAAGAGTTATTCCGGGTTCTTGATCTGTTAGGGTATGCATATGTCGCACCGGAACCTGAAGGTGCTTTTCGCGGTATAGTGAGTACGCTCAGCGATGCTAAAGTGTGTGCCCATGTATTAAAGGAGCATGCAGATGAAATAGATGGCATCATCGTAATTCTGCCGAATTTCGGCGATGAGCAGTCGGTTGTTGAATCGATAAGCCGTTCAGGTTTGCGTGTACCGGTTCTTGTGCAGGCATCCAACGATGAAATAAATAAAGTCGATGTTAAATCCCGGCGCGATGCATTCTGCGGTAAAATTTCTGTCTGTAATAATCTGTATCAGTATAATATTCCGTTTACAGATACTACCGGACACACCACTGATATATCTGGAACGGATTTTAAGGTTGATATCATACGGTTTGCAGCAATATGCCGTGTTGTAACCGGATTACGTCATGCACGTGTAGGTCTCGTCGGTACGCGGCCAACGGCATTCCAGACAGTACGGTTCAGTGAAAAACTGTTGCAGCAGACCGGTATTACTACGGTGCCGGTTGACTTGACTGATATACATGGTATTGACAGTAAACTTTCAGATACGGATTCTGATGTGGTTGCAAAAATTGAGGCAATAAAACTGTATGGAAAAATTCCTGCATCTATAAAGAACGACAAAATAATGAAGCAGGCAAAATTTTCTGTTGCGGTGGATAAATGGTGCGAAGCGAATGAAATAGACGCATCTGCAATACAGTGCTGGAATTCGCTTGAAGACAATTATGGCTGTGCTGCATGCGTTACGATGAGTATGCTCAGTGAGCAGAAAAAGCCGTGTGCCTGTGAAGCTGATGTTGCCGGAGCCATTTCGATGTATGCGCTTACATTAGCCGGCGACAACCCCGCGGCATTGCTCGACTGGAACAATAATTACGGTCATGAAAAAGATCTGTGTGTAAACACACATTGCAGTAACTTTCCCAGAAGTTTTATGG
>DCFS01000041.1 GCA_002319875.1 Treponema sp. UBA1798 | reverse complement strand
CCTTCCGGATTATAACCTGTACCCTGCCACTCTTTCGTAACAGTCTGCTGGGAGATCGGAAGTGTATCACGATATTCAGAATCGTCGTACGGAGTATCAGGATTATCGGCCTTGATCTGGATAGGGCTGTATACCGTTGCCTGGCTCGTTTCCTTCGACATATCCATATCGATTTTTATGTTCAGATCACGAACGCGGTCTTCCGTCAGCGTACTTTGCAGAGCCTTCAGCACTTTTGCACGGTACTCGGTTTCCAGTTTCTGAACCAGTTTCTGTTCCTTTGCAACAAGATCAACCCGGTCACTGTCAGCCATTTCGGCAAAATCATTGAGTACATTGCCTTCACTGTCGGCTATAGTGATATTTTCTTCTTTCAAGCCTTCAACAGCTTTCAACAGCAGTTTCTGAACACCGAGAATCTTTTTTCTGTTCACCAGCATATCACTGCCGGGCATAACCTTGAGAATAACGCTCGCTGTTACCGGATTCTGGTCTGCACTGAAAAGCTTGTCTTCAGGAAGAACAAGATTTACATCCGCACTTGTTACATCATCAAGGGCCTCTATATGTTGTTTTACCAACTGAGTAATTGCACGCTGCCACTGAATCTTCCGCTCGAAATCAGTAGTAGCCCAGTTTGTCTGATCAAAAAAAGCATACGGATTTATCGTTGCAGGAACCAGATCTTCAGTAATAAGAATATCACGCATGCGGCGTGCTGTTACTTCATCTTTTACAGATATGATACCGCCGGAATCCACATCGGCCTTTACGTTTTCCTTGTCCAGTCTGTTAAGGATTTTATCCCGGGCTCCGGTATCTGTAATCGGTGCATTAAAAAGACGGACTGTTGTCGGCTTTGAAGACAGGCTGAACATCAAAACTATTGCGATTACAACAACTGCAACTATTCCGACTGCTATACCCTTCTGGATAACCGTCCACTTTGCCCAAGACTCTTTTACATTCGTCAGGAGCTTTTTCAGCCATTCGTTCATCTTCCCCTCCCGTGAACGAACTTATTCCCATAATATTTTATAAATTATACCACATTTTCGATATACTGAAAAGATACATATACAACACATGTTACATTATACCACTCCGATCAGCATTTCGAAAAGTCAGTCTGATCACAAAAGTGGTTCAAATTATGATGAAGAATCCGTAAAAACAATTGTGCCACGACAAAATAATGCTGTATACATTATTTTGTATTTTCCTATCGGGTTGTGGAAATTTCATTCCAGCCGGTCAGGATACGCTCGACTACTGTCTGGGCAAGGGAAAGCGACATCTGGGCTTTTGCCATAGCTGTTGTAACATCGTGTATATCCACAGAATCCGGCTCAGTGATAAGTTTCTTTCCCATATCAGAAGCAGCAATCTGCTGGTCATTCATACTGCTCACTGCATCGAGGAGATATGTTTCAAAATTCTTCTGAGTCTTTGCCGCACCGTTTTCAGCAGCAGAAGGAATATCCGTGTAAGGCTCTCCGGCAAATGACGAAAGAGGTGCCGTTCCCGTATGTGCGGGATTTGTACGAACCATCTGTAATGAACCGATTTCAGGTATCTGCATAGTTTAATTATATCCTGCTTATTTACCAATTTCCAGTGCAGAATTAAACATTTCCTTTGCACCCTGGATAACCGTGGAATTAGCTTCATACGCCCGTGAAGCAGAAATGAGATCTACCATTTCATTTACAACATTGACATTGGGGTATTCTACATATCCCTGATTCGGACCTGATTTTATAGCGTCGGGATGTGTCGGATCATAAACCATGCGTCCTTCGGATGTATCTTTGACGATTTCAAGAACCTTTACCCCTTTTCCCGGCCCATTATCCTGATCCCCGGGAATGAACGGTGAACGCCACTGAGGATGAGAAGCCGCTACCGGTTCAAGAACAACTCTTGATCGCTTAAAAACACCGCCCTCTGTAGTCCTTGTTGTGGAAGCATTCGCTATATTGTTCGAAATAACGTCTGTACGCAGACGTTCAACGCTCAAACCGGTTGCCGCAATATCAATACTTGAAAACAGCCCCATAAGCTACCTACCGTTTCATCGCAGTTCGTACCTGCGAGAATTCAAAAGCCTCAAGCTGAGAAAGCAATTTATACTGTAACTGAATTTTAAGAACATTCATAGCTTCTGTTTCTGCATCAACATTATTGCCATTCGCCTTTGCTGTCGTTGTATAATCAAGCACACGGCGGGGTTCCACCGTACGCCAGTCCAAAGGTTCGTTCAGTGCAATATGCCTGCTGTCGGTACGCGTAAGCTGAAATCCATTCTTTGCTGCTTCTTCAGAATCAAAAGCCTGTTTCAATTCACTTTCAAAATTAACTGTTGAGCGTTTAAAATTAGGGACTTCAGAATTGGCCATATTGTTTGCTGCAACCTGGTACCGCAGCGTATTTGTATCGAGGGCCCGCTGTAATAAATCAATTGAACGGGTAAAAGTGTTCATATCCTTCATTGTCGGTAATTCAGAAAAAATATTTAGTAAAATCGTTACGTTTTTTAAGATCCTGTCGCAGTCCGGCTTCCCTGCCGTCTGCTTACAGCAGAATCCGTAAAACAGATTCTGCCTCCCCTCTGAACGG
>DCFS01000077.1:25112-28263 GCA_002319875.1 Treponema sp. UBA1798 | reverse complement strand
GGAGCATAACCGGATTGAAGCGACAGTAACCGAAGTAAAACCGGCAGAAACCCAACCTAACCCGATTAAAGCGAATGAAACCGGCGGTAAACCGGACGTAACCGAAAATAACCTGACCGGAACCGGAGGAAACCCGATTAAACCGGACATAACCGAAGAAAAGCGACCGGAACCGGAAGCAAACCTTAATGTAAATGGTAATGTGAATGTTAATTCCAATGGCAATGTAAATAGTAGTAGTGAATCTCAACAAGTATCAAAAAATAACAGCACTACTACTACTTTTTCCCTGCAGGTACAAGAACACCTGCATAAACTCTGTTTTGACTTTGACGAAAACGCAGTTTCACGGATTACCAGTGTTCTTGTCTGTTTCGGTTACCTGAAACACCTGGACTATCTCGACTACTGTCTTGATATGCTGTGCAGGAAAAAGTTTCCGGACAAACCGTTTTCCGACAAACCGAAACCGGAACAGCAGACGTTATTCCTCACAGCCGTAACGACATGGCAGGACTGGAAAAACGGGTTCCCGAAATGGCTTGCAGAACAGGAAAAGGCCGCGAAACAGAAAGATACAGCACGCATAAAGGCAAACCCGCCTGCAGTCTGTCCCGACTGCGGTACTGCACTGATACGGGAAAACGGACAGCCCGTCTGTACCCGCTGCAACCAGCTGTGGGAATTCGAAAGCGGCACACAGGACGAACCGGCAAAGTGGGTAAAGTACAAACGCCCTGCCGCACAGGACTTTTCCGGAATCTGGAAAAACATACCAAGACCGGCAGCACAGAAACCGCAGGCGGAGGAGCATCCGGCCGTGCAGTTTGACATTTTCTGACAGGAGATAAATACATGAACTACAATACGGGCAGATATTTTGCGGGGCTCAAAGCAAAACAGAACGGCCAGCGCTTCGAAAGCATGATAGACAGTCTGCTTGAAGGCTACAAACTTGCGGGGCTGTGCGTTATCGAAAAAACGCCGGAACCCATGCGGATTATACGGCCGCTTACAGCTGGCCAGTATATAAGCTGCTTTACCAAAGCTGCACAGCCGGATTATAAAGGCACGCTGAAAGGCGGCAGAACTATTGTTTTCGATGCAAAACATACGGACAGCACTTCAATCTATCAGGGAGCTTTGACGGGGGAACAGGCACAGACGCTTGAAGCGTATCACCGTATGGGAGCACTTGCCGGTGTCTTTGTGGAATTCGGCAGCGGCCGTATCAGTTTTTTCCAGTGGGCCGTATGGCGGAGCATGGAAAAACTGCTCGGCAGAAAAAGCATACCTGAACAGTCGGACATTGCAGAAGATTTTGACCTGATAATCCGGACGTATGCACAGAGGCCGTTATGACTGTATTAAAATATCCCGGCCTTAAACACTGCTGTGGGGAATGTTTGAATTTTGAGGACTGTTTCCACGCCAGTAACGAAATACTAAATATAACGCCGGAAACGGCCTGTTCTTACAAGTCCGCCACTGCTGAAAGCTGCCCTGCCTGCAGCCGGTTCAGAGACGGAAAGAAAAACAAACCGCTGCACCTTGTTTTAACTGCATACTGGTTCAATGAAATAAAGGACGGCCGGAAAACTCATGAATACCGGTTATATAACGACTACTGGAAAAAACGGATATCACATCTTCTGTATACGCCGGAAAAAACAACGGTTATCTTTCACCGCGGGTATACAGCAGAAACAGTATGCAGAAAAATTAAAGCCGTAAAAATACTTACCAGCGGACAGGAAACAGATCTGCATTCAGCCGGTCCGGTTTTTGATCTTGAACTGGAATAATCAGGATTTCCCCTTCTCTGCAGCAGCATGAATCATGCTTTTTATAAGTTCCTGTCCTGCCGGATCTATCACGCGCCAGTCAGAAAACAGTTCCCGTTCATCTTCTGAAAGTCCATCCGGATCTTTACCCGTTGCCAGCCATTCAACGGAAACGTCCAGATTCTTTGCTATTGTGTATATTTCAAGTGCATCCGGCAGTGTATTCCGTGACACAAGGCTTTCTATCCGCCGTTCAGTAAAACCGCACTGCAGCGACAATGAGCGCTGTGTCTTATTCTGTTCTTTGATCAATTTATTAACACGCTGCCACAGGATATCTGCATTCATACTGCTATTATCGGCCATTTTCTCACTAATATGTGTAAAAACTTCTTGACTATTACACTATATAATGAGAATATTATTAAACTATCACACATTATTGCGTGATAAAGTAACGGTATCAGGGGGCTATGAAAGATGACTGATTCCAGACGGACACTCAGGAATACCACAGACCAACTTTCCGTTGTTTCGGAAACTCTCTCAAACATACTGTCTGACGCACTTGGCGGAATGGCACGGATTACGGTAGAAAGCATTGAACCGAGCCCCGGAAGCAGATACATAAAGGCCAGCGCTAAAGTCAGAATCGATTTTTACACTGACCAGGCTATTGCAGAAAAAGTGCTGGAAAAAGACAGGTAACCTGCAGGCAACCATAACCGTAAAGGAGCAGACTGTTGCGAAACAGACAGACCAAAGCGGAAACAGGACAACCGAGTACGGTAAAGACTCCGGTTGTCCTGTCTATTCCGCCGTACAGAGAAAAAGAAAAGACCGACAACGACAGGTTAATGAACCTGCAGTATAAATATCTGACCGGCGATAAAAAAGCACTGTCGGATTTATATGTACTTTCCTGCCAGGTTTGTACAAAGTTTATTATGGACCAGCGGCGGAAGAAAGGCTTCTTTCTCCAGGATGAAGACATAGAGGAAAAGGCGCACTGCGCAGCCCTTTACCTGATCACCCAGTATCTTATCAGGCCGGACTTTATCAGGCAGTCGAATATAACCGCATATCTTTTCATGAGGGTTTTACATGAACTGTATTATCATACGAAGATTGATGAGATAGTTGACTTTGTTGACTTCTCGGAACGACAGGACCCGGAGCAGGACGACGATACAGACGACGGGGAAGAAAGCGCAATGGACAATGAATAGAACGGTTACCGTGTATTGTGCAATACAACTATTGACCGGTAAGTGTCAGCACTATCAAATGACTTGAACGCAATTGCGTACATGTTTTTTACTCATATAAATAATTGCCTGCATCAAAGTTCATGATGCAGGCTTTTT
>DCFS01000077.1:16313-24780 GCA_002319875.1 Treponema sp. UBA1798 | reverse complement strand
CCGGGTAGGGGGAGTAAAAACCTTAGCTCTTTCAGCGTATATCATCATGCCCCCTTTTTGATACGTGCGTGCATAATGAAGTGCCCTAAGGAGAGCGTCGGAACGCCCCGTACTCGCCTGCCAGGTTCAGGGAATTAACAGCCTACAGCTTCAATTCCTTTATGAGCCTTTCTTGTGCGGCATATATTTCCGGAAACTGTTCCGGCCGCCAGTTTGTATATCGTTCCTGCATACTTCCCGCGCCTGTTGAATGTCCCAGGACGGCCGCTACTTTATGCGGCGGGACGTTCTCAGCCAGCAGATATGTGTTAAAAAAATGCCGCCAGCTGTGAAAACATAATTGCCGCTTTTTCCGGGCTGCTTCCATCCCGATATCTCGTAATACATACCGCAAATGTATGTACGGCCGCTGCGGGTCCGCTTCACTGAATGCAAAACCATTTTTAACAAAAGGAGCCAGCAGGTTATATAATTCCGGGGCTATCGGTATTTTCCGGGCCTCTTTTGTTTTAAGCGGCCCCAGTACACCCTTATAAACTTGATCGGTCAGGTCAATATACTCTTTATGCAGATTTTGTTTTCTGATTGCGAATACTTCCGATATACGCATACCCGTACATGCTGCGACAATATTAACAAGCCGGGTTTCCGGAGCTTTCCAGTCTGCTGCGAATATTTTAACTGCTTCCCGGACCGTAAACGCATCACGGTTTTTATCTTCCCCCAACAGGCTGTGTATACCACGGAGCGGATCAAACATAATAACGTTATCAGCCAGTGCAGTATCAAAAATTATTTTCAAGGTTGCTACGGTATTATTCACTGTTTTATGGGAAAGCGCTTTTTCCTGTAAAAGCCACGTCCGGAAATGCTTTACATCTGACGGCCGGATATCCTGTAGCTTTTTATTCTCAAAATACGGCATTAAATACAAACGTAAATCACCCTGTAGTTTTTCTATATATGATTGTGACAGTGCCGGGTGGCCGGGTGTGCCGCACGCCATTCTGTCCTGAAGCCAAGAGGATCCGGCATCAAACCAGCCTGCCGCATACTGCTGAAATGTCTGATTCAATCCGGTATAAAGCAAGCCTCTTTTTAACAGATCTTCGCAGTAAATCCGGGCTTTCGTTTTTGATTCACAACCCGTTGATTTTCCTGTTGTACGCATACCATCCGGCGAATATGTCATATAATACCAGACGTTATGCCCGTTTGTACGTTTTCTTGAGTACAATGTGTAATTGTTTCGATATCGTGCCATTAATAATTATGGCGGCGTTCTGCATACATTTTGCAGACATTGACAGACTTTTCGGAATTTCTATTTTATATTTTCTTGTACCACAAAGAAATATAAAATTGTTTTTACGGTCCCTACGGGAGTTGAACCCATCTTTAAAGATTGAGAATCTTTCGTCCTAGCCGATAGACGAAGGGACCAGAATATGACTTGTGGCCATATACTAAAAAGCTGATCCGTCTCCGGGTCAGCTTTATGGAGTTCCCCAAGGAGGATTCGAACCCCCACAATCAGAACCAGAATCTGAGGTGCTACCATTACACAATCGGGGAATGCAATGTGCGACTAATATACAAAGACACTGTTTTTTTGTCAATAGGGAAAAGAAGTGTTTTTCCGTACAATTTTAAGATTTTACGGCTTCATGTCTGCTGTTAAAACAGGAAGTTTTCCGGTGAAAATATAATCCAGAATCGGACCGGGTCTGATGATAAAAGCCGGTATGCTTAGAGTTTAAATATTCCATAAAATCCCGCCGGAAAATCGGAATCCTTTCAAAACCAGTTGAAAATTGCGAATATTCCAAGTATTACCAGCAAAGACTGCACCAAGTATTGACAACCTGCTGTTTTTAGGTAGGATTATATTATATGCAGGGAACTGTTCTGGGTGGTACCAACAATTTTTTTTCTGTCGAATGCAGCGACGGTATTATCCGTCAGTGCTCGTTAAAAGGCAAAAAACTAAAATCTGATAAAGAATATTATAATCCGCTGGCTCCGGGAGATTTTGTTACGGTTGAACGGGATAATCTTGATGATGAAAAAGGTCAGATTTCCGAACTTCTACCGCGGAAAAATGCTTTTGTCCGCTGGAGCGTAAAAGGTCACTGTCCGCAACTTCTTGCAGCGAACCTTGATTATCTGATTCTGGTTACTACTCCTGATGAACCTCCGTTCCGGCCCCGGTTTATGGACCGGGAACTTGCACAGACTGAATATGAAAACATTACGCCCCTCATTCTCTGCAACAAATATGACCTTGAGTCTGCAGTAAATCCTGACTTTCAGAACAGGCTTTCGATATGGGAATCGCTTGGTTACACGGTTCTCCGCGTATCTGCCAGGACAGGAGAAGGCCTTACTGAATTCGCTCATCTTATCGAAAACAAGATATGTGCATTTGTCGGGCAATCGGGTGTAGGAAAATCAAGCCTTGTAAATGTACTCGACAATACGTGCGTCCTCAGAACCGGCAGCCTTTCTCAGAAATACGGACGGGGCTCACACACAACGACCCGCGGTATACTGATGCGGCTCCACCTGAACGAATCGCTTATGGGCGGCATTCAAAATACCGTGACCTCTATTATAGACACGCCCGGTATCCGGCGGTTCGTACTACATGATATTCCGGCGGACGATCTTGCACTTTATTTCCGGGAATTCAGGCCGCTTATAGGTAAATGTACTTTTGGTATGTCCTGCAGGCATATGACTGAACCCGGATGCAAAATACTTGAGGCAGTATATGCGGGAATTATCAGTGAAGAACGGTACGAAAGCTGGAAACGTATCAGCGAAGAAATCCGGACAGGAAGCTGGGAAGACTGAAGATCTGTTACATGGACAAAAAAACACTTACAGAACTTGATTATTACAGAATACGCGACACTATAGCCGGTTATTGTGTCAGTCAGGAAGGGACCGGTTTTCTCAAAACAAGAGAACCTTATACAAATTCTGCTGATATCGAAAAACTTAAACAATACGGAAGGCAATGGTTTATATATCTGCAGTCTACGCGGCAGCCAGCGCTGTCATCATGGCCGGAGATCGCAGAAATTATTCCGATACTCAAAACAGAAGGCGCCACACTTTCGCAGGAGCAGTTGTACGCGCTCGCGCTTTTCTGTATCTCAGTAAAAAAAGTTACCGGGGCTCTTGATTCTGCGGAAAAAGAATTGAAGGTGCAGCAGATATCGGCTGCTGCAAAATCAATGCCTCTTCTTGACAAACCGTATGCGGAAATATCGCGTGTACTGGATACCAACGGCACGCTCAAAGATCTGCCGGAGCTCAGAGTTATACGTGCTGCCATTGCAGGATACCGGCGTGACATTGCAAATCTGATGCATAAATATACAAGTGACCAGAGCCTTTCTTCCGTGCTTGAATCAAACGTTCCTGCATACAGGGCAGACCGGCAGGTACTGGCTGTCCATGCAAACAGGCGTAATGTTATTTCCGGTATTATCCATGAAGTATCGCAAAGCGGACAGACGGTTTACATCGAACCGGACGACATCGTAAGGAAAAACAACGATCTCGTACAGGAAGAATTTCATCTGCAGCAGGAAATACGCAGGATCTTCCGGGAACTCACAGCAAAACTGCAGCCATATGCACCGTTATTTTCGGAAGCGTTACCCATTATGCTCGAACTTGACGCATCATGTGCTTCGGCAAAATGGGGTATCGAAAATAACTGTGTTTTTGCACTCCCCTGTTCCGCTGCGGAAAGCGAAACTTCAGAACAGTCAACCGGTAATACAATTTCAGAAAACAGTTCCGATAGAGAGCCTCCCCTGTTACTCCAGGCACGGCACCCCCTTCTGGGAAATAAGGCGGTTCCGGTTGATATTCCGTTTATGACCGGCAAACACATACTGATTATCACGGGGCCGAATACCGGTGGTAAAACAGTAACAATCAAAACGGTTGCCCTGTTTGCGCTGCTTAATCAGAGCGGGTTCCCTGTTCCTGCTGCGGAGGGAACTCGTCTTCCCGTATTTGAAAACGTTTATGCAGATATAGGGGACGAACAGTCCCTGGAACAGTCTCTTTCCACTTTCAGCGGGCATATGAAAAACATTGCAGCAGCCGTCAGAGAAGCAGATTCCCGCAGCCTCGTACTTCTCGATGAACTCGGAAGTGGTACCGATCCGCAGGAAGGCGGTGCTATTGCAATGGCCGTGCTTGATACGCTTATCGGAAGCGGAGCCTTCGTACTGGTTACAACACATCACGGTATCTTAAAAAACTATGGATATACGCATCCTTCATGTATAAATGCATCGGTAGATTTTAACGATAGTACGCTGTCGCCTACCTACCGTCTGGTTATGGGCGTTCCGGGGGAAAGCCGTGCACTCGATATAGCACAGCGCAGCGGACTTCCGCCATCCGTTACGGCCATAGCACGGTCCTATATTGCGAACGAACAGGCAGATGTATCAGCTCTTATCAAAGGGCTTACGGCAAAACACGCAGAACTTGACAGGCTCAGACAGGAATTTGACAAAAAAGAAACCCAAATAAATGAAAAACAAAGACAAGCGGATCTCAGGGAATTACGGCTGCGTCAAAAAGAACAGGAATTAAAGGAACACGGTTACCGCGAATCAGTACAATTTCTTGAGGAAAGCCGCAGGCAGCTTGAAAACCTCGTGCGGACACTCAGGGAAGGTGAAATAACCCATGAAAAAGCCGTATCCGTAAAACAGTATATTTCCTTACTTACCGACACGGTGCAGGCACAAGGGAACAGACTGCAGGAAGAGGAAACCACTCTGGCCCGCGACCAGGCAGAAATGGACAGGCAATCTGCAAAAGAAAAGGCTGCCATTAAAAGCGAAAGGAAAAACGAAAAGAAGCGGCTTAAAAATGCGGAAGCTCTTGCTGCGGCAAAGTCTCCGGTACAGATATATGAGACACAAAGCCCGGTAAAACTTACATTTAAGCCCGGAGCGGAAGTGCTTGCGGGAATGGCCCGAAGGCATGGGGTATTGCTTCATCAGGAACGGAAAGGTTTATGGAGCGTACAATTCGGGAATATCAAGATGAGTGTCAGACAGAAGGATCTGACACTCATTCCGCCGTCACAGATAAATAACATCAAGCCTACCGTTACTGTCGATCTTGCCGAAAACGATGAAGACAAAAACAGCAGTATTGATTCAGGTTTTCCGGGAAACAAACCATTATTTGAACTGCGCCTTATCGGCATGAGATGTGATGAAGCGGTTAAAATGCTTCAGCGACAGCTCGATTTGTGCACTATGCAAAACTTTCATGAATTCAGTATAATACATGGAAAGGGCAGCGGCATATTGCAACAGGCTGTTCAGGATTACCTGTCACACTATCCCGGAGTTTCAGAATTTCATTTTGCTCCTCCTGAAGATGGCGGAACCGGTAAAACATATGTCAGGATGTTTTGAAACCGCTTGACCAATATGTATTTTTTATGCATATTTAATACATAAATATTCATCACAGAGGCATTAACGTGAAAGAAAGGCTGACCAGGCTTAAGAGCATACGCAAGCTGATAAAAAATTATCGTATTGAAAGCCAGGAAGCTTTACTCGGCTACCTGCTTAAAGAAGGATATGAAGTAACCCAGGCTACACTTTCGCGCGATCTTAAATTATTGAAAGTTGGTAAGGTTTCCGACGGGCATAATGGATATGTCTATACGCTTCCGGGCGAAGACGAACGGCAGGATTCGGAACAGATATTTATTCAGGATTTTCTGCGCGGATATATCAGCATAGATTACAACGGCAATATTGTCGTTATCAAAACATTTCCCGGACATGCGGATACTGTTTCTAACGCACTCGACAGTCTTAATATGGACGAACTTTTGGGAACTGTTGCAGGCGATAACTGCCTCTTCGCATGTCTTCGCGAAGGCGTTACAGGACAACAGTTTCTGGATGCTCTCAAATTAAAAATACCGGAACTTGACGAGTAGATTTCAGCGTATAAAAAGTGCCCGGCTGTTTGCATCAACAATATCGCTCAATTCACCTGCTGAAATATTCCGTGCAGCTGCAATATAGCTGTATGTATGTTCTATATAAGTCGGATTATTTAAGCTTCCCCGTAGTGGTACAGGAGCAAGATAGGGGGCATCTGTTTCAACCAGAATTCTGTCGCCGGGGACATACCTGAGTAATTCCGTCATGGCGTCTATTCTGTTTTTTTTCGTATAAGTTACTGAACCGCTGAAGCTGATATACCAGCCCCGGTCAAGAAACGCCCGTGCTTCCTCTATACCGTATGAATAACAGTGGATCACGCCTCTGTCATATCCTGTATCGGAAATGCATTTAATCGTATCTTCAAAAGCATCCCGGCTATGCACGATAACCGGAAAATCAAGACGCTTCGCAAGTTCAAGCTGCATACAAAACAGTTCCCGTTCTCCAGCCATTACGGCTTCCGGAAAATCAGACTCAGAGCGTCCGTCAGCTCCCGAAGGGTTCCAGTGATGATCAAGGCCGCACTCTCCCAGTGCAGATATTTTACGAAAAAGCGGGACATCTGACGCCAGCGCACTTTTTATCTGCTGCTCAAGAATAGAGATCTGCTCTCTTCTTCCGGCAATAGCTCCGGAAGAAGGCCAAATGCCAGCTGAAAAATAAATAAATTTTTCAGCAACTTTACGCAATTCCTGCTGCCTTATTCCTGAAAGTGCCTCCTGCGCAAGCTTTTGTCGTTGCAGCAAATCATCACACTGCGTACCTATATCCTGAGCAAAACATACATTCTGCCTGGCCATTGTCTCAAACAGAGAACTGCCGTCACAGCTGGCATTCTGTGTAATCAGCTTAAAATGAAAATGTGTATCGGAATACATAAAATATCAGTCCACTTGTAAAAAATAGAACTTTAGTATATTATTTATACGTTGTTTCGCCAAGGTGGTGGAATTGGTAGACACAAGGGACTTAAAATCCCTCGACAGCAACATGTCGTGCCGGTTCGATCCCGGTCCCTGGCAACAAAAAGGCCAAAGCTCACGCTTTGGCCTTTACTTTATCCGGACGGAGAGTTTTATACCCCGGCATCCGGGGCAAAGTTGTTGATTCTTTATTTGATCTGGCTGTAAAGACCGGCTATCTCCGATCTCCATTCCAGACGTTTGTCTGCCTCTTCCCATTCTATTGTCCGTTCAATCTTAAAATGGCGCAGATCCCTGGGATTTTCAAATAACAGGACTGCAAAACGCCCCTGACCTATATAAGTTACCTTTTCATTTTCCTTAAGATGTTCATTTCTGCTGACTGCTTCAAGCACACAATCAAAATGGACAGGCGCTCCCGTTGCCTTATCTGAGAGTGCGGAGGATAATTCTGTAATCGGTTTACCACACATGGAGCAGATTACTTCCCTGGCCTTAAATTCCCGTATAGCCTTTTCCTGTATCTGCATACTCTGAAAAACTGCAGGATTTACAACCGGACGATGCTGCGCCGGATTCTGCTTTGTATCATTTTTGTTTTTATTTTCAGTCCAGTTATGACGGCGGCCGTTTCTGGAACGCCGCCTGCCGTTTTTATCCATATATTCCTCGTAATAAATAGTATATTTTATTTTACCACAGAATAACACTTTATTCTGCGGTAAAATAAAAAATTTATCTTTTCAATCGTATCTGTCCGCTGTTTTCAACAAGCCTGTTGCTAAGAACCTGTGCTATTCTCTGAATTGCACTATCCAGATATTCAGCATCACGGATTTTTTCCCGTAACTCAAGTATTCTGGGAGACATTGATTTTTCTTCAGGATCCTCTGAAGGAACCGTTTTCTTCGTATCAGAAATCATAAAAGCCCCGAAAAAGCATTTTCTATGTGATACACAGGTTCTACACCGGGCATATCAATAACAATCACATCAAAGCGCACACTGCTGTTACTATATTGTCGATTGTTTAGAAGAAAACATTTAGCCGTTTTAGTAATTCTTTGCTGTTTCTTTTTATTCAGTTCATGCGCCAGTACCTGCGCATCACCACCAGGAAGTGTTTTTACCTCAACAAATACAAGTACATCCTGAGAAGACATTGCTATTATATCAATTTCGCCGCTTCTTGTCCTCCAGTTTCTATTTAAGATAATAAAACCCTGTTGTTTCAGATAAGCTGCGGCACGTTCCTCTCCTGCGACACCTTTTTCTCTCCTAGTATCTTTCATCTGCAGGTTCAATTTCTTCAAGCTCTTCCAGCTCCCGGGGTTCTTCGTCGTCCACAATTGCAGGCATAACTGTTTTTCTGGAACGATTTCCGGTACTGTCTATTTCATGACCATAGGTGAGAAGGTATGGAATAGACCAACGCTTTAATGCCGCTACATGATACGATTTTACCGATTTTCCTTCCGCAAGGAACATATTTTTCCCATCATCAAAAAAAACGGGAGCGGAAAAACGCAT
>DCFS01000077.1:13725-15983 GCA_002319875.1 Treponema sp. UBA1798 | reverse complement strand
AAATGCAAATATTTCTGCTATAATCTGCCAGGTTTCCGCTGGGATACCCGTTCCGATTTCCTGCATTGAAAGGATGCTGGCAACTTCATCGTTTTTAACAACAGGTATATCATTTTCAGCGGCAATCTCAAGAAGCTTTTCTGCAAGCTCTCCCCTGCCTGATGCCGAAATAAAAGGGGCATCAGCATCCGCGGGGTAACGTAACGCAACTGCGATTTTTCTGTTTTCCGTCATACACTCCCCTGAACCGTTGTAAACGGCGTATCCTCTGTATAAAACGGAGAACATTTTTCAGGCGGTATCCATTCTACGTTAACAGAATCTTCAGGACCAGATTGTATAAATTCATGTAACCGGGTCTTCAGAGATTCTTTATCTGCCGGTTCCGGCTGTATGCAAAATAAGACTTTCTTTTTGTTATATTTTCCATTTTTCTGCAAGCATACTACATAAAAACTCTTTTGTCTGTCCGTTTCAAAATTTATGACAATTTTTCTGCTTTTCCTTATACCAATGTCGCTGAATATTCTCATAATCCCGTGTCCGGACTGCCGCCCGGCACTAATTCCATACGATAAGTCAAATGGCAGAAGTATCCAGTGCCCGTGAAAACCATCATTCTGAAAACTGCCGCTTCCCGAATGATTATATAACGTAAGAAATCCGGGACGGTTTTCCTGTATGGTACTATTTTCATTAAAAATGGTATGTACGTATTTATGTATTTCTCTTAAAACGTCACCTGTAATATCTGCATCATCCGCCGCAACAGTTCCGTCAACATCAGCAGACTGTGCAAAAGAGTGATCCGGTTGCGCTTCATCGCTATTGCTAAAATCACGGGTAAAAATGACACGCGCTATTGCATCATCAGAGCTTTCTATTCCCTTCTCTTCCAGAATGAGTGCAGCCTCGGCAGCTTCAGCTTCGTGT
Source organism: Treponema sp. UBA1798 (assembly GCA_002319875.1). GTDB lineage: Bacteria > Spirochaetota > Spirochaetia > Treponematales > Treponemataceae > Treponema_D. The sequence goes on along the minus strand of DCFS01000077.1, from coordinate 15,050 downwards.
CCCGGGAAATGAGCGGCAGCGGCACGTATTTTCCCCAACAGTTTCACATCAAATCTGACACCCAGTTGCTGAAGCTGCTGAACAAGGCGCAGAGAAATCATATCAGGAGGTAATCCGAGAGACAAAAGAGAAGAGGTAAGACTGCTGTCTGCCAAAGAAATACCAGGCTGGAATGAAAAAACTTCAGAATTATAATTCTGAAGGCTAACAGCTTCTGCAGCGGTCTGTTTTTCAGGGACGAGCATGATTTTTCCGTCATCCAGTACAACCTTTGCACGGAAAACAGCCCCCGGTTCAAGATTCTGCCGGGAAGTCACATTAAAACGTCCTCCGGCAAACGAAGCAGTATACAGCTGAGGACCATTTTTTGCCAGTATACGAACGGAAACGAAACTGCCCTCACGGAGTATCCGGGAAGAACCGGAACCATTGAGGGCAGAACCTGCATGTACATAAATATCTGCAATAGCCATGCTTACGCAGTCAGCTTATTTCTTCTTTTTATCCTTATTTTCCGCAGCGGCTGCATTTTCAGCTTTTGCTTCAGCCTTGATTTCAGACTCAACAGCAGCAGCAGCAGCATCGGCGCGTGCATTACGTTCCGCAATCTCTGCAGCAACATTACCACCGATACGTTCTTTGACTTTGGAACTTTTACCAATCCTGTCGCGGAGGAAGTACAGCTTTGCGCGGCGGACTTTACCAGGATGAATGACTTCAACTTTTACAATGTGCGGTGAATGGAACGGGAATACACGTTCAACCCCGATCCCGTAAGAATCCTTACGGACGGTAAAGGACTGACCGATACCACTATTCTTTATACAAAGGACTGTTCCTTCATAAATCTGGATGCGTTCTGTATTCCCTTCAACGATCTTGAAGTAAACCTTCACGGTATCGCCGACGTTAAACAGCTGGGCACCTTTACGCTTCTGTTGTTCTTCAATTGTCTTTATCAGATCCATAATTTTCTCCAGTAAACTACGCCTTGACTTCAGCCTTATGCTGAATGTTTTTGCGTTTTTTCCGACCACGTTTCAGAAAAACCTGCTCCGTGATCTCCTCAATCATTTTTTCGGCTTCTGCAGTCAGCAACCCTGACATCCTCGCCGTACCGATCATGTCAGGACGGTTGGAGAGTGTTTTTTCCAGACGCTTTTTCAGACGCCACTTCCGTATATTTTCATGGTTACCAGACATTAAAACGTCAGGTACTGCCATTTCCCTGTATACTGATGGACGTGTATACTGGGGATATTCCAGAAGTCCGCCGCAATAACTTTCTTCTTCCAGAGATTCGCTTGAAATCACCCCATCGATCA
>DCFS01000077.1:10479-13450 GCA_002319875.1 Treponema sp. UBA1798 | reverse complement strand
CCGATACACGGTATCGATTATGACCGTAGCAGCAACTTCCCCGCTCGACATAACGTAATCTCCAATGGAAATTTCATCGTCGACGTACGAATCGATAATCCGCTGGTCGATACCTTCATACCGGCCGCAGATCAGGACAAGGTCATTTTCACGGCTCAATGTCTGCGCTATCTGCTGTGTAAAAGGCCTGCCGCCCGGTGTTACGTAAATAACCCGTTTCCTGTAAGCCTGCACGCTGTCAAGCGCACGTCCCAGAGGTTCCGGCATCATCAATTGCCCGGCTCCTCCTCCATACGGACCGTCATCACATGTACGATGTTTATCAAAGGCATAATCCCTGATATTCACCAGATCGTAGGCAATAATTCCCCGTTCAACCGCTTTCGCCATGATTGAGCTTTCGAAATAGACGCGCAGAATTTCGGGAAATAAGGTCAGCACTGTAAATTGCATGGAATTACTCCAGAATCCAGAGGTGCATCAGCTGAACTGTTCTGTTTTCAATATCCACCTTACCGATAAAGTCCCTGTTAAAAGGAATCAGTACACTTCGGGGCTTACCGGAAGCAGTTTTTCTGATATTGTCTGCCAGAAAGCTGCAGCTCTCGGAGAGCGAAACCTCTAAAAGGTAACCTGCTCCGCCTTCCAATACGTCTGTGATCGTTCCCGCTTTTTCAGCAGGCGCAGCATCCGCTGCCAATCCGTTTCCGTTCTCATATATAAGAGAACACTGTTTAAGATCTTCTATATACCACTCGCCTTTTTCAAGAGGAGCAGCATATTTGCGCGGTACAATCAATTCCCATCCATTGTACTTCCGTACATCTTCCGGTGAATCCAGTCCCGCAAATTTCATATACAAAGCACCGTTTCCGGCCTCTGCCGATTCAATCCTGCAGATTTTCCTTTCACTGCCGTGCCTTAAAGTAACTTCCTTCAGAGCAGCAATATGAGCACATTCTCCAGAAGCACTTTCAACTTTACATTCACCCGACAGGCCATGTGCACCCCGGATAAAACCGACAGTCAACTCTTCAATCACAACCAGCCACCGCAGCTCAGTCCAGTATTTCCAGGCTGTAGCGTTTACCGCCTTTTGTAGCAGACGCGCTTAAAACGGTACGCAGCGCTTTGGCAATTCTGCCGTATTTACCTATGACTTTACCTATATCACCATCGGCAACCTTAAGTTCAAGAACCATGCCTCTGTCGCCTTCGGTTTCAGTCACGGAAACCGCACCAGGATCATCGACCAGTGATTTTGCTATATATTCAATCAGGTCTTTTTCCATTTACTGCTGCTCCCGTATTTATTTAGCCACGCTGTTTTTATTCAGAAGTTTTCCGACAATTGCAGTAGGCTGTGCACCAACGCTGAGCCAGTATTTAACCCGCTCTTCGTTAAAAGCAACCTGTTTACCCTCAACTGCAATCGGCTGATACGTTCCAAGCTCTTCAATACAGGTACCATCACGGGGTTTACGTGAATCCTGAACGACAATACGATACGTCGGGCGTTTTGCAGCACCGAATCTCTTGAGTCTGATTTTTACCACTTGATTTAAACCTCCACAGGACTCAACGGAACAACGCCAAGTTCTGAAATAGCATACTACTACACTATACAGTGCATCATAAGACTATACAGGAATTCAATAACTTGGTCAATGTACGGAACGGGAGTTTTACAATCACCGGCCGCCGGAAAATCTGCTGAGAAACAGCTTTGTCCGTTCCATCCGCGGGTGACGTATCACATCGTCAGGGCTGCCCTGTTCCACAATTATGCCGTCATCCATAAAAATAATCTGATCACTCAGATCACGGGCAAATGCCATTTCATGGGTTACGACGACCATTGTCATCTTCTCCTCAGCAAGGCTGCGGATAACAGAAAGAATCTCTCCGGTCAGTTCAGGATCAAGAGCACTGGTCGGTTCATCAAACAACAAAACCTTAGGTTTCATGGCAAGCGCACGGGCTATAGAGACACGCTGCTGCTGTCCGCCGCTCAATTCACACGGATACGCATGAGCTTTGGAAGTAAGCCCCATCTTTTCAAGCAGGGTCATTGCAGTCTGTTCCGCCTGTTCTTCAGTTTTATCAAGCACGTGAATCTGAGCATCGGTAATATTCTGAAGAACGGAAAAATGCGGAAAAAGATTAAAATTCTGAAAAACAAGCCCAAGATTAAGGCCTATCTCCCGCAAAAGCTCTTTATCGGCATAAACGCCATCCGTTACGAGATTTTTTCCGCAGATACGTATCGAACCGGCCGTCACGTCCGTCAGCTGCATGATACAGCGGAGCAGCGTCGATTTGCCGGAACCGGACGGGCCGATTATGCCAAGGACTTCGCCTTCGTACACAGAAAAAGATATATCATGTATAACGTCAAGCGAATCAAATTTTTTTTCAAGATGACTGACACCGATAATTTCCTGACTGCTGTTCATTAACTCTTACCTGTAATAATTCAGTTTCTTTTCAAACTGTTGAAAAGCCGCAGAAACGGCCCAGTTCATGACAAAATAAAACACACCGGCAACAAAGAGAGGCATAGTTGAAAACTGGCGGCTCGAAGTAGTCTGGGCTACATGAAGCAGCTCCGCAACACCTATTACCTGCACAAGAGCGGTATCCTTTACCAGCGTGATCACCTCATTACCTGTTGCAGGGATTATATGCCTGACCACCTGCGGAAGAACAATACGGTAAAACGTCTGCCACCTGGTATAACCGAGTACTTTCGCAGCTTCATACTGCCCGGCGGGAATCGCAAGGATACCACCGCGGTAAATCTCGGCAAAATAGGCAGCATAGTTCACCGAAAGTGCAACGATCGCCGCTACAAACCGGTCCCAGGATACCTTAAATATATGGTAAGGCATAAAATAGACAAATATCAACTGAAGCATAAGCGGCGTTCCGCGGATGATAAGCATGAACACGTTTGCTATCTGGGAAACAA
>DCFS01000077.1:6769-10121 GCA_002319875.1 Treponema sp. UBA1798 | reverse complement strand
CCCTGGAGCATAATGACAAGCATCTGTATCATTTATCTGCCGATTACAGAAATATCTTTGCCAAACCATTTGTCAGATATTGCTGTCACCGTACCGTCTTTCTGCATTTCCTCAAGCAGCTGCTGTACTTTATCACGAAGCGCACGATCGCCTTTACGGAACGCAACACCGTATTCTTCGTTAGCAAGCCCTTCAGTCAATACGGTAAAAGGTTTTCCCGTTACCTGTATGCTGTAATTAGCCACAACGCTGTCCATAACGACACCGTCGACACCTTTTATCTCAAGATCGTTAAGTGCAGTGATATTATCCTTAAACATGACGACATCTTTCAGTGACTTTTTAAAAGAAGCGTTTGCATCAACAGCTTCCTGTGCGCTGGAGCCGCTCTGTATTCCTATTTTCTTACCCGCCATACCTGCAAGCGCAGTAATCCCCGAGTCATTGAGGACAACCACAACCTGTGCGTTATCAAGGTACGGTTTTGTAAAAGCAAGAGCCTGCTCCCGTTCCGGTGTCATTGTAAAGCCGTTCCAGATACAGTCAATCTTACCTGTATTCAGTTCCTGTTCCTTCGCATCCCATTCAATCGGCTGAGCCTTGAAAGTAACGCCAAGACGGCGTGCAACTTCAGTAGCAAGATCGATATCATATCCCACAATCCCGTTTGATTCATTTCTGAAACCGAGAGGCGGGAAAGAATCGTCGAGTCCCAGGACGAACACACCACGTTTCTGAAGATCTGCCAGAGACGTATCTTCAGAAGATTTTTCTTTTTTCTGACAACCTGCCGAAATGACGACTATGGCCAGACTTACAATCGCAAAAAACAACCCCTTTTTCATATAAATCTCCTATAAAAACTCCGTGTTAGCGGTGCGCCAGGAGGATGCGGATCGCAGTTTACGCAACGCGGAAACTGCATATGATAAAAAATACAAAGATCCGACAGTCGTACCGGCAACGATTTCAATACTTTCCATCAGAAAACAGTCCGGTGTCTGTATGTATCTTTTATCATTCCTCCTCTACTGCTTTTATTCATGCAGCGGTTTTAATACCCCGGCCGCAGGGGCGTAATAAAGTGTATTAAACTGACTGCAATACATTCAGAGAATAACATACTCCACTGCCTGCAGCGGGGCTGATTATTCCGGCTCGTATCTATATCTGCGGCAACAGACCGGCTGCGTAGACTTCTTCCGGATGCGCATTAACATAATTACAGTATTCCGGAACAGCACCGGGACGTTCCGACTGCAATTCATAGAGCGCCACAGGATCCCGCACGCCTTTGAGGTAGGCAGTATCGACATACTGACACCGGAAAAAACTGCCGACATTCCTGAATGTGGAACTGCTTATCATGATCGATGTATTGTACCGCTTGTTTGCATTCTCCAGCCGTGCTGCAATATTTACGTTACTGCCTATCACAGTATAATCGATTCTTTGCAGAGACCCTACATTTCCTACGATCATATCACCGGTATTTATCCCCATTCTGGTAATAAAAGGCATGGGTATAAGTTTTTCACGCAGCAGCTGCTCATTTAAGAGCGCTTCCATTTTCTTCATACGGAGAGCAGCGAGACAACATCTGACCGCGTGGTCACCTATTCTGTTCGGCGCGCCAAAAAAAGCGACAATGGCATCACCTTCGAATTTGTCTATCGTTCCGCCCAATGCAATAATAACCTGTGTCATTTCGTTCAGGTACATATTCAGTGCGCGCACCAGTGCCGAAGAGTCCATCTTTTCAGATAGCGACGTAAACCCCTGAAGATCGGTAAAAATGGCAGTAAGACACCGTTTTTCTCCACCCAGCTGAATAACACTTTTATTTTCCATAATTTTCTTTACAATATCAGGTGAAACATAGCGTGAAAAGGCATCCTGCAGACGGTTCTTTTCCTGATAAAGCCGATCCGATTCCAGTGAGAGCAGTGTCCGGGAAAGGATTCTGGCCATCGGATTAAGTTTTTTCAAAAGGGCACCGGTGTATTTTTTATTACCGTCAGTACGGGGACCGATAAAAAGACAGCCGGTAACAGAACCGGTATATCTGAACGGAATGGAAACACAACCGGAAGCATGCAGATATACTGCTGCCCCGGCAGCAGATGCCTTCCGGCGTTCGTCGATGCAGTAAAGTATCGAAACAGGAACTGTGTCTTCCGGCACGGAATATCTGATATATTCTCCGGGAACCTGCCCGTCTGCAGTAAAAAAAACAAAGGACGGATTAAACCGCTTTACAATCCAGTCAGCGGCAACCTTAAATACCTGTCCGGGTATATCGGGTTTCCGGAGATTCTCTTCGAGCGTATCGAATTCCGTTTTTTCAAACACCAGTTCGCTTATTTCAGGAATCTGAACAGCACTATCCATAAATCACTCCGCAGATACACAGCCCGTACAGAACCGGCGGAGAGCAGACAGCTGCTTTTTTACTTGTCCGGGGGCAGGACCGCCGGCTATACTACGGGCTTCCACACATGACTGTTTCGTTATGCGGGCATAAATATCACTTTCTATCAACGGAGAACATTCCTTAAAATCAGCGACCGGAAGTTTTTCAAGCGGTAAATTTTTGTCAATAGCAATACGGACAGCCTTCGCGGCGACTCCGTGGGCAGTACGGAACGGCATTCCTTTCCGTACCAGATACTCGGCGACATCGGTAGCATTCAGATATCCGCCGTCACAGTCGTCAGACATACGCTGTGTATTCCATTTAGCACTTGCTATCATTTCCGTAAAAACCGTAATATTGGCAGCAACCGTATCATATGCATTGAACACACTCTCTTTATCCTCCTGCATATCGCGGTCATACGCCAGAGGAAGTCCCTTTACCATGGTCAACAACGCCATAAGATGACCATACACTTTCCCCGTACGCCCCCGGATAAGTTCCGCAAAGTCGGGATTTTTCTTTTGCGGCATTATTGAGCTGCCGGTAGACCATTTTTCACTTAAATCGACAAAAGAAAATTCCGTCGTAGACCACAACACGATTTCCTCGCAGAATCTGGAAAGATGAGACTGAAGAATCGCAAGATCGGAGACGGTTTCGATACAGTAGTCCCTGTCGGAAACACTGTCGAGGGAATTTTCCGTCACACCTGTAAAACCGAGTTTTTCTGCTACCGACTGACGGTCGAGCGGAAGACTGCTGCCGGCGAGAGCTCCTGCTCCAAGCGGAGACTGTTTCATTCTTGCCAGCGCATCGGAAAGCCTGCCGTAATCACGGACAAGCATCCATGCCCACGCACACAAATGGTGTGCCAGCGTTACCGGCTGGGCGTGCTGCATATGAGTAAAACCCGGCATAAGCGATTCCGTATGC
>DCFS01000077.1:411-6380 GCA_002319875.1 Treponema sp. UBA1798 | reverse complement strand
GTATGAAGCTTTTTGCCGGCTTCGCCAATACGGTCAGTAAGCGTTGCCTCTACAAAAGAATGAATATCTTCAGCTGAATGATCTACAACAAGTTTTCCTGCAGCAAGATCCTGTTCTATAGAATCAAGTCCCCTGACAATGGCATCGGCATCAGCTTCCGGGATAATACCGGCCTCGCCAAGCATCTGCGCATGGGCCCTGCTGCCGCAGATATCATCGAGGGCCATACGTTCATCGACATATATCGAAGTTTCGAAATCAACAGCAGCAGCATCAGGACCTTCTTTAAAACGTCCGTGCCATAAAGCTGCATGATTGTCCGCTGTCATTGTTCCGTGTATTTCCGCATCACCCGACATTCTGTTCATATACCGAGTATACAATAAAGCCTTTCATTGGTAAATGCAGACTGTACCAGGTGTTTCATAGTAAGAAATCCACCTGATACGGAATTCCTGAATCGTTATTTTATCTCCAGCATAAGTTCACTGGCCGGTTTGCCCGGAGGAATCATCGGAAAAATCATTTCATCCATGTCGACAGCTGCATCAATAACGGCCGGTTTGCCCGATGCAAGCGCTATATCAAAAGCCTTTTCAAACTCACTTTCTGTTTTAACGGGAAAGCCCCGGATACCATACGCATCGGCAAGTTTTACAAAATCAGGACCGAAATCAAGCGTTGTCTGGCTGTACCTTTTTTCATAAAAAAGAGTCTGCCACATACGCACGTTTCCGAGTGTCCCGTTATTAACGACTATAATAATAACCGGCAGTTTATAATGCTGAATGGTTGCCAGTTCATTACAATTCATGCGGAAAGAACCGTCTCCGGCAAAATGTATCACCTGACGGCCGGGATTCCCGATCTGGGCACCGATAGCAGCCCCCGTACCATACCCCATCGTACCAAGTCCTCCTGAGGTCAGGAACGTACGCGGCTCCGTAAACTGATAAAACTGAGCTGCCCACATCTGATGCTGGCCGACTTCTGTTGTAATTATAGCATCTTCCCTTACCCTGCTGTTCACGTATTCATAGAGGAATCTTGGCGGAAGCGGTTCTTTCTGGTTCCAGTTCGAAGGAACGGTTTTTTTCCATTTTTCAATCTGCCGGTTCCAGTCGGACATTTTTCTGTCAGCTACAAGCGGCAGCAGCCTGCCAAGGACATCTTTTATATTGCCGACAAGAGCATCCGACGCGGGAATATTTTTATTTACTTCAGCCGGATCAATATCAATCTGCAGGATCTGGGCATGCCGTGCGAACTTTCCGGGATCACCGATAACCCGGTCACTGAACCGGGTTCCTATAGCAATAAGGAGATCACTTTTATCAGCAGCCATATTCGACGCCACTGTTCCGTGCATACCGATCATACCGGTTGCAAGAGGATGCCTGTTCGGGAAGGCACATTTTCCCATAAGACTCATTGCAACCGGAATACTCGCCCGTTCTGCAAGTTCCTTCAGTTCAGCACAGGCATCCGCTATAATAACCCCGCCGCCTGTGTATATAACCGGCTGCTTCGCAGCGTTGATCAAGTCCGCAGCCTTTCGTATTTCATCATCAGTCGGTTCGTTAACGTTAAGGATCCGGCGGAGATTTGCCTTGCCTGCAGCAAAACCGGCCGCCTTCGATATACCGGCCGCCGCGGGTGTATATTCAATCTGAGCTGCCGTTATATCCTTGGGAATATCGACAAGTACCGGCCCGGGGCGCCCTGTCTTTGCTATGATGAAGGCCTCTCGTATCGTATCAGCCAGTTTTTCCGCATCGCGTACAATAAAATTATGCTTTGTTATCGGCATCGTAATACCGGTAATATCCACTTCCTGAAAGGAATCCTTACCAAGAAGCGGTATCGTAACGTTGCATGTTATGGCAACTATCGGAACCGAATCCATATAGGCAGTTGCAATTCCTGTTACAAGGTTCGTAGCTCCCGGACCGCTGGTTGCAAAAACAACACCGACCCTGCCGGTCGAACGTGCATAACCGTCGGCTGCATGGGAAGCCCCCTGCTCATGTGCAGTCAGAATATGCCGTATTCTGCTGCTGTTTTTATACAGTTCATCATAAATATTAAGTATAGCACCACCGGGATACCCGAAAACAGTATCCACGCCCTGCTCCACAAGACATTCAATGACAACGCGTGCTCCGCTGTATTTCATAATTTCTCCCGTTTGAACCTGACAGCCCTGACGACAGCTGATTGTTCCATTCCCGCCGCCCGATACTGCTGACAAACCGCTCCGCATGAACAAATTTGTAATTGAGGCAGCTCACTGGTTTCAGGCCGCACCCGAAACCAGTTATTTTAGAATAGAAATCTTCGATTTCTATTCTAAAATAGCGCCCTTATCAGCACTTGATACAAGTTTGGCATACCGTGCAAGATAACCCGTCGTTACTTTCGGCGCAGGAGCTTTCCATCCGGCCCTGCGTTTTGCAAGCTCTTCATCGCTTACTTCAAGCGTAATTTTATATGCATTTATATCAAGCGTAATTTTGTCTCCTTCACGTACCAGCGCGATCGGCCCGCCGACGGCAGCCTCAGGTGAACAGTGCCCCAGAGACGCGCCACGAGTAGCACCGCTGAAACGCCCGTCCGTAATAAGGGCAACCTGCCTGTCCAGTCCCTGCCCTGCCAGAGCTGCCGTAACAGCGAGCATTTCACGCATTCCCGGACCACCCCTCGGCCCTTCATAACGGATGACGACGACGTCACCGCTTCTGATCTGCTGTTTCCCGACAGCTTCCATGGCATCGGATTCGTCATCGAATACACGGGCCGGGCCCGTATGTTTCATCAGTTCTTTCGCACAGGCTGAACGTTTTACGACCGTTCCGTCCGGTGCGAGATTGCCGAACAGAATCGCGATACCGCCGTTCGGAGAGTATGGATTTTCTATCGGTCGTATGATTTCAGGATTCAGGTTTTTTACCCCCTGTATGTTCCCGGCAATTGTTTTTCCTGTCGCGGTAATTACATCAGTCTTTATAAGATTTTTCTTTGCAAGTTCGGCAAGGACTGCCTGTACGCCGCCGGCATCGTTAAGTTCGCAGATAAACGTATGACCTGCAGGCGCCAGATGACACAGGTTCGGCGTATGTTCGCTTATCTCGTTGATCATATGCAAGTCGACCTTGATGCCGGCCTCATGCGCTATGGCGGGAACATGAAGGATCGTATTGCTCGAGCAGCCCAGTGCCATATCGGCGGTAAGCGCATTTCTGAAAGAATCCGCCGTCATCATCTGCCGCGCAGTTATTCCTTTTCTATATAATTCCATTACCTGCATTCCTGCGTGTTTTGCAAGCGCAATTCTCGCGCCGGTTACGGCGGGAATAGTTCCGTTGCCGGGAAGCCCCAGTCCGAGCACTTCCGTAAGGCAGTTCATACTGTTTGCCGTAAACATACCGGAACACGCACCGCAGCCGGGGCAGGCAACTTTTTCAAGGTCCCTAAGCTGGTCTTCGGTCAGTTTACCGGCTGTGACACTCCCGACAGCTTCGAACATATCGGTAAGACTCAGGTTTTTACCGGAATAAGGATTCGACGTATCATTACCGGGAAGATGTCCCGGCATCATAGGACCACCGGAACAGAATACTGTCGGCAGATCAAGGCGCGCAGCAGCCATAAGCATGCCCGGAACAATTTTATCGCAGTTCGGTATCAGTACAAGCGCATCAAACTGATGGGCTTTTGCCATACATTCGACGGAATCGGCAATCAGTTCGCGTGTGACAAGAGAATACTTCATTCCCTCATGCCCCATCGCAATTCCGTCGCATACACCGATCGAAGGAAATTCAACAGGAGTTCCGCCAGCCATTCTGATTCCGGCTTTTACGGCATCGGAAATGCGGTCAAGATCAAAATGGCCAGGAATGATTTCATTTCTGGCACAGCAGACGCCGACAAGCGGACGATCGAGTTCTTCATCCGTGTAACCCATTGCGTAAAAGAGAGAACGGTGCGGTGCACGGGCTATACCTTTCTTTGCATTGTCGCTTTTCATGACAGACTCCTTGTATATAAAAATTAAGTATTACTAAAGTAATTTAACAACAACTGATATAATAACTTCGTAAAAAGCATTAGTCAAGTTATGGCTGTATTATTAATACAAAACTTCAGTATTAATAATGTTGCAGTAACAGGTATGCATACCCTCCAGCACTTTGCAGAAAACGGCAGAGCAGGCATAACAATGCAGTACATCAGTACATTTTCTGCTGTACCTCTTTTTCCCATGTGATATCCTGCGGGATTAAATTTTTTGTAAATATCCAATCTGGATTAAAGGGAACAATCCTTTATATGTATAGGGAAGAGGATTTGTAGTTCCTCCGATAATTCCTGCGATACCGCCTTCAAAAAATAACTTCCAGATGAATATATCTAAAGCAGGTCCTGCATAAAGAGCACCCGCTAAACTATTTTCATCTGAAAAAAACAATACTCCGGCTGCCAGAGCCGGATAAATCTTAAAATACTTAAAATCTATCATTTTAAAATCTAAATTTGTTTGTAATAAAATAAGACATGGATCGTCATCATCTTTTTCTTTCCTATCATTACTATGAGACAGCAGAGCCTGCAGGATTGATACAGAACCACAAAAATCAAAATATTTGTTAAGTTCGCCTTCAATATTACAATTAATAATACCCGGGGTTCCAATGGATGCTCCGACGCTGAACCCGGGATCTGATGCAATGTCGATTTCATCAGACCAGCCACGCTGATTAATTGAAAAAAATACAGTCACGACTAAACATATAAAAGTTTTTTGGTATTTCATTTTTTTTCCTATATCCCGCAGGACGATTTTTATATAACGAATAAAGCATTTTCAAAAGCCACTTGTTTCAGGAAGTGACTTTTGCGGAAATGAGAAAACAGCGTTCTGCCTTTGCAGCAGCCTGTATATGGATTATACTGGATAAGATAGTATGAATAAAGCGAATAAAAGCACACAGAATGTCCGTATCGGCTGTATTATTATGGCTTCCGGCGAATCCACCCGGTTCGGCTGCAACAAACTGGTCCAGAACTTTATGGGCAGACCGCTGGGCAGTTATATAATGGAAACAGTCGCCGCATCAGATTTTACGGCGAAAGTCGTCGTCACCCGATGGACAGAGGTCGCGGAACTTGCCCGAGGCTTCGGACTTGCAGTTCTGCTTCATGCATGGCCTCTCGTAAGCGATACCATCCGTCTGGGCACCTGTTATTTTACCGGCCGTATTACCGGTTTTCCGGAACCTGACGGTATCATGTTCTGCGTAGCCGACCAGCCGCTGCTCCGCCCGTCTACGGTACATCGTATGGCAGAAGCTTTTTCGGAACACCGCACTTCAATAATCCGGCTGTCCGGACCGGATGCAGAAACGGGAAAACAGCGTTTTGCAAACCCTGTGATATTTCCGGCAACGCTTTTTGCAGAACTCAAAAAACTTTCTGCAGACAGGACTGGAAAACACATCATAGAGCGGCATGAAAGGCTTGTCCGCACGGTACCGGCAGAAGACAGACTCGAACTGGAGGATGCTGATACCGAAGCTCAGCTGCGGCAGCTCGAACAGGCTGCGGGATTTTCACAGCCTCTGTTCAACAGAAACTAAATGAAGTCCGGCCACCACCTCGCGGAGTTTCTGACTCTTTCTCCGTGAGTTTCTGACACTACCTCACGGTGTTTCTGGCTCTTTCTCCGTGAGTTCCTGACGCTACCTCACGGTGTTTCTGGCTCTTTCTCCGTGAGTTCCTGACGCTACCTCACGGTGTTTCTGTCTCTTTCTCCGTGAGTTCCTGACACTACCTCACGGTGTTCTTTATTAATTAAGGGAACCTCTAAAAACTTCAGTTTTTAGAGGTAACTCTGAAAGTGCGATGTTTTAAGTCGCGATATTACAGCGACTTAAAACTCGACGGCATCTCTAAAAAGTCACTGAAAG
>DCFS01000077.1:0-162 GCA_002319875.1 Treponema sp. UBA1798 | reverse complement strand
GAAAGTGAGTTTTTAGAGGTTGCCTTAAGATATTTTCAAACATAAGGTAAATCTTAAAAGCAGCTTCGCTCTGTGTGATTCCGATTCAACAACAGCGCTTACAATGCTTTCGTCCAGCCCGGAAGCCGGTCTTTACAAGCCTGAACAGCCAGAAGCGGGGCA
>DCFS01000116.1:10789-15395 GCA_002319875.1 Treponema sp. UBA1798 | reverse complement strand
TTTGATCCGGAACTTTTGTTTTTTATAGCAGACCTGCCGCAGGCAGATATTATTATGCGTGCCACCAGTTATATATCCGGAGATCTCTGGGAGTCAAAATCTTCTCCGGTTCTCAGTTGTGCCTGGATGTATGCATATCCTGTTATTTCCGGCAAAGTAAATCACGTAACAACAGGGTTTTATCATGGTTTAAAAAGAAGAAAGGCCTATCCTGCAGGGCTCCGCATGATTTCGGTTCCCTTTCAGAAGCATGATGAATTCTTTGCGGCGCTTGCACAGATGGACTGGACTTTGATTGCTTTCCGTGAAGATGCTGAAAGTAAAAAAGAACTTAAAAATCGTATGGACCACTGGCAGGAAATGGCTCAGGCTGTCGGAAGTCATGTGGACCTGCATTGAAAAGGAGATTGCCGATGAAGCAGTATGAAATGTTGTTTACTCCTGTCAGAATAGGCAGGCTTGAGCTGAAAAACCGGTTCGCAATGGCTCCTATGGGGCCCCTCGGACTCGGCGACTGTGAAGGTGGCTGGAATCAGCGGGGAATTGACTATTATACCCGGCGCGCAAAAGGTGGTATCGGTCTGATCATCACCGGAGTGACTTTTTCTGACTGCAAGGTTGAGACACCGACATTTCCCAACTGCCCCAACTCCACTTATAACCCCGTTCAATTTGTACGGACAAGCCGGGAAATGACTGAGCGGGTGCATGCGTACGATGCAAAAATATTTTTGCAGATGTCTGCAGGCTTTGGGCGGGTAACGATACCGACAAATCTCGGCGAATTCCCGCCGGTCGCCCCTTCAGCGATTCCGCACCGCTGGCTGGATAAAATGTGCCGGCCTCTGGAAAAAGAAGAAATCCGTGGAATTATCAAAAGCTTTGGAGCCGGTGCATATAATGCCAAACGCGCGGGATTTGACGGAGTGGAAATTCATGCAGTACATGAAGGATATCTGCTTGATCAGTTTGCAATAGCAATGTTCAATCTCCGCACTGATGAATACGGCGGAACTCTCGAAAACCGGTTGCGTTTTGCCCGTGAAGTGGTTGAAGAAATAAAAGCCCGTTGTGGTTCCGACTTTCCGGTGGCACTGCGGTACAGTCTGAAAAGCATGATAAAAGACTGGCGCGAGGGAGCGTTACCCGGAGAAAAATTTGAAGAAAAAGGACGCGATATTCAGGAAGGTCTTGAAGCTGCCGGTCTGCTGGCAGGTTATGGATATGATGCGCTGGATGTTGATGTCGGTACGTACGATGCCTGGTGGTGGAACCATCCGCCGATGTATCAGGAAAAGGGCCTGTACCGCAGCTATGCCCATATGGTAAAAGAGGCCGTGAGCGTTCCGGTCCTTTGTGCCGGACGTATGGATAATCCCGGTATGGCTCTGGCAAGTATACAGAATGGCGACTGCGATATTATTTCACTAGGACGGCCGACGCTTGCAGATCCGGATATTGTAAATAAAATCAGAACAGGTTGCTGTGAAGATATCCGTCCCTGTATTTCCTGTCAGGAGGGATGCATGGGCAGAATACAGGAATATTCCATGATCAATTGTGCCGTAAACCCGCAGACAGCCCGTGAACGTGCTGCTGCCTATAATCCTGTATCGCGGCCAAAGAAAGTTTTGATTGCAGGCGGTGGTGTGGCAGGTTGTGAAGCAGCCCGTGTTCTTGCAGTCCGTGGGCATCAGGTGGAATTATTTGAGCAGGGAAAAGAACTTGGCGGTAATCTGATTCCGGGGGGCGCTCCGGCATTTAAGGAGGATGATATCGCGCTTGCCCGCTGGTATACGCATACGCTTGAAAAACTTAAGGTACCTGTACACCTGAATACAAAAGTTTCTGCCGATATGGTTAGGAACGGTGGTTATGACGCTGTAATCGTTGCCACCGGGTCTATACCCAAAACATTTACTCTTGGTGATGAAGTCCTTACTGCTGCAGAAGTGCTTTCCGGGACAAAAGATCCGGGCGGTACAACGGTTATAATAGGCGGAGGCCTTGTCGGCTGTGAAACAGCACTCTGGCTTGCCATGAACGGCCGGAAAGTAACTATTGTTGAAGCCATGGGGAGCCTGCTTGCCTTAAACGGACCGCTCTGCAGTGCCAACAGTGAAATGCTCAAACGACTGATACCCTGGCACAACATTACAGTATACACCAATGCCTCTGCAAAGCAGTTTGCCGGTCATGTACTGGTAATTGAAACCGGTTCGGGACGGCAGGAACTTCCGTGCGACAGTGTAATTCTTGCAGTCGGTTACCGGTCGGAAAACAGTCTTTACCGCGATCTGGAAGGAGATATACCTGAACTTTATCAACTGGGGGATGCGAAAAAGGTAGCAAATATCCATTACGCAATCTGGGACGCTTTCGAAGTCGCTAATAATATATAATTGTCTGCAGGGTGGGGAAATGTAAAATTTTCCTACCCTGCAGAAGAATCAGTTTCATAACAAATGAGGCGTTTTCAAGAGTCAGACTAGTTTTGAAAACGCAACCTTAGATGTAATGATAGAATTTTTCAAATATCTGTAATATAAGAGTTTGAAAAATTCTATAAAGCCACTTTCAAAAAGTTAACAGACTTTTGAAAGTGACTCAAATGTCTCAAGAAAAATATTCAGAATGTATTATACTTTAAACTGGTAACAGATTTTATCCGGGAGGTATAAACATGTCTGAACAAAAAAAAGACAATGGAATTGTTTTTTCATCGTATGCAATGCAGCAGACGGGAATACTATGCAACCGGTGTAAACTTCTTATTTCTGATTATGTATTGGCTTGTGTTCCTTATAAGTTGTCAAAAAAAGAAGCGGAAATACTTCTTTCTCTTGACGATCGTGAATATGTTTTTTTTAATGAATACAGAAAAAAGTTCTGTTTTCTTTCCATCGGATTTCAGCGTATGTATGCGCATAATATTGAAGAGTCGCTTGTACGTACGGAGCTGCTTAATGTGATACCGCTGAAAAGCAGACAGAATACGTATGCCATGATGTTGAAAATAGTCAGTTGTCCTTCGGACTTTTCTTCTCTGATTGATGATTATTTCAAGAATTATGACAAGCTGCAGGAAAAATACGATAATTTTAAGAGCAGATTTATTTTCGTCGACATCGGAAGCAGGGCCCGGCTTCCTGTATGTACATATACAATCGACTGCGACAGTAAAGTCCTCCGGTATATCCAGATATACAAATTTTCCACCCAGCAGATAGTTTTTTTAGTGCATCAAGAAGAAGATTTGATACCTGCCGATACACATGTTACTGTCAGATTCCGCACTAAAAGCAGCAGATTTGATATCCCGGGGAGAATTGTTTCAATACAGGAACATACACCGGAAATGCTCTCCATGACCAGCGCTGTCGAATTCTCCCCTGAATTTACGGAAATCGTTTCTACCTATCTTGCAAATGTAGCAGACAATACATATGTATCTCCTTTATTCTGAGAGACCCTTGCTTAAATTCCGATGATCTTGAATATCATTTACTGGTAAACCTGCCGGTACATATCCTTTACGGTAAGTCCGTTCCTTTTTGCATCCTGTTTCCATCCGAGACTTCCGAAAAAGTAGTACAGCCATTGCGGAAATTTTACCTGTATAGAAATATTTTCGTGCATAATATCCGCATTGGAGCCGATGTCGTCTGCGATTTGAAGCATGGCTGTGTCCAGCTGTTTTCTTGCTTTTACCGCAGGTGGCATCTGCTGGAAAATGACAGGGCCGGCGCCGATCAGTATGGCGAAACGGAACTGCATTCCCATATGCATGCAGAAACAGCTGATCACACGGGCAGCTTCTGTATTGATTTCCGGTTCAGGGAATCCGCAGTTTATCACGGCATAGACTTTCGCTGCCTGCGGATGGATTTTATGTTCACGGCAGTACATTTCAAAATTCTGTAAATATCCCATAACCATGCCCGGGAGGCAGAAATAATAAAGGGGAAATGTAAAAACGATTGCGTCTGCTGCTGCCATTTTTTCGTAATCTGATTCCGGAGCGGAATTCAGACTTTTCCGTACGCGTATAGTATAGGTTTCCGTTTCCGGCTTTCGGAGCATTTTTTCCAGTTGTCCGGTAATTTCAGCAGACGTCGTTTTTTCTTCAGTTCTCGGACTGCCGTTTATGAGTATGACTTTTTTCATGCGGTACGCTCCTTTGTATTGAGGCTGCCAAACAGTGTCTCAATTTTTTTTGTATCCGAATCATTCTGCCAGATTTCGAGGCTTGCATCGGTTCTGTGTTTCAGTGTGATATCCCGGAACAGTGTTGTTTCTTCGCCGGTCAAACCACTGCCGTATCCGATAACGATCTGTACAGGAATTTTCCCATACCGCTGCGGATGCATCGTGGAACCGTCTTTCCGACGGTAAAAAAATGGAAGAAGCCGCGGCAGCGTCCTGTCGAGTGCATTTTTTATTGGTGCACTGAACTGTCCGTAGATGATGGGACTTATAAAAACAACGGCATCGCTGTTTACGTACTGGCGGTTTATATTCGCCATTTCATCCTGAATAACACATTCTCCCGGTTTTTTGATCCAGCAGCCGAAACATCCCATACAGGAACTGAGTGTCTTTCCGA
>DCFS01000116.1:0-10396 GCA_002319875.1 Treponema sp. UBA1798 | reverse complement strand
TATGTTACCAATGTCAACATTATAATAGCGTAGAAAGTTTACAGTGTCAACATTGTAAGTCGTGTCGTTTTCTGTTATAGTAAAGATCCCGGGATGGCTGTTCCGTCACCGGACATGGAGTTGCCCCGATATGGAAATTGAAAAAACATATCATCATGAAGATCTGCGGGAAGAACTGATTGACGAAGGAATTCGTCTGCTGGATACAGAGGGTTATGAAAATTTTTCCATGAGGAAGGTCGCGCGGGCATGCGGAGTCAGCCATACGGCACCATACCGGCATTTCAGGGATAAGGATGAACTTATAATCGCGATAGCGGCAAAAGTACATCATCAGTTTAACGAATGCCTGAAAGCAGCTGTTGCAAGGTATCCCGGTGATCTGCATGCACAGATAAGTGAAATGGGATGTGCTTATGTCGATTTTTTTATGCACAATCCGTCATATCTGCGTCTGCTGTTTCTGAGTGATCTTCATAAAAAACTCAATATGCAGTTTTCCGACTGCCATAATCTGTTTGAGGACCCGGAACAGACATTTTATGACGCAGTCAACCGCTACGCGTCGGCAGAAAATTCCATGGAAACGAAGCATACTGATGTACAGGCCCTTGCCTTGGGGGCGTGGGGACTGGTGCACGGTATTACCATTCTGCTGGTGCACGGTGATTTTCATTATGATGGTGATTATATGGAGCTCGCCCGGAAAGTAATCTGGAAAGGGGCGTCGGCTATTGCAGGAAAAAATGCTGCCGGAAAATGAAGGTTCCTCAGTAAGCTATGAACAGGTATAATGCCGCTAGTTATTTTTACAGCGTTTAAGAACTCGTATTTATTTATTTGCCAGTATCTGTTTTTGATAATCAGAAGGTTGTATACCTGCATTCTGTATAAAGAGTCTTGATAATATACTTGTATTACAACCGACTTCCGCAGCAACTATCCTGATTTTTTTTTGAGGATTTTGCTGAATAATTTTGCAGGCTATTTCATAGCGATACCGGTTCAGATAGGCCTTAAAATTATTCCCTGTTGAATTCTTGAAAACCGCGGATACGTAACTTGGTGTAAGGGAAACGGAGTCCGCCAAATCATTCAGGCTTATATCTTTTATATAATTTTTATGGATAAAAGAGAGCATTGCTTCTACCAACGGATGGCAGGAATTTGCCTCTTTTGCTTTTAGTATATATTCTGAAAGTTTTTCGAATATATCCGTAACGATTTTTTCAAGTTCTATTGTATTTCGGCATGAAACAAGTAATACAAACAGATTTTTTTGGGAATAGTTGAATAAATCTTTCTGAAGACTGTTATTTTCTTCTGCGATTCTTACCAGCGTTGCACAGAGCATAATTGAAAGCTGGGAAATATTTTGTTCATATTTCTGTGCATTATTTTTTATGATATTTGAAAGGATTGATTTCCATACCACAGTTTTTCCATTCAGAACTGCATTAATCAGCGCCTGTTCTTCATGCAATGGATAATAAACTGCAGTTGTATAATGAGGAGTAGAAAGATCGGTATTTGAAATAATTCTCGGATAATCTTTATAGTATTTAATCATTTCCAGAAGCCACTCTGCGTTGTGGTAAGCGTCTCCGATATCCTGCAGATATTCTACCGGTTTGCTTATTGCTGCATAACATTCGAGAGAGAAAACTGTTTCGAGTCTTATAAAAATACTATTAAGTGTATCTGATAGAAAACGGATATCCGTACATTGGATGATCAACGCTTGAGTTTCAAAGTTAATATCGATAAGACGGAAAAAAGGAAAAATAGAGAAAATTTCTTTGTAAATTATTGCCTGATTCTGTTTTAGAAAAAAAACGGCATTTTGTTGCTGTCCGGCTCCCGGTTCATCTGAATAGCCATATTTTATAAGAATAACAGAAAAACAGTTCCCGGAATTGTTTATTTTATACTTCTGGAAGTATTTTTCCATTTCTTCCGGTTTCGTGTATCCGGTCAGTAAATTCCGTAAATAATCATTTTCAATGATTGCATTATATTCCTCTATAGAATGATTCATTGTATCAACATTGTTATATAGCGAGATAAGCGTATTTTTTATATGGCGGATTTCATCCTTTTCATGTTCAGGTTTACCGATAAGCGTTATGATAGTATTTATCGGCTTGTACATCCATTGAGTAAGATGTTTCATAAGCAGAAATACAGAGGCAAGAATAATCAGCCATATAAAACCGAATAACAATGTTCCCGATGTCAGAAAGCGCGGTTTTCTGAAAAGGAACGTATACCGGTAACCTGTTACCGACGACAAAATATCTTTTCTGATATACTTGCCGGAGGTATTCAATGTTTCCTGATAGGGGACAGCCGAAGGTGTCTGTGTGCTGCAGGAAGAAATAAGCTGGTTATTATAAAACAGGTAAATGGTACCGTCGATAGGACTCTTAAAATTGAAAAGTTGACTATTCGTATATAATGTAAATAAAAAAATCGGTTGAGCCTGTTGAATGCGGTCACATCGAACCTCGACCAGCCGTGGATTTTCAGAGTGTCCGGGAACGGACAGAAAAAAGGTCGTTTCAAGCGGGTATTGGGAAAAATACTGCTTTATGGTTTCTAATTGCGCTTCGGATAAAGAAAATACTTTAAGGAATGACGAAATTGAACTTGTATAATTATTCATAAAAACGAAATCGTCAGATAACAATGTAACCGCAGATGCTACGCGGGGTATTGATGTAACAGCCTGTATGGCATTGATAAACTCGAATAACTTGAATTTTACGTATTGCTGATATGGGGTTCGGCTGATGTATTGATACATATACTCTGAGCCGCAAATGGTATATGCCCATTGCCGGTCTGTTAGCAGTATTGTATCAGTTGACGTTTTACTCTGCTGAATAATAGTATCTATGCTGTGATTAAAACTGGTCATGCTTTGAGAAAAATGATGCCAGTACAATAGTACTTCGATCGTCAAAGCGAATCCGATAGATAGTATAAGCAATAGTGAAAAAATCCGTTTGTAGTAAAACAAAACAGTACCCTTTGTTAAGGATAAAATTATACACGATAGGGCTTCCTTTTTGTACTATTAAATTTTACGATTTTATAAATCACAAAAAATAGCGGTACTTTTTATAATTTTCGATGGTAAATAATAAAAAATAACGATTGCGTGGTTATAAGCGGCGACAGTATCCTTGCTTTATAGGAGGATCGCTATGAGTACGATAAAAATACGGAGCCTGGTACATTTCGATACTGAGCAGCTGATGTTGTATGTAATAGGCTTGCCCTGTTTGTTCTGGTTTATTCTATTTCAATATAAACCTATGAGCGGGCTGGTGATTGCGTTTCAAAATTATAGCCTTTTTAAGGGAATAAGCAGAAGTCCCTGGTGTGGGCTACGCAATTTTACGGATTTTCTTAACAGCCCCTATTTTTATACGACATTTAAGAATACTTTTGTCCTTAATCTATGGGGGTTACTTATCGGTTTCCCTTTTGCAATAATTTTTGCACTGTTTTTAAATGAGATAAAGAACAGGGTTTTCAAGACGGTGATTCAAACCGTTTCGTTCTTGCCGTATTTTATTGCTGTTGTGGTCTGTTGTGGAATTCTGATAAATATGCTGTCTCCCAGTACGGGAATTGTCAATTCGATTCGTTCCGGATTGGGAAAGGAAAAAATATTTTTTCTTTCAAAGCCGGAATGGTTTGTTCCCATTTATACCGGTCTGAATATATGGAAAACAACCGGTTTTAACGCTGTTATCTATCTTGCAGCATTGTCGGGAATAGATCCTTCGATGTATGATGCCGCGCGCATTGACGGTGCCAATAAATTCCATCAATTATGGAATATAACAATACCTTCGATATTACCAACAATTGTCGTAACACTTGTCTTAAAAATTGGAAGTATGCTTAATATCGGATTTGAAACGATACTTCTGTTATATCAGCCGGCTACGTATTCAACAGCAGATGTAATCAGTACGTATGTTTATCGTCTCGGTATGGTTGAAAATAATTTCGGTTTGGCGACAGCGGTGGGCTTATTTAATGCAATTATTGGTTTTCTCCTTGTCTACAGTTCCAATAAATTGAGCAGAAAATTGACACAGACAAGTCTTTGGTAAAGGAAAAAACGGAATGTTAAAAAACAAAACAGCATCGATACGAACAGGAATGGATGAACGGGTATTTGATATCCTGAATATTTTATTTCTCTCATTTTTAGGCTTGTTTTTTCTATATCCTATTGTATATGTGTTCTCTGCATCTTTAAGTAAACCTTTATATGTTGCTACCGGTAGCGTCATTTTTTTCCCGAAAGGCATATCGTTAGATTCTTTTTTTGCCGCAGCAAAATTGCCGTTACTGTGGCGTTCATATGCGAATACTATTTTTTATACGGCTGCAGGAACTATTGTTAATATGATTTTGACTTGTTCCGGAGCCTATGTATTGTCGAAGTCGGAATTAAAAGGGCGCAGTTTCTGGGTTCTTGTTGTAGTTGTGACTATGTGGTTTGATCCTGGAATTATTCCTCGATACCTCAATTTCAGAGACCTTCATCTACTCAATACGTATTCATCCGTTATTATTGGTTTTGGTGTCAATACATTTAATCTGATAATATTAAAAACATTTTTTGAGAGCATACCGGGATCACTCGAAGAGTCTGCCAGAATTGATGGTGCCAATCAATGGCAGATACTGAGGAAAATATATCTTCCTCTTTCTACACCTGCATTGGTAACGGTAGCACTATTTTATGCAGTATCCCGCTGGAACGGTTATTTCTGGATGATGATGTTAGTGACCGATGATAAGAAAGCCCCTCTTCAGGTACTTCTGAAGAAATTGATAGTACAAAAAGAAATTCCCCTCGAGGGTGTTAAGATTCTGGATCTTTCTACCAGATATTCACAGGATACTATTATTTATGCTGTCATTGTTATTTCTATCATTCCGGTTTTGATTGTTTACCCAATTGTTCAGAGATTTTTCAAGAATGGAATTATGCTTGGTGCAGTAAAAGGATAGACTTATGTTTTTGTCCGGTATTGAATCATAAAGAAGATACTTGTAGAAGGAGGTCTTATGAAAAAAGGATATAGGATAATGTTGTTGGTTGCAGTTACATTTGCATTGCTATTTGTCGGCTGCAAAGGAAAGAAACCGGAAGTTTCTGCTGAAAAACCATTGATAACCATCCATATGGTGGTCAACGGAATGGTCTTTGATGAAAATTGGGACGTTTTTAAATTGTCTGCGGAAAAGAATAATGTTACATTGAAAAGTGTTGCATCAAAAAATGATACGGACAAAACGCAGGCATATAATCTGATGGTGGCATCACAAAATTTGCCTGATATTATTTCATATACGACCTCTGACCTGGAGTTACTGGGAATAGAGGGGGGCGTTATACCATTAAACGACCTCATTGAAAAGTATGCACCGAATATAAAACGATTTATCACTGAACATCCGCGACTTGCAAAGGATATGTATGCTTTGGATGGAAAAATCTATGTATTACCCTGTTATTACGATTATGAAAATATGCGGATAGCAGAGGTTATTATGATACGTTCCGATTGGCTTAAGAAATTCAATCTTCCGGTTCCCCGTACTTTACCAGAAATGGAAAAGACTCTGACTACACTACTGAACGGCGATCCTAACGGAAACGGGAGGAAAGATGAAGTTGGTATTTTTGCCAGAGGTAACCCGTATGATGCGATGAGAAGGGTTCTGGCAATATTCGGAGCCCGACAATATGAAGGAGCAGCCAGCTTTTTTGTTGATAATGGAAAAATTAGCTATGCACCATTTGACCCGACTTTCAGGAGAGCCGTCGAGACTGCCGCCAGATGGTATACAAAAGGGCTGATAGACAAAGAACTGTTTACCCGCGGAAATTCCGCCAGAGACCAATTACTTTCAACAAATCTCGGAGTAATGACTTCAGATTGGCCCGGTTCTACATTAAGTTATAACCAGTTGTCTTCTGCTATTCCTGGTTTTGAACTGGAGGCAATACCTCCTCTTGAAGATGGAAATGGCAATATTTTATCAAAACTGCCGGTCCGTAATACCCATGATGAAATGGGGTGGTCTATTTCATCGAAAGCAAAAGATCCTGTGACTGTAATAAAATTTATGGATTGGTGGTTCAGTGAAGAAGGGCGTCGGGCATGGAATTTCGGTATCGAGGGAAAACATTATACCATGGTAAATGGTAAACCGGAATTTACAGACTTTGTAATGAAAAATCCGGATAAAGGTCCTTTGGATGTCTTGCGTGCGGCAGGTGCCCAGTGTAGTGCTATCGGTGTTCATCAGGATGTAAATTATGAATATGCGTGGATTCCGGAAGCTACGAAAAGGGCATATAAAATGTATTCTACACCCGGTTATCTGGAAGATTGTATTCCATTCCTGAAATATCCGGTAGAAGAAAAAAACGAATTTAATAAAATTATGGTTACGATAAATCAGACGACTGACGAGTATGTTCAGAAATGGATGCTTGGTGCACTTGACGTAAATAAAAGCTGGGATGCATATGTAAAGCGTGTGAAGGGACAGGAAATTGACCGTGCTCTTGAGATACAGCAAAAGGCATATGAACGTTTTTTAAGTTCAAAATAAAACAGTAGTATAAATGGAAACCGTTAATTAAACCCGGTTGTATTTACGGTTTCCCTGATTAAAGATTATCGGTCGGATATTAAAATCTGCCGGTCAATAAAAGAGATAATTCCGTATGGACAGACAAATTGATGCAGCCTGTGTTACTTCTTCAGAAATAACACAGGCTTTGGAAACGGCAATGGATATAATAGAATCCAATACCTCTGTTTTTGATGGTGTATGCCAGAATTATGCAAGCAGTAATAATTTTTATCACACCTGCGAAAATAATCAATGGACTACCGGTTTTTGGCCCGGAGAGCTATGGATAGCATATGAATATTCTCGAAAAGATTCATTCAAAAAAACCGCACTTGATTTTATAGACAATTTCAGGAATCGTATGACTAACAGAATTGATATTGATCATCACGATATGGGATTTATTTTTTCACCTTCATGTGTCTCTGCATGGAAAATTACATCATGCCGGGAAGCCAGAGATACGGCATTGCTGGCTGCGGAACAGCTTGCATCTCGATTTCAGCAAAAAGGACAATTCATACAGGCTTGGGGATCAAAGAATGATTCTGACAATTACAGGTATATCATTGATTGCCTTTTAAATACCCCCCTGTTGTATTGGGCAGCGGCGGAAACAGGACGACAGGAATATTCTGAAATTGCATCTATGCATAATATGACGTGCTTAAAAAATTCCTTAAGGGCTGATGGATCTACCTATCATACATTTTTCATGAATCCACTGACAGGAGAGCCGGATTATGGTGCAACTCATCAGGGGTATAGTAACGATTCTTTCTGGTCACGGGGCCAGGCTTGGGGAATTTACGGATTTGCCCTTGCATATAAATATACAGGGAATCCCGATTACCTGACAGCTTTTTCCAAAGTAACAGATTTTTTTATTTCGCATTTACCGGAAGATCTTATTCCATATTGGGATATGATCTTTACATCGGGAACAGAACCACGGGACTCTTCAAGTGCTGCGATAGCAGTCTGTGGTCTCCTTGAGGGATCTCAATATTTTGAGAGTAAAGAGCGTACCTTTTACAAAACTTTATCCGGGCAGATACTGGAAAGCCTTATTAAAAATTGCAGCGTACATGATAAACAAAGATCGAATGGTTTACTTATGCATGGTACATATTGTAAAAAATCACCTTATAATACCTGTACATCAAAGGGAGTCGATGAATGTGTTTCCTGGGGAGATTATTTTTACATGGAAGCACTTATGCGCTTCCATAATAATGCATGGAACCCTTCCTGGTGATGGATGGTGGAGAAAATGAATAAAGAAATTTTTTTTAAACAAAGTAAGAATTGCTTTTTTGATGACAGCATGGAAATTGTTCCATATATAAAACAGAATTGTCGCAACGAATTGTCAAAAGTTATATCGGTCGCGGATGACACCTGCAAGAATACTTTTATTTTTAATATGCGCTGGGATATGGAAAAGACACAGCACCGGATAAATTTTCCTAATAGAATAAATTGGGTATATCAGCCGGCTGATGATGTTGAATGGGTTTACCAATTAAACCGTATGCGCTATTGGCTATGTCTGGGACAGGCTTATCTTGTTACCGGAGAAGAGAAATACCCGCAAACTTTTGTCAGACAGTTTTATGACTGGAGTGATACCGTAAAAATAAACGATGAAAAATATGCGTCTGCATGGCGAACTCTTGAGGCAGGAATTCGACTGGGGAACTGGCTCAATGCAATCTGTTATTTTAAAGAAAGTCCTTCCATTACAGATGATTTTCTAGAAGTATTTTCAGCAGTTATTGTAGAACATGCAGAATATCTTATGAAGATCGATCATACATTTCGTCTGAAAAGCAACTGGGAAATACTTTCCATGCATGGCCTTTTATTTGCCGGGCTTATGTTACCTGATTCTGAACGTTCCCGGGAGTATATAAGAACGGCTTTATACTGGCTGGAAAAAAATGTTACAGTACAAATTTATGAAGATGGAACTGATTGGGAACAGAGTCCGATGTACCACAATGAAATAGCCCGTGACTTGCTTGATGTCGTATTTTGGGGACAGTGCTGGAAATTTCAGGTTCCCGGCAGTATTTCGGAAGCTGCATTGAGAATGTGCAGAGCAGATTGCATATGGATAAAACCTGACGGAAATGAACTGGCTATGGGAGACAGCGACGAAATTGACATCAGGGATATTATTTCCTACGGGGCATATATTTTTACCGATCCGCATCTTAAATACTATAGTTATGACAAATTAGATTATGATTCTATATGGACACTGGGAATAAAAAGTATTCATAAATATGCCACACTCAAGAAAGAAGTTCCCGGGGAATTTACTGAACAGCTCCCTGACAGCGGAAACTTCTTTTTTAGAAGTGGTACAGCCGGCCAGGAAGTTTTTTTCCATTTCAGATGTGGAAAACATGGCGGCGGGCATGGCCATGGGGACCAAATGCATGTCGATCTGTTCGCTAATGGAGAAGATATTCTTATTGATAGCGGTAGATATACCTATGTGGAAAAAACGGAACGAAGAGAGTTTAAAGATATGAGGGCTCATAATACCTGTCTTGTTGACGGAATCAGTTATTACGATATGAAAGACGGATGGAATGTCAATCAATTGGGAAGACCTATACAGCGTCTCTGCGTCGAAAAAAAACGGTATGCCTATGTGGAAGGAACACATATGGGATATATGTTGTTGCAATCGGGTCCTGTTCTGGTGACAAGAAGAATTATTTTTATTAAACCGGATATATTTGTCATTTCTGATGAATTTTATACGACTGCGGAACATGACTATCAGCAGTTGTATCATTTTAATAACGCCGGGGCTGTTAAAATAACAGATTCAGGTTGTATATATGAAAGTAGTAAAAACAAAGTCAGATTTATTCTTGTAGGTGAAAAGTTGCATAGTTCCCTAAGAAAAACGAAATTTTCTCGGGAATATAATTCCTATGATAACAATATGACAATGGTAACTGATTTTCACGGTTCCGGTTTTACCAGAATTTATACAGTAGTTTTTTTGCAGGCAGATTCGGGTTGTTCTGTAAAAAAAATACCGGTATATCGTAACACCGGGCATAGTGGTTTTGCCAATGATATGGTAGAAGCTTTACTGATAAAGAAAAATACTATGCAGTATACCGTTGTTCTTGCACATAGAGATTATGAGTATATCAGCAAGGCTGCGATGTTTGTGACGGAGAATGGTTGTACTGGCTTTGGCAATGTTGTTGTGTTTTCGGATAATGAAAAAGAGATCGGCTGCCGACTTTCTATGTAAATTGTATAGTGGTCAGAAACTGTGTTCAATTCCATTTCCGTCCAGTTCTGCTATAAGTGCATCCAGAAGACTGGCAACGGTTTTTCTGTCGGTCTGTGTTCCATACTGATTTACGCAGAAAACGGCTTCATCCGCAAACGTTGAAAGGGAAACCTGCACATAATTACGGTACTTTATAGATCCGGTCATAAATCCTTCCGTCATTTTACTGCTTCCCAGAGAAAGTTTCTGTGTATCAAGAATACCGATATTGGTAAATGCAATGGGTGGGTTATGAAAGAGTTTTTTCAATACCGGGATCGCGATAAAACAGGGGAGAGCGGTAAAAAGGTATTCCATCAGGATCAGATTCTTCATGCTGCAGGGATCATTTTTATGTCCATCCATGCAGTTTTTGACCTGGGAAAGCGTATCCTTAAAGCTGCCTGGTAA
>DCFS01000168.1 GCA_002319875.1 Treponema sp. UBA1798 | reverse complement strand
ATCCACAACAATTGACAATAACTCCCGGCAGTTTCCACTGCATGCGTAAATCCGTATACTCCGTGACTATTATCCTCTTTTCCTTCGTTATCTTCTTCAGGACTTTTGCCATATAGTGCGGCACATGCGTATTGAAGCGTTTTCCTCCTGCCCACACAATGGGTTTTGCAAAGCAGTCCAGTATCTTCAGGAATATTTCGTGTATATTTTTTGCCTGCGGATACAGTACTTCCACAAGGAAACACGGTGTTTCATCCAGCGTCTTGTACAACTCCAGCAGTTTAAAATTATCGTTTATTAAAGTACTTGTCCTTTCTTCATCATCCCAGTATCCCGAAACGTCTTTCCCGCCGTTTTTCAGCGAAAGCGCGGTTTCGTAATTGTTAAGCGCCCTTTCACTGTATTCGCTTAATATTTTCAGTGTAGACGGATACCCTGCCACATTTTGGATGAGCCTGTAATATGCGTTATATAAACCTTCATAACTTTTCTCATACAGTCCCGCACTGCAGCCGTACAGTCCGTCGTACATAACTTCCGAAAACTGCGGCTGTGTTATCCAGTATGCAAAACATTCCGCAACACATGATAGTGCCGACTGCTTCCTTAAAAAGTCATCATAGTTTTTTTTCAAATCTCCGTCGTTTTTACCCGTCTTAAGACAATTCCATTTGTCGCGTGCATCGGCCGTTGAACAGACAAGATATTTCAGCCTGTCACTGCTGCTGCCGGTCGTCCTTCCCAGAAAATTATCTATACCCAGACGCAAATCTTCACATTCTGTCTGCAGGGTTCTCCCCTGCTCAAGGTAATCGGTCAGCACAATGGTTATCGTAGAATCCTTTACAAATACGTTTTCACAATCCCGGTCTTGTGTATACCACTCCTGCGGTATTTTCTTCCCGGCTTTTATAGTATCCTGCATCTGTTTCAGTTTACCGCACACAGGTGTGACCCTGTTGCAAATGCCTTTTTTTTCAAGCTGATCTATTATATTCTGAAGCCGCTTCGACGACAGTTTGGTATCCGAAAGCATGATCCAGCACTTATCGTCCGCCGGTATGTCAAAGGTTTCCGATCCATTGCCTTCCGGCTGCCTGCTGTCCGAAAGGTTACGGACCGGGACATTTTTCAACAATCCGTTACTGGCGGCAAATATTTCACAGCGCAGATATACCTTATGTGTGTCCTGATCTTCCCTGAATACATCGATATATCTGTTCCGTATTTTTTTTACAGCCTTCTGATCTATTAATACCGGGGGATTGTTTTTATACGAATCGGAATCCGTAAGATGTACCGTTATCTCATTCCCGTTTTTTTCATACTTGTGGAATATACTCCATATTACAGCTTTTTCTTCGTCGGTAACGGAAGAGCTTAATTCATAATAACTGTCGACGGGGGCCTGCGTTTCATGCCTGGTATATAAACTCTTTAAGAAACTGATTTTATCTTTACCGAAGCGTTTTTCAGATTCTTCCAGATTTCTGAACACCAGGAACGGGATTTTCTTATAGGCTTCGATAGTATGTAACCCTGTAAAACGTTTCTCGTCTTCAATATAGCTGTGGCATGTGTATACGCTGACTTTTATGGATGTCTCTTTTATATCGTTTTTATCACTCATTTCAAAACCCTTTTATTCAGCCCGCTACAATTTCACTGAAATCCGCCGATTCAAAAATATACTGTCCTTCTCTTTCTCCTGATCTGATATATTTCAATGTATATTTTTTCCCGGGTATGATTTTTTCAAACCGCAGTATGCTCCTGTGGTCTTTTTCTACAGCCCCGTTTTTGATGACTAATGATTTTGAATATGCACCGTCCGTTGAGCCGAGTGTATACTTATTCTCGGAACCTACCTGATCAACAGCTGCTGAAAATTCAATTTCGTAACTGAACACAACCTGAGCCGCAGGACTGTCACTGCTGCGTACCCAGCCGTCCGTCGTTTCCACTGCAAATACGTATTTCAATTCATCTCCCTCTCCGAGGGCTTCAAGCCGTTCCCGGCTTACAAACATGGTGTATGAAGCCGTGGCCGTTCCGTTTGCAACCTGTCCGGCAACCTTTTTTATATACCGCTGCTTATTGCTGTACCCTTCTTCATATACCAGAAAATTTACATATGTTCCGTCCTCCAGATTCGTTACGCTGGTGCTCATTCCGGCTTCCGTACGGCAGTCGAATTCTTCCGCCGGCTTTCCGTCTTTTACCCATTTCAGGTTACTGAAAGACGGTTTTTTATACGTTATTTCAAGCGTGCCGCTTTTTTTCATCTGGCACCATGCACTGTGCGCGGAAAAAAAGAATTTCAGGGATTCCCCGGAGGGCGGTATCCCTGACGGACGGTTGTAACTCCATGTGCCTTTTGCAGCTCCGCCTTCAACAGTTGCCGGTATTTTTGCATATGGAATATCTGCCGCAGGATCTTTTCCTTCGGGAAATACCTGAAGCGTCACCATGTTACCGTCGTCTATGTCCTTCACGTTCGCCGAAAGCTCTACTTTTTCCCCTTCCTTCGCAGAGCCCTTCCCCCACTTCACTGTCGTGAACTGCGGCTTTTTATTATTCTCCTTTGCCTTGTCTTCCTTCCACTTCTCCATATTCTTCGGATT
>DCFS01000315.1 GCA_002319875.1 Treponema sp. UBA1798 | reverse complement strand
CAATGTATCTGCAGGAATTGAAGGGCGCAATACTGCTGGGAATTGCGTTTGCGTTCACGGTGCTTCTGTTCAGTCTTATCCATTTTGCAAACCGCGCTGTTAACCGCCTGCGGAATCCGGCAGAATAATACTCGTAATTGCGGCTGGAGTAAACGTCTGCTTTAAAGTAGCGCAGCTGCATTTATAAGAAGCATCCGTACGCAGACTGGAGAGCATCTATGCTTTTTATATTGTTGCATGTTGCCCTGATTTTTGCAGCTGTTATGGAAATTTTATCGGATCCACCGGTAAGCGTTCCCGGAGTTTTTGAAGGTTTGACGGTTTGTTGACTGCTTATATAATATCTGTTTATTGCGGTTTACCCATATAAATGCTAATATAATATCCGTTATGATACATCTTACACAGAAAACTTCTTCCCAGATCGCTTTGGAAACCGCAGCCCGCGTACGGTTGCGGCGGAAAGAACAGCATCTGACGCAGGAACAACTTGCAGAAAAAGCCGGTATGAGTTTCGGTTCATACAAACGGTTCGAGCAGAAGGGAGAAATTGCGTTTGACTCGCTTGTAAAGATCGCCGTGGCACTCGGCATGGAAAACGGATTCAATGCCCTGTTTGCAAAAAAACAGTTTTCGTCACTCAGGGAGCTGATCAATGAACAGGACAAAAACTCTTAACGTCTTTTATACAGGCAGCTCCCTGAACAGAATGCATGTCGGTACGCTTGCACTGTATCAGAACCGGTATGCTGCTTTTGAATACGGCCGGGAATGGCTTACACATGGATTTTCCATTTCACCGTTTTCGCTGCCGCTGGAACAGCGCGTATTCATCCCCGAATGGGAACCGTTCGGCGGACTGGCCGGTGTTTTCAACGACAGTCTTCCTGACGGATGGGGACGACTGCTGGTAGACCGTATGCTGCGGAAAAATCATATTGATCCCGACGCGTTGTCCGTTCTTAACCGTCTTGCCGTTGTCGGCAGCAGCGGCATGGGTGCATTATCGTATGAACCTGAAGAACTGCTTGCCGGGCAGGTTCATTCGGATACCGACCTTGATACAGTTGCAGCCGGATGCAAATCGATTCTGCAGACAGATTATTCTTCCGATCTCGATTATCTTTTTGCAGCTGGAGGTTCTTCCGGAGGAGCACGACCGAAGATTCTCACAAAAATAGACAACGAAGACTGGATTATTAAATTTCCGTCGTCCGGTGATCCGGACGAAAGCGGCCGTATGGAATACGAATACTCTCTCTGCGCAAAAAAATGCGGAATAGATATGTCCGAAACCAGACTGTTTCCGTCAAAAAAGTGTTCCGGATATTTTGGAACGAAAAGGTTCGACCGCAATCCTTATCCGGTACATACGGTATCTGCTTCCGGACTGCTTGAAACGTCGCACCGCATTCCGAATCTTGACTATATAACCCTTATGACGCTTACACTTCAGCTTACAAAGAATTATTCAGAACTGGAAAAACTGTTCCGCCGGATGTGCTTTAATGTTTTTGCACATAACCGCGACGACCATTCAAAAAACTTTTCGTGGCTGTACGACGATAAAAAAAAGGTATGGCAGCTGGCACCGGCATACGACCTTACCTGGAGTAATTCAATCGGTGGCGAACACGCTGCAACAATCGACGGCGAAGGAAAAAATCCCGGCATAAAAAATCTGCTCGCCGTTGCCTCAGAAACAGGACTCAAAGAAACTGCTGCAAAAGAAACTGCGCAACGGACTCAGGAAACTGTACACACCATGCTGGCGGAATGGGAACATCAGCCGGCAGGAAAATAACACACAACATATACCTTACGGACCGTGTACGTAAGAGGAAATTGCAAATTTATAAGAAACTACAAAAAATCTGATGACAACGTGTTGTATATTACATAAATATAACGTAGTGTGGGCAGTCCGGCCGGTATTATATTTTCTTAAGTTGAGGTTGATCACAGATTAAGCGCATTTATTTTTATTTTTTTTTTCCGATTCCGTTGTCCTTGTATAAATCCGGGTAGTCTCTATCGAACTGTGACCGAGGATATCAGCCAGGTCTGCGATATTGCCGTATCTGGAAATATATTCTTTTGCAAAAAAATGCCTGAAATTCTGTGCGTGTACGGTTCCTACGATGGAGCCTGCAGCCTGTGCTACTTTCTGCAGTTCACGCCATATTTTTGCTTTATCGAGAAGTTTTGCCGGATTCCTTCCGTGGAAGATGATTCCGGAGTGCTGTCCCCGGTGCAGGCAGTATGCAGCAAGTTCCTCACAGAGCATGTCAGGAATGAAGATTTCGCGGAATTTACCTTTATTCTGAACAACGACGGTTTTATCCTGAAGCGATTTTACCGTTATATAGCATAATTCGCTTATACGTATTCCGGTAGAACCGAGCAGCCGCATGATGAGATAGATCCTGGTGTTTCCGGTCATTTTCGCCGTTCCGAGCAGTTTTTCATATTCCTGTTTTGAAAAAATGCCGTTCAGACAGGAACGCTTCTGTATCCGTACGGTTTTAACTCTGAGTTCAGGTTCTCCTGCCCATGAAAAAAAACCGTCGAGCGATATCAGCATGCTGTTCAGGCTGGCCGGTTTATAATACTTTGCGGACCACTTTTTATAAGTAATCATAGTTTCTTTGGTGATCACCATGATATGCTGTGCCATACATACGCTGTAAAGTGTCTGTATATCATGCCTGTACTTTTTTATCGTTGCTTCCGCCTTTTCCTGCAGGGAAAGGTATTCTGTGTACCGGTGAAGCAGTTCCGGAATAGAACCTGTAAACATTTTTAATTAGACAACCTCCTACAACATTATATTGTCAAAGTCAAGTCTTTTCCCTTTTTTTTATTTTCTTTTTCCCTTTTTTTTACTGTCCGATAGTATCCGTTCTGAAAAGAAGCAGTATCTGTCGGTCTATGCAGAATATGCTGACAACATACTGTTGTATAACATTGTCTGTAGGGCAGTAGAGAAAATTGAAGGAGGAATACCGGATATGTGGAATAAATCGAAACAGCAGGGGGATGCAGCTGCAAAAAAATCGTCTGTTGATCTTTCCGATGTGGTACGGGGGATGCAGCATGCGGTAAACGAGGCGCAGAAAACGCTGGAAGCGCACAATCTCAAGTCGTTACTCCGCTTTTTTTACGAAGACGGAGATCCGAAAACGATCGATCTGCATTTGAAAGATGATAAGCATCTGGAAATACCGCTTGTTGCGCTTGCAAATCATAATTCACTCAGAATAGAAAATCTGACAATGGAGTTTGAAGCGCTTATCGAACAGGTCGGGATAAGCGATGTTGACGATCTGCGGGATGCGCTGAAAAAGTCGAACAGCCTCGACGGAAAAGACCTTGACGACAGTGACGAGACAAACAATCCGGCAGTATTTTCTATCGGTTTTTCCGGACAGCCGCACAGCAATATGCTCAAAGTCAAAATAGAATTTGCTTCGGCAAGTCAGCCGGAAGGCCTTTCCCGTATCGTTGACGAGTACAACAAGCTGGTGGTTCCGTATACCGCTGCTGAAGGTTCAGACAACTCTCCATGGAAAGGACATGACAATTAGGGAAACAGGTACCTGCGGCTGCAGACGCGGGGCTGGAAATAGAAGCCAGGAGGTAATATATGGGACAAATGGCTGAAATGCTGGGCGGACTGCCCATGAGCGAGCTGATCGGCGCACCGATGGTGTCTGTCGTATCGGCTCAGAGGGATCTTGCACACGTCATGATCGACTATGTTAACGACGTAGGATATGACGACAAGGATAAATTGAATGCACGCATGCTTAAATTCTGCATGAAACGGCCGGTTGTCAACGACGATTCAGTTACGACTACGGATGTGACGATTCAGGCACCGATGCTCGGCGTTCTGCCGCTACCGGCACTCCTTGTTGATCACGTGACGATCGATTTCCAGATGGAAGTGACTGCCGCTACTTCGCAGAAGACGAATGTCGGTGCGGAAGCCAGCGTGAGTGTTTCCGGCGGATTTTTCAGCAGCAAGTATTCGGTCAGCGGCAAGGTTACGGCCAGCAAGGAAAATACCCGGTCTACGAACCAGACGGCAAAATATCAGGTACACGTCGAAGCGAACCAGCAGCCGGCAACCGAGTGTCTGGGCAAGCTGATGGATATGTTTGCGTCGTGTACGGAACCGATCGATATCCGCAAGGGTGAAGCCGGCCCAAAATAACGGATAATGGAGGCCTGCGGGCTGTTCCTCTATAAAACGGAACAGCCTGTCAGACAGGAAATCTCCGTCTGAGTTTTTACTGGAGGATGCGGAATGGAAAAAAAAGCGGACAGCGGAACGGAAGCAGTCATCGAAATGCCTATTTCCGAGCTGATTGCAGCTCCCCTTGAAGCCGCGGTCGAAGCGCAGACAAAACTCGCGCAGAGTACCGTAGCGTATATTACAGAAGTCGGTCTTGAAAAAGACCGGAACGGCAACGACCGTGCACGCGACCTGACGTTCGTTGTACAGCGGCCGGGTAAAGGTGGAGGAAAGACGGAAGAACTGGCAGTGCGGGCTCCGCTGCTTGCACTGGTACCGGTTCCGAATCTTGCTATAGAAGAAATGAATATAGATTTTCAGATGGAAGTCACTTCTACAGACAAAGTGTCTGAAAAAAACGGAGAGGAAGGGAACGGTGGAGGCAGGATTGTCGTCGCCGGAAAAGTTTCGTCGAATGTGGAACACACGCGCGAAACAAACCAGAGCGCCAAGTACCAGATCCAGGTAAAAGCCCGCAAACAGGCTGCTCCTGAAGGGCTAAGCAGACTGCTCGACGTACTTGCCGCAACCGTCAGCGGATACGATACGGAGGAAAAATAATATGTTTTCAATTGATCACAAACAGGAACTGATGAAGATACTTGGAGAATCGGGATGCTATTTTCTTTCCATACTGTTCCTTGCGGAACGTATAACCGGAAAGAAAATTGATCCCCTGGAAATGTTCATCACTTGCAGTGAAAAAGGTATCGTCGATAAGGATGGAACCGTTCTTGATGCGGGAAAAGTGATGAGTACCATGACCGGACTCGGCTTTTCAGCCAGAAAGGAAGAAACAGGATATGCACCAATGACAGGTGAATTCGAAGTGCTGGTTTACAGTAATGAAAAATACACACACTTCGTAGCAGGGGACGGCAGAGGAGCCGTTGCCTGTGATCCGCTCGGGCATTCGAATACCGTTGCAACCGGCAGGGTGTCCGGCAAACGGATATTCTACCGGGTATGACCGTATGAAAAAAAGCACGTTTCTTTTTCCGGCAGCAGTACTGCTTGCAGGTGCTTTTTCCCCGTATCCGCTGTCTTCAGAACCGGCAGAGGTAAAGACCGGCGTATACATTGTCTCGCTTGATAATTTCAATTACGGCGGGAACAGTTTCAGCGCGACATTCTGGGTATGGGGTTTTTCTGTTTCGGAAAAGGAAAAAAAAATATATACGGACGGCCTTGAGTTTATAAGCGCTGATTCCGTGCAGAAGGATGTGGAAGGTTTTCTGCCGTCCGATGACGGTTGTCTTGTCCAGCAGAAATACAAGGCGGAAATGCAGCATACGTGGAACATGAGAAATTATCCGTTTATAAAGGACACGCTGTCCGTTTATATGGAAAATCTTTCGGACGCTTCCGCGTTCAGATTTATCCCCGACACGGAACAGTCGGGGATTTCCGACCGGTATACGAACAGCGAATGGAATGTTGACGGGTTTTCGATAACGGCGCCCGAATATACCTACAACACGAATTACGGCGACCGGAGGCGCAGCAGCGAAGGCAATGTGTATTCCAGGCTTAAAGTGGATATCGCGATTTCAAAGAAGTCGCCGTGGATAACGTTTTTCAAGCTTACGGCAAGTGTCTATCTGTTTTTCCTGCTTTCGCTGCTGCCGTTCTGCATGAAGCCCGGTACCGACTCACGGCTTTCCATACCGTGCGCAACGCTGTTCGCCGTGGTGAGCAACCAGAATATCGTCGATTCGATTGTCCCTGCTTCGTCGGCGATAACGCTGCTCGACTCTATCCATTCGCTTACCCAGATAACGATTATCTGCATCATCGCGGTACTGATCGTTACGAACAACCTGCAGGTTCAGCACATTCTTGCTGATAAGGAACGCAGCCGCAGGTACGACCATACGGCACTTGTCGTACTACCGCTGCTTTACGCGGCTGTAAATCTCATGCTGCTGCGCGGGTGCCTGTGACAG
>DCFS01000345.1:1386-2867 GCA_002319875.1 Treponema sp. UBA1798 | reverse complement strand
CCTTTTACCAGCTCCTTTCCACTGAAAGACATAATAACGCCACCTTCTTTCGTAGGTGTAATAAAACTGTCATGTTTTTCGGCTGTAATACCGGTAAGCGGCTGGAACCAGTGCGTAAAATGAGTAGCGCCTTTTTCAATAGCCCATTCTTTCATTGCATGAGCAACCTGATTTGCGACATCCAGTTCAAGGGGTGTTCCGTCTTCAAGTGTTTTTTTCAGAGCTTTGAATGTCTCTCTGGGCAAACGCTCCTGCATGACTTTCTGATTGAAAACCATACTTCCGAATAGTTCTGGTACGTTAGGCATACAGCCCTCCTCTGACAAAACGTATAAAAAATAAAAAAAGGCGATGTGACACATATCTCTGAAGAAAGTGTCTACATCGCCATTGATGTTTACTGTATATTTATACAGTTTCACTGAAATATTGTCAAGTATATGAGCCACTATCAAAAGTTTGTTACTTTCGAAAGTGGCTCATATTAAAAAATATATGGAAAACTGAAATATTTGCAAAATCACTGCTTTGTTTTCCGTAATATTCGAAAATCACCAACCCCACTGCAAGCAGCGTGGCATGGAGTTCTCTAAAGGTATCGCAGCCGGGGTTTAATACCACTCATACGGCCCGGGGGCCGGGGTATTAAACCCTCCGCACGAATAAAGCTTTCAGCCCTGTGTAAAAAACAAGTGTCACAAAGGCTCTTTTACAACAGACCGTTTTCATTCCAGTTTTCCCTGATAAAAAAGGATATCCATTTTAGTGAGGCGTTTTTTATGCGTAGCAAGAACGCTGCTGAATCTGGAAAAGTCCTTACAGCTGTCATCAAGCCAGAGCGCTTCGGAAAACGCGCATAAGCGGGGAAAAAGCATATACTCTGCCAGTTTCGCAGATGTGACAGCTTCTGTCCATAACGCGCATTCGCCGCCGATTACGGATGTAACACTGCAGGCGCCTGCCGGGTGAGGATTAAAACCGTAAGATGACTTTACCGTAGTAATACCGAGTCTGCCCGGTTCCAGGGGACTGTCGCAGTTTTTATAGTCGAAATAACAGCCCCCGAGCCGGGGGGAAAGGATCTCCGGATGCCCCGGCTGAAAGACTTTCCGGTTGTCTCCGGTACTACGCCACGACTGGACCACAAGAGAATCAGGAAGCTTAAGGTGTTCCGTACCGTCGAGAACTTCATCCCACCCTATCGGAATCTTACCGCGGGATTCCAGCATAGCTACCATGCGTACCGTAACCCAGGCCTGCAGTTCGTTTTCCGTTACAAGACCTTCTTTTTTCATTCTCGCCTGGCATTTCGGGCAGGCTTTCCATCGGTCTTTAAGACATTCATCTCCGCCGATATGGACCCATTCCCCGGGAAAAAGACGGCAAAGCGTATCAAACACCGCCCCGTACAGCCGGAACACTGCGTCGTTTCCGGCACAGAGCACGTCAGGAAAAATTCCCCACCGGTCTTCCACACGATA
>DCFS01000345.1:778-1092 GCA_002319875.1 Treponema sp. UBA1798 | reverse complement strand
CTGTAACCGCCGGTACAGCCCATTTCAGGATACGAAGCAAGCAGCGCGGACACGTGCCCCGGAAGTTCTACTTCCGGCACTACCGTAACATGACGTTCACAGGCATACCGGACAAGGTGCCGTATTTCTTCATCTGTATAATATCCAAGGTCAGATTCTCCGCCGCAGTCTTTCTGCATTCCTACAGGCAGCCGGTGATCCGTCCGCCATGCTCCGGTCCTCGTCAGCAGCGGATATTCCGGTACCGGAAGCCGCCAGCCCTGATCGTCGGTCAGATGCCAGTGAAAACGGTTCATCTTGTGGAAAGCCGCAGC
>DCFS01000345.1:0-400 GCA_002319875.1 Treponema sp. UBA1798 | reverse complement strand
ACCGAAATCAAAGGCAGCGCATGGCCGTATGTCATGACAAGCTGCCGCAATGTCTGAAACGCATAAAAAACACCTGCAGAATCAGCAGCGCGGATTACGATTCCGGAAACGGTTATTTCAAGCGTATATGCTTCCGGTTTTCCGACCGTTACAGTCCGTTCCACACTGATATGTACCGTATCTTCCGGTCCGGACACACAGCACAGCCCCGCATCAGTAAGCTGGTCTGCGGCTAAAACTGTCTCTTCTGCAAAAAAAGGATCATATACGATTTTCACACGCGGACAGATAAGGCAGCCTTTATATACTTCAACTTTCTTCGGATACGGTACAACAGGAATGATGTTCATGATATAAAATCACCATTATGATCATTAGGGAACCTCTGAAAACTGAAGTT
>DCFS01000266.1 GCA_002319875.1 Treponema sp. UBA1798 | reverse complement strand
AAGCGCAACCCATAGCGCGGTCTCAGAATCCCATAAGGCCACGCTGAACATTGTCTTTCACCTCCCGCCGCAGAAAAAAGACACATGCAGCGCCAAGCGTTGTACCTGCAAACGGTAAAAATAATCCCCAGAAAACAGTCATCATAAACAAGTACTCCTATTTTATTCTCTTGATAACAGTATTTAAACCAGAACCATACAGGTATAGTTTCATTTATCTTATCACCATAGCATAAAAGCAGGCTCAATTACTGTTAAAATTATCGGCAGAATGATACGTCAGCTCAAAACATTCCTGCAGGTAACTTCAGCGCTGTTTTATTTATATTTTTCTGTGCTATAGTATCCATAAAAGGGAGTAGCCGGAAACCATACGTTTCATGTATATTCCGTCAGCACGAACGGGCTTCACAGTGATGGATCCCGTTCCGGGGTATACTGTCAAAGGGCAAGACTTTAGCACACATATTTTCCGTATATTTTTGTACGGAAGGAGTTTTGTATAGAGTTTCTGCTGGAAGGGCTGCTCGCCGTTACCTGGAAACAGCTCGTTATGTATGCAGTGGGCATTCTGCTCATTGTACTCGCGGTCAGGAAGCAGTATGAACCTGCATTGTTATTACCGATGGGATTCGGCGCAATTCTTGTCAACCTGCCGTACAGCGGTGTTCTGAACCAGATTGTTCAGGGTGCCGGAGAAACAGGCGGTATTATTGAATGGCTGTATACGACCGGTATCACCGCATCTGAGGCTCTGCCTCTCCTGCTGTTCATTGGTATCGGGGCAATGACAGATTTTGGACCGCTGCTCGCCCAGCCGCAGCTCTTTCTCTTTGGTGCGGCCGCACAATTCGGTATTTTCGTTGTAATTATCGGCGCGGTGCTTCTTGGGTTTCCCCTGAGGGATGCAGCTTCAATCGGCATCATCGGAGCAGCCGACGGGCCGACTTCCATTCTTGTTTCACAAGTCCTTCATTCAAGTTATACAGGTGCAATTGCCGTTGCAGCGTATTCGTATATGGCACTTGTCCCTGTTGTACAGCCGTTTGCCATTAAACTTGTCACGACAAAGAAGGAACGCCGTATCCGCATGGAATATACGGGAAAAGAAGTGTCAAAATCTGTGCGCATCGCTTTTCCTGTACTTGTTACAATTATCACAGGACTGATAGCACCCGCATCGGTTGCACTTGTGGGCTTTCTCATGTTCGGTAACCTCATCCGTGAATGCGGCGTACTTGATTCACTGGCAGAAACGGCACGGACGGCACTTACGAATCTGATAACACTGCTCCTTGGTATTACCGTATCGTTCAGTATGCAGGCAGACCGCTTTGTTGCCCCGGATACGCTTCTTATCATGATTCTCGGGCTTGCAGCATTTGTCTTTGATTCCATCGGCGGCGTTTTGTTCGCAAAATTCATGAATCTTTTCCTGCGGAAAAAAATCAATCCTATGATCGGCGCAGCAGGGATTTCTGCATTCCCCATGTCATCACGGGTTGTGCAAAAAATGGCTCTCAAAGAAGACTCGTCGAATATTATCCTGATGCAGGCGGCCGGAGCTAACGTTTCAGGACAGATCGCCTCTGTTGTTGCCGGCGGACTCGTAATTAACCTTATGTCGCAATATCTTTAATGTCTTCAGGAGGAAAAAATGACTAATATATATGCAGCACTGACACTGGCCGTCCAGGGAATGGCCGGACTATTCACCGTCATGATATCCATCATGATCGTTGTTGTAGTCATGAAAAAGATCCTTAAATAACAGCTGGGAACCTCTAAAAATTTTAGTTTTTAGAGGTCCCTGTATCAGTTTTACTGTCTTCCGGCAGATCTTCCTGAAGTTCGCCGTCATGCGCATTTACCAGCAGATCAAGGACAGTAAAAAACATGATGACAATCATAGGGCCAAGGATAAGGCCGTTCATTCCGAATAGTCTTATCCCCCCGAGTATTGCAAAAAAAATAATTATCGGATGAACATGAATACGATCCTTTAAAAAAAACGGACGCAGAAAATTATCAAGAAAACTCACACAAATACCGGAAATAATAAGAAATGCGATTCCCTTCCACAGGGAATCCGTCAGGCAGATCACTATACCTATAGGAAACCAGACAAGCGCCGCACCGAACATCGGGATGAATGAAGCAAACATCAGTACCACGGAAAACAGCAGCGCTCCATGCACACGGAAAATCAGCATGATAATAAATGCTGCCGCACCCTGGTACAAAGCAACCAGGATATATCCTGAAAAAAGATTGCTTGTTATATCTGTAAATTTTGAAAGCAGCACTTTCATATATGCCGGTTTAATGGGAATGGCCTTTTTTATTACCGATGCAAGATATGTACCATCAAGAAAGCAGAAATAAAGGGCAAAAACGATAAACAGCAGCGATATGAGGAACGACCCCGTTTTACTTACAATTCCCTTTGCAATAATAAACAATCGTGAATTGTATGTGCGCAGAAGGGAAAGTACACTTGCATGCGCATCGGATATGTTAAATTCCGGAATTTTAATACCGAGTTTACCGATATATTCCATCAATTTACTGACTGCGCCGTTCGATAAAAGTATACCGGAATGCGCATCTAAAAACGATTCTGCAGAAGAAAGAAAAGAAATCAGCTGGTGGATAAGCATTATTGAAATAATAATAAGCGGCGTTATTATAAGGATAAGCGTTCCCACGGAAAACACACCTGCAAACACGTAGCGTCTTACCGTATACGACTTATTCGACTTATCGGGCTTTCCGACACATTTCTGATACAAAGGACGCAGCAGCACATATAAAAGCATTGTCCAGAGTATGACCGACCAGAACGGATACATCATGTATATAAGCAATACAAAAAAAATAATAAATACACCAAAAATAAATATCGTCTGCAGAATGTGCCTGTTATCCATGGGACTTACTATAGTGTACAAACACATACTTTGTCAAAAGCTGAAAGGCAGATACAAGACACAGTTTCAGCGGGTATATGACTCTCATGTATATTTATGCTATAATTCCTGCATGATTCAACTTGTTGCTTTCCTCGGTAATTTTGGACGTGAATATGCACAAACGCGGCATAATACCGGCTGGATTTTTTCAGATTCATTACCGTTTGCAGATAAACTTTCATGGCAGTCTAAGTTCAAAGGAATCTGTACTACGGTGGATACCGGACAGTTTGCAGAATGGGCGCAGCAGTATGATCTCTATACAAAAAAGGACGGTTCTGCCATGCTCCTTCCTGATAGTGCTTCTGACAAAATATATTTTCTTAAACCGCAGACGTACATGAATCTTTCCGGAGACAGCATCATTGAACTTGTCAATTTTTACAAACTTAAGCCTGAAAACGTAATGGTCGTACATGACGAACTTGAACTTCCGCTCGGTACGGTAAGCCTGAAATGGTCGGGCGGGTTAGGAGGCCACAACGGGCTGCGTTCCACAAAAGCTGTACTCGGAACCCCCGACTTCTGGCGGCTCAGATTCGGCATCGGGCGGCCGGATAACCGGGATATTGCAGATTATGTGCTTGCACCGTTCACACCGGACGAGCGCATAACTCTAAGCCAGGTATTCCCGCAGGCCGCAGAACTGCTGGCAAAGGTACTTCTTTCGTCAGACCCGAACCGTCTTATTCCTGAGTGGGGAAAAAAGAATCTTTCCTCAAATTAAAAAGGAGCCTTAGTTTGAATACTGTACATACAACGCAGAATGATAATACAACTTCCGAAACAGCAGCCGCATTCAACCGGCTGTACACAACAATCAGGACACTGCGCGCACCGGACGGATGCCCGTGGGACCGCGATCAGACACCGCTTTCAATGCGCCGCGATTTAGTTGAAGAAGTATTTGAAGCCGTTGATGCGATTACTGCGCAGGATCCGTCCCACGCAAAGGAAGAGCTTGGCGACGTTATGCTTAATGCAACCCTTTCTGCATATATGTACGAGCAGAACGGTGATTTTGCAGTTGCCGACATGCTTAACGGGCTTACGGACAAACTCATACGCCGTCATCCGCACGTGTTCAAACAAAGCCAGGGAAGCGTCTGCATGACCGGTGAAGTAAAAACGAGCAGCGAAGTGATCAGCCAGTGGGATAAAATAAAAGAAACCGTCGAAGGCCGTAACGGGAAAGCGTCAATACTTGACGAAGTACCGGAAGGTTTCCCTCCGCTGCTGAAAGCCTGCAAAATGCAGAAAGCCGCGGCAAAAAAAGGATTCGACTGGAAGACCATCGAACCTGTG
Source organism: Treponema sp. UBA1798 (assembly GCA_002319875.1). Taxonomy (GTDB): domain Bacteria; phylum Spirochaetota; class Spirochaetia; order Treponematales; family Treponemataceae; genus Treponema_D. The sequence goes on along the minus strand of DCFS01000266.1, from coordinate 644 downwards.
GCAGCGAAAGTCCGGGAAGAATTTGCAGAAGTCCAGGAAGCGGCAGAAGGTGTAAAAAAAGAACAGGCCTCATTAACCGAAAACACCGTACCGCTGACAGAACATTCAGTCCCCGCTGTCGATTCCGCACAGCTTCATCTTGAAGAAGAATTCGGAGATCTGCTTTTTTCTGTCATCAACTATATGCGTCACCTTGGTGTTGACCCGGAAACGGCAATGGACCGGGCTAACCGCAAATTTTACCGCCGGTTTTCTTACGTTGAACATAAAATGAATGAAGCAGGAATTTCCATGGACAACAGCCATCTGGACGACGAGGAACGTTTGTGGCAGGAAGCGAAGGGCAAGGGACTCTAGTACCCCTGCTGATTAAATTTCCATGACGTAATCAGCTGGGCTCCCGGCTGCAAAAAAATTGACAGAAACAGGGAAGCGGGATTTGTATTGTCTGAGCACGCTCCAGATTTCCAGATCGTGCGGTTTTCTTTATCTTGCTAAATGCCATTTCTTTTAGTATTATAGTATTATATAGTAAACTATTTTCATTTTTTTTACGGAGTACACATGAAAAATAACTATCAGACACCATTGTGTGATGATGAGGATGAAGAAAAGAAAAAAATGCCGGAAATGCCTGATCCGCT
>DCFS01000343.1 GCA_002319875.1 Treponema sp. UBA1798 | reverse complement strand
TCCTGAAGAACCGTCCCATAACAGAGGAACCTGAATCTGTCGAAGATGATAATGAAACCAGATAGAATATTTTCTGTATAAATATGCATTTTATTCGAACGTTCTCTTGACGAACGTCCGATTCTTCTATAAAACGGATATATCAACGAAGACAGCTTCTCCCGGCGCGGAGAGGCTGTCTTTTTTTTCGTGAGGAGGGTTTATGACTGGACAAGAAATTACAGAGATGCAGACAACTTATGTGCTGCAATCATGGAGCCGGCAGAAAGGCCTGCATCCCATCCCCGTAGCCAGGGCGGACGGCATTTATCTGTGGGACTATGATGGTAACCGCTATGCAGATATGGCATCCGAACTTGTGAATCTGAATGTCGGTTTCGGTAATAAAGCTATTGCGGATGCTATAAAAGTACAGGCTGACAAATACTGTTATGTCTCACCATCGTATGCAAGCGAACCGCGGGCGCTGCTGGCAAAAAAAATTGTAAGCATGATGCCGCCTTCTTTCGGTAAAGTTTTTTTTACGAATGCAGGTGCAGACGCCAATGAAAATGCAGTTAAAATAGCACGCCTGTACACGGGCCGGAATAAGGTATTCAGCCGGTATAGAAGTTATCACGGTTCCTCATACGGTGCTGGAAATCTTACGGGGGAACCGCGGCATTTTGCACTTGAGCCTGCGATTCCGGGCTTTATACATTTTTTTGATCCATATATATATCAGGAATCATTAAAATTTTCTTCAGAGGAGGAAGCTTCTGCATACTATATAGCGAAACTCCGTGAGCAGATAATTTATGAGGGACGTGACCGTACAGCGGCGATCGTCGTGGAAACGATTACCGGATCAAACGGAGTAATCATTCCTCCAAAGGGGTATCTGCAGGGTATCAGAAAAATTTGTGACGAATTCGGAATCGTAATGATCTGCGATGAAGTTATGACAGGATGGTACCGTACCGGAAAACTTTTTGCCTTTATGAACTTTGATGTCATTCCTGATATTGTAACATTTGCAAAAGGGGTTACCTGCGGATATGTTCCTCTCGGCGGCTGTGTGGTGCGTAAAGAAATAGCCGGTTATTTTGACGATCACATGCTGTCCTGCGGCCTCACGTATAGCGGCCACCCGCTTGCATGTGCAGCGGGAATTGCCTGTATAGATTTTTACGAAAAGGTGGGAATATCTGAAAATGTGGCACGGTCAGGAGAATTCCTCGGAAAATTTCTTGAGAATATGAAAAAGAAGCACCGCTGTGTGGGTGATGTCCGTTATATCGGTCTTTTTTCTGCCATAGAACTGGTAAAGAATAAAGAGACACACGAAGCTCTCGTTTCTTTCGGTATGGATCCCGGCAATATTATGGGAAAAATTATCAGCGAACTGAAAGCACGGGGATTCATGACGTATTCGCATGAAAATATGATTATTATTGCCCCTCCTCTGATAATTACTGTTGCACAGCTGGAAGAGGAATTACCCAGTGTAGATGAAGTCCTTTCTATTGTTGACAGGGAATATCTGTAAGGAAACACGGAATAATACAGGAGGGCTTACGTATGTCATATCAGATTACAGGCAGTATACGTACCATTATAGGAGAAAATGCGCTGGAGACTGCCGGCGATTCGATAAAAAAATTGGGGAAAAAGGCGTTCGTCGTAACAGGTAAAGTGATTACCCGGACCGGACTTGCCGGGCAGCTTGCTGCCGGTCTCGGAGTGCTGGGTATTACGACGGAACTGTTCAACGATATAGAAGGTGAACCGACCGACCGTATGGTTGCCGCCGGCATACAGGCTTATAAGTCTGCGCGGTGTGATTTTATTATCGGTTTCGGGGGCGGGAGTCCGCTTGATACGGCCAAAGCCATAGCGGTTTTCAGTTCTCTCGACGGAAAGATAGCCGATTATGCCGGAAAGGAGATTGAAGGAGTTTTTCCCCCTCTTGTACTTATTCCGACTACGGCGGGCACTGGTTCCGAAACGACAAAATTTGCGGTAATAACAGATACGTCACGTAATGTGAAACTGCTCTTAAAAGGTGACGGTCTTCTTCCCTGCCTGGCGGTAATCGATTATACCTATGCTCTTTCATCCCCGCGCGGTATTACTGCTGCGACAGGTATGGATGCCCTGACGCATGCGGTGGAAGCTTATACGTCGCGGAAAGCATGTCCTCTGACGGATCTGTATGCACTGTCGGCTATAAAGCGCATATTTACCTCGCTGCCTGCCGCATACCGGAATGGAGCTGACAGAAAAGCACGGGAAGAAATGGCTCTGGCGGCATATGAGGCAGGTTTCTGCATAAACAATTCTTCCGTAACACTCGTTCACGGCATGAGCCGTCCCATAGGGGCTTTATTTCATGTACCTCATGGTGTTTCGAATGCGATGCTTATCAGCGAATGCCTGCGGTTTGCTCTTGACGGATGCTATGACAGATTCGCTGATATCGCCCGGGTTATAGGAGCGGCTTCCGAGTCTTCCGGCGACAGGGTGGCTGCCGAATCGTTTATTACGGCACTTGACGGAATGTGCAGGACTCTGGATATACCATCGCTGGCAGCATACGGTATCGACCGGGACGCGTTTGCCCGCGCCGGGGAAAAAATGGCGGCGGATGCACTTGCCAGCGGCAGTCCTGCAAATACGGTTAAGCCTGTTACGAAAGAAGACATTCTGGCTGTTTACCGGCGTCTCTGGAAGTAAAACGGTTCTTATGATACACTGGTGCTGTCATTTTCAAAGGCCTGTTGTTTTTAAGAATGGCCCGGTAATCTTTTTTTTATGAGGGTTTTATGTCTCATTGTATCGTTCCTGAAGCAGAAGCTGTTCTGGATAAGTCGTATCCTGTTCTTGATAAAGGGTTCGTCCGGCTTGTCGATTATTACGGTGGAGACCAGCGCATCGTGCAGTCTGCCCGTGTTTCCTATGGAGAAGGCACAAAAACGGTTTCGCAGGATGCGGCACTGATCGATTATCTGTTGCGTCATCAGCATACATCGCCGTTCGAACAGGTTGTCATGACTTTTCATCTGAAAATGCCGATTTTCGTTGCCCGTCAGTGGATCCGGCACCGTACCGGACGCTTGAATGAAGTTTCCGGCAGATATTCCATTATGAAAGATGAATTTTATGTGCCTGCAGCCGGAAATATTGCTTCCCAGAGTAAAGATAATAAGCAGGGACGTTCCGATGATCCTCTGCCAGCTGTCCAGGCGGAGGAAATCCGTAATGAATTCGAAGCAGGGCAAAAAAAAGCTTATGAGGATTATTCAAAAATGGTGGACAGCGGTCTGGCGCGGGAAATAGCACGTATAAATCTGCCTCTTGCTTTATATACGGAATTTTACTGGCAGATGGATCTGCATAATCTTTTCCATTTCCTCAAACTCAGGCTTGACCGTCATGCACAACTTGAAATCCGCGAATATGCAAAAGTTCTCCTTGAGCTGGCAGGGAAAGTCGCTCCTTCGGCGGTAGCTTCATTCAGAAATTATATGGCAGAGGGCGTAACTTTTTCAGGAGAGGAAATGGAGGCTGTCAGAACTTTACTTGCCGGCGGACAGAACCCCCTCGAAGGTAAAAAGCTTGAACGTTTTAACGAAAAGATCGCAACGGGGATACAGTTGTAAATCTTCATCGCCGGCAGTACTGCGGTTACTGCGGTTACTGCCCGATGGATGGTGTACCTTCAGCTTTTTTTCTTGCCATTGATTTGATATTTTCTGCAAACAGAATTTTCTGATCATTCCGTACCGGAACAGAAAAAATGGGACCTCCGTCCTTTCCGGATACACGATATATTTTCATCGGATTTGACAGATATGCAGGGCTTGAAGAATCGTTTATCCACCAGTCAAGAACAGCCATAATGCATAGCGTATACTTAATCAGATTCGCATTTGTTGCTGTCATATTAGGCCCCTGCCGTTTTGCCGCAAGCAGAACATCAAGGCGTTCTGATGTTATATTGGAGATATCAAAACGGTAGTGTGCCCATGGATTCTGAACTCCGGTGATCATAGTTTTATCTTTTCCTGCCTGATCGATATTTTTTGCGATTTCCGTAAGTGTTTTGCAGATGAATGAAGTTCTGTAATAAAGCGGCTTAAAGGTCAAATCGTTTTCAGGCCGTTCAAGCACCAGTTTTTCAAATTTATAGTATGGAAGAAAATGATATTTTGTAAGCCAGAGCATTTTATTGATAAGTTTTTTTCCATACTGGGAATAAAGAAAATCACTTTGTGTATACAGTTCGTTTACGAAATCACTGAGTACTGACGCATATGCCTTATTGAACATCATTTCCCGGTATTGTGACCAGTCGTTTATAACTGCGGAAACCGTATCGGCTTTATCCGATTTATATTCGCTTGTTTCAAAATTAAACTCTATGTTGCGGCATCCGTAAAACAGATCTTCCAGAATCTTCAGCAGAACGACCACAACCTGCAGCGGATTTTCAGGGGAAAGCAGATTGAAACCGTCTTCCAGGGCGAACAGCGGCTGGAAATACGGATACAGATCAGGCATGGTTTCTATATTTTTGAAACCTGCCTGCGGAAACAGTGCATCGAGCAGCGAAAGTCCTGCTTTTACAAGTTCCATATTTGCCCTTGGTTCGGCTACACTGTTCTGCCTGCTCTCTGTATTCAATTCTGCTTCCTGCTCGTGAGGGATGGAAACGCTTTCATGTTCCTCTTTTTCAATGAAAAGCAGATCATATTTTGTTTTACCGAGAAAATTCAGAATAGTTTTAATATTTGCTGTAAAGAATGAAGGAAATGGAGCATAGTTTCCACCGCTCATTCGCATCAGCAGCGGATACAGACCTTTGATTGTTTCCGTATACAGATAAATCCATTCACTGATTCCGTCCTTTGCCAGAACCGTAATTCTTTTCCGGTCGGTATCCGGATATTCTATTTCATCATTATAAATTTCCTTGATTATCTGCGGAACTCCTGTTTCCCCCAGATACATAATCTGGGCAAGAATGCCATAGATTTCGCGTACATACGGAATAAGATCGGTTACGGTAATGTTTGCCGTGTTTTTTTCTATATCGATATACATCAGTTTGAGTTCCCTGAGAGACCATTCTGCTATTCTCCGGAGGAACCTGAATTTGAGGTCGTTTTCCTGTTGTATTTTTGTCTTATAGGGTTTGGGAGCTGCCTGGATAAGTGTTTTTATTATTGTTATAAAAGCCTGAAGATGTTCTATATTGCGTTTGAGATTGGTTTCTGCAAAATCAGGCATAATTTTATAGATACCATTTTTTTGCAGGTACCGTATAAAATTGAAAAAACCATAATTCGGTTTTATCCGGTATTCCTGCGACATCATCAGGTGGTCCATAAGCTGCCAGTTTGCCTCGGATATTTCAGGAAGCCCTGCCTGATGGCTTTTTTTTTCGGGAACCGCTTTTGATTTTTCTGATTCTCCCGATACAGGTTTCTGTATCTCAGGATTTGCCGGTACGGTACGGCCTTTTTTTGACGTTTTATCCGGGTGTGCATGACGCTGTATCGGCTGTTTTGGGAGGGCCGCTAAATCCGCTGGTGCAGATTTTTCCGTAAATACTTCACCGCCAAGTATTTTTGTCATGCGTTTCGCTTCTTCCTGATCTATAGGTCCGATATTTTTACGTGTCTGATCCAGCGTACCTGGTTCATAAACCGTGTTTTTTTTGGGGGGCTGATAATCACTCATAATTTATTGTACTCCTCCATGTACATGTTACAGACGCAGCTGGCTTTTTTTTATAATACCGGGGAAATTATGCAGACTGATTTTTTCTCCGGTATTTGTCAATAGTATCCCTTCGAACGTACCATAAATTATATGATAGACGGTACGGATGACAACGGCGTTCATTTTTCTAAGGTTGTCCGATATCGGAGTGAACTCCAAATCTACCATACTCTCGGTATCCTGAATAATCCATTTTCCATGTACGCCAAACGGATGTGTTACATATACCTGCGGCAGTGGCGATATTTCACCGTCACAGAAAAGAACGTTCGCATTATATTTATTAATATCGGCAGCATCGAGAGAAGATGTTACGACTCTGAACTGAATTTTTTTTGTATCAGATATTCCAAGACCGGTGATTATTTCGAATTTTGTATGGAATTTGAAATAACAGCGGTTTAATGCCAGTATTCCCAGTCCGTCCGTATCAGCCATTGTCCTTTCCGTTGCCTTTTTTGTGGCTCCAAGAGACAGGGCCCCGTGAATGGGCATTGCTGCAATCCATGTGGCGGAACAGCGGCGCATGGTCGGAGCCGGCATGACGGAAACGATCTCGGACATGTTTGTATCTGTAAAACGGGCAAGAAAAGCGCCGTTTGCAGACGATCGTACGGAATCTCCCCGTACATTGAAAAGAAGGGAAATACGATTATACCGGCGGTCCCAGCTTATCCTGATGTAGCGTGATTTACGGAAACTTGCACAAATTGCGTTGGATGTTCTCATCGGGACAAGCCGTTTGCGCGGGCCTACCAGCGTACGGTATGCCAGCCGGGTATTGGTCTTTGTATTCCAGAATAGTACTTCCGCAAACCCGAACAGTTTCGCGTCAAAAAACTCCACCGTACCGATATAATCACCTATATTGAATATAAAGTTTAAATTGCTTCTGATCCGTAATCTTGTTAATGCTGACGGTAAAGGAAATCCTCCGAACGGAGCTTCTATGCCTTTTATATCAATACGGGAGGGAACTCCCTTATAGGTTCCAAATGCCGGTTTCCCGTTACGCACGAGCTTGAATGGAGGATCCGTTAAAAGCCTTGTATACAAAACAACCTCGTAGATACATTCAGGTACGTTTGCAAAGCGCGTCTGAGTTTTGCAAACGTCTCATTTACTTTATCTATTATTATATCTAAAAAATGCCGATTTGCAAATCGTACTTGTTGAAATAAATAATCAGCGGTACACTTAATAAAGGGAACCTCTAAAAACTTCAGCTTTTAGAGGTAACTCTGAAAGTACGATGTTTTAAGTCGTGATATTATGACGACTTAAAACTCGACGGCACCTCTGAAAAGTCACTGAAAGTGAGTTTTCAGAGATGCCCTGAAATACAGTTTTATGAGGTGAGTATGGGAATTACTGTTTATTCGTTAGGGGCTGCGCAGGAAGTGACCGGCTCAAAGCATGTGTTTGAAATTAATGGCCGTTCTTTTCTGATAGACTGCGGTGCATTCCAGGGGAAGCGGAAAGCTTCTGATGAAAAGAACCGTAATTTTACTTTTCCGGCTGATAAGCTTGAAGCCGTCATTCTGACACATGCTCATTACGACCATTGCGGGCTGCTGCCTGTTCTTGTCCGGCATGGTTTTGATGGTAACATTTATACAACTCCTGCTACCAGGGACCTTGCCAATCTTGTAATGATGGACAGTGCCCGGATACAGGCCAGAGATGCCGAATATCTTACAAAGCAGGCAACGAAAAAAGGTGAGAAATTTACGTGGCAGCCCATTTTTGATGAAAAGGACTGTACGAAAGCTACTGATCAGATGATAACGCTTTCCTATAACCGTAAAATGTATATATCTCCGGACGTTCAGCTTGAATTTTTTGATGCAGGCCATATTCTGGGATCTGCATATGCGTATATTACGATAAAGGGGCTGCACGGAGGATTGAACGCACCGTCTCCGCTGGTAAGCGGCGGCGCGAATGAAATCAGGATACTATATACCGGAGATCTTGGCCGCAGGAATAAACCGATTATCCGTGATCCTTCCGTCAATGTTCCTGCTCCCGATTATATTTATCTTGAAAGTACCTATGGCAACCGGCGGCATGAAGACAAACAGTTTGCCATGGATGAACTCGAACGTATCGTACATAAAGCTGTTGAGAAAAAAGGAAAAATCATTATCCCGTCGTTTGCCATCGAACGGGCTCAGGAACTTGTCTATTATCTGCATCTGCTTGCCGATCAGGGAAAGATTCCGGCTGTTCCCATTTATGTCGATTCTCCTATGGCTACGAGCGCAACCGGTATATTCGGTGTGCACCCGGAATGTTACGATGAAGAAACGAACGAAGCTTTTCTGAAGCATCATAAGAATCCTTTTGGTTTCGGTGCACTTTCATTTATCAACAGTGTGGACGAGTCAAAAGATCTGAACAAAAAAGACGGACCGATGATTATTATCAGCGCGGATGGGATGTGTGAAGCAGGCCGTGTTCTTCATCATCTTGCGAACAATATCGGGGATGAACGTAATACGATTCTTATCGTCGGATATATGGCACAGGATACTCTCGGACGCAGAATCCGCGACGGTGAAAAAGAAGTAAAAATCATGGGAGACTGGTACCACGTGAAAGCGGAAGTTGAGCAGATCAATGCTTTCAGTGCCCATGCGGATTATGTTGAATGTACGGACTGGCTTGATTCGATAGACAAAAGCAGGCTCAAACAGATATTTATGGTGCACGGAGAACCCGATGCACAGGATTTCTTTTATAAATATCTGGCGGAACATGGATATAACAACGTGACGATTGTCAAATATGGCGAAACATACGAGCTCGAATAGGAAAATGCTGAATAATACAGGTACTTGAGCGGGGCGTTTTCAAAGGTCAGACGAGTTTTGAAAACGCGGCTTTAATTTGTCCGCGGAAAATTTACAGATCATTAAAATACACTGATTTGGGGAAATTTCCGCAAAAGTCACTTTCGAAAGTAACAGACTTTTGAAAGTGACTCAAGCCGGTTCTGATTTTTTACTATAAGGGGTACCTGCAAAGCCTGCCGGACTTTTGTAAACGTCTCTATTAATGTATATTATTTCCAGAATATCATTTTATATTAAGGAGACGAATATGAAGAAAACAGTTGTAACTGTGCTTGGGATTATGCTCGGCACAGTCCTGGCTCTCTCTTTCGGTTCATGTTCCGGTTCCGGCGGTAAATATAAGCCGGGAACTTACACAGGAACAGGTAAGGGCCACAATGGAGACGTTACGGTAACCGTAACGCTGACGAAAGACAAGATCAAATCTGTCGCAATAACAGAACAACATGAAACAGCGGGTCTTGCAGACCCCGCATTAAAGGAGCTGCCTGTTGCAGTACTCAAGGCTCAGTCTGCTGATGTTGATACTGTATCGGGTTGCACAGACACTTCCAAAGGTATACTCAGTGCAATAAAAGTTGCACTTTCTAAAGCAGGTGCAACAGTTACTGCAGAAGCGCCTCCTGTAAATGTCCCTGTTACTTATAAAGCAGGAACCTATTCAGGAAGCGGAACAGGTATGAACGGTCCTGTCGTACTGGATGTTACATTCAGTAATAACGCTATTACGGACATCAAAGTAAACTCTTCCAAAGAAACACCTCATGTCGGTACCCCGGCCTTTGATATCATGTTTGCAGATGCTATTGCTGCAAACGGTTCCGGTATAGACACTGTTTCCGGTGCGACATTCACTTCAAATGGTGTACGTAATGCGCTCGTGGATGCTGCTCAGGAAGCCGGTGCTTCTGATATTGAAGGTTTTAAGACAAACAGAATCGTTCACACTGCAGAAGCTCCAATTGAAGGAACTTACGATGTCGTAGTAGTCGGTGGAGGTGGTGCAGGTATTGCAGCCGGTGCTCAGGCGGCCCAGAATGGAGACTCTGTTCTTATTATCGAAAAAAATGCTGAAATAGGCGGGAACACGCTCGTTTCCGGCGGCCAGTTTCAGTCTGTGATGCCATATCTGGTATGGGATCCTGCAAATCCTGATGCAACAGCGGGAGTCTATACTGTTGACGGTAAGACATACAACAAAGTTAAAGAAGCCAACGGCAACATTACGGTACTTAAGACAATCCTTAACTGGGATGAAAAGAAATTTGACGGGACCGGTGCATCAAAGTGGTTCGTCGCAGGCGATATTGCTGAACTTTCCAAACACGGTGTTCATGCAGAATATCTGCCGACACTACAGGCCTTGAAGGGCGAAATCAAAGCATATCTGGCATGGGCAGAACCGAAACTGGCAGCCGGTGTTCCGGAATCAGAACTGACTCTGTTTTCTACTATAAATCTGCACATTTTCCAGACATACTACGGCGGACTGCGTCCGAATGCGGAATTCACTGAATGGGTATATGGCAACTATGATCTGGTAAGCCAGTTTATTAAAGGCGGGCAGGATCTTAAACCATGGCTTGAAGCACAAGGATCGACATTTGTTGAAGACATTCAGCCGACGATTGTCGGGGCACTCTGGAACCGTGAAAATCAGTACATTGGTGCAAACTTTGATGCAGATGGCGACGGCAAGAATGAGACAGGCCAGTGGGGTTCATACTTTGTTCCCCCGCGCAGAACAATCCTTGAAACCAGCAAAACTGCTGCATCCAACAAGATTATGCTCAGAACAGCTGCTAAAGAACTGATTGTTGAAAAAGGCAGAGTAACCGGAGTTAAAGCAGTTATGTTCGATGGTACACAGGTTACGGCACATGCAAAGAAAGGAGTCGTGCTTGCTACCGGCGGCTACGCTGCAAATATCGCAAAGGTTGTCAAGACTAACGACTACTGGAAAGCCGGTACGCTCTCTGACCAGACGAAGACAACAAACCGCTCGTCGCTGGTCGGTGACGGTCTTGATATGGGCGAAAAAGCAGGTGCGGCCATGACTGGTCTTGAGTTTACACAGCTCATGCCTATCTCATGGGTAGACAACGGACAGCTTGCATTCGGCGGTGGAAATTATGCCATTTATCTTAACCCGGTAACCGGTAAACGGTATCTGAACGAAACCGGAGAGCGGGATGTGCTTTCGCTTGGTGAATTTGAAAACGGTATTGAACATAATGGTGTTAAGGGTACTGTTATAGAAATCAGCAATGACGAACAGGCTGTCCCGGGCCCTTATCCATACGGCAGACCGGGTACACCTTTGTGGGATCAGGATGTTGAATGGAGGCAGTATACACGTACAATCGGTCAGTTAGGTGACCTGTTCACACAGCTTGATATTAAAGCTGATCCGGCTGTTGTCAGGAAGGAAATAACCGATTACGACCATGCCCTGATGACCGGAACAGAGAATAAACTTGCCGTACCAAAAACAGGCTGGACTGCACTTATCGGTAACGCGGGCAAAAACAAAAACGGTTCGTATAATGTTGCTTCTTACAAACTTGATGGTGTTAAACTCAAGATCAGACTGCTGGCTCCTTCGACCCATCATACAATGGGCGGTCTGACAGTTGATACGGAACGCCACGTGCTGACTCAGAAAGGCAAGATTATCAAAGGTCTGTATGCAGCAGGTGAAGTTACCGGTGGTATTCATGGCGGTAACCGTCTTGGCGGCAATGCAATCGTTGAAGTCTTTGTTTCCGGTCGTACAGCAGCCAATGCAATTGACAAAGATAATTAAGCCGCAGGGGATGTTTTCAAAAGTCAGGCGGGTTTTGAAAACGCTGCTTTAATCAACTGAGGCTTAAATAAAAGAGGAGCTGATGTTATATCAGTTCCTCTTTTTTGTTATCAGTGAGTTTATCCCTGGGGGGTATTTACTAACCGCTTTCCTGCGTTAAAGGCTGGAAATACCGGCTGATATCTTTAAGGATAGTAAAATCGGGGTGCCATCAGATCCTGTCAGACGATTATGCCTTTCGTCGACGGTATTGCCCCGTTTCTCCGGGGGTCTGTTTCAACTGCTGCCCGTATTGCGCGTGCCGCGGCTTTGAAAAGTCCTTCCATTTTGTGATGGTCGCTGCGGCCCCGCAGGACATCAAGATGCAGGTTGCATCCGGCATTATCGGTAAATCCCTGCCAGAAATCTTCAAAACAGTCTGTCTGAAAACTGGCGGCCTTCCCGTCTGCATTTATGGAGACAAGCGGTATCCCGCTCAGTTCTGCGTTACATACAAGGCAGGACCTTCCGCCGAAATCTACCGCAGCCCGGCACAGGCTTTCATCCATCGGATACAGAAAACTGCCGCTCCGGTAAATGCCGGCGCAGTTACCGAGAGCTCTGGCAAAACACATGCCGAGAACTATGCCTGTATCTTCTATAAGATGATGCTGATCTACGTTCAGATCTCCTGATAATGATCCGTTGAGATCGAACAGTCCGTGTTTGCAGAAGGAATGCAGCATATGATCGAGAAAACCGATGGGGTTTTTTACATCACATTTCCCGGAACCGTCAAGGTTAAGGGTGAGCGTTATGTTCGTTTCTTCTGTTTTCCGTTCTACCGCTGCAATACGTTCCAATTTATTATCTCCCTGTCAGGCAAGAACTTTCCGTAATTCATATTCAAGAATATCCGTTGCACCGAGTTTTTTGAGCTTGGGAAGCAGTAAAGGCACTTCGCTTTTTTTAACGGCAATCTTAATTGCATAACCGTCGTCCCCATACAGGGGGGCTACCGTGGGGCTTCTCATTGCCGGCAGACCTTTTACAAGTTCTTCGAATTTGTCCTTTGAGCAGTTCATTTCGAGCATTACGCGGTCGCGTGCATCCAGCACTGCTTCGAACAGCATTTTAAGCTCCATGATTTTCTGCTTTTTTTCAGGCACTTTAAGAGCCTGTTTTGAAGCAAAAAAGCGGGTGGAGCTGCACATGATCGTATCGACAATTCTCAGTCCGTTTTCCATAAGTGTCCGGCCTGTCGCCGTATTATCAATAATCATGTCCGCATCATCAGGAGGGAAAACCTCGGTTGCCCCGTAGGTACGGACGATAAGAAAATTCATTTTTTTACTTTCAAGCCACTTACGCGCTATATGTTCATATTCCGTGGCAACAATTACCCGTTTATGCGAAAGCGTATGATCATCAATCGTATTGGGTACTGCAGCAACAATATGTACCGGATCAAATCCGAGATCCATGATTTCTTCTGCATCGGCATCCGTTTCATCTATCCAGTCGCGCCCGGTAAAACCTGCATCATGCGCGCCGAGTTCAAGCAGTTTTCCGATATTCTGAGGCTTCATGACCTTTGCTTCAATATCTTCCTGATTTACCGTAGGGCGGTATGCACGCTCCGGCAGGTCAATTCTGATCCCTGCGCCATTAAAAAGATTGATGACGTTTTCATAAATTCTGCCCTTTGGAAGCAGTATTTTAAGTTTATCCATATAAATTACTATATATAAAATAAACGATATAATCAACGAGATACAGGCAAAACAGGGCGTGTCATGTGGGCAGATTGCTTATTGTCTGAAAATGATTTATTGTGCTTAATAGAAACACAGGAGTATTTTTATGGATAATACTGAAGAGATTCTTGACCTGCTGCGTGAAAACGCACGGCTTTCTGTTGACGATATTGCCGCAATGACAAGGAAAACCCCTGATGAAGTCCGCTCTGCAATAAAACAGCTTGAGGACAACGGCGTTATCATGAAATATGCAGCTATCGTAAATCCTGAAAAGGACGGAGAGGCAAAAGATAAAGTACGTGCAGAAATAGAAATACAGGTTACGCCTGAGCGGGAACACGGATTCGACGCAGTGGCGGACCGTATCTGGCGTTTCCCGCAGGTAAAATCCCTGTATCTGATGAGCGGCGGTTACGACCTGAAAGTGATAATCGAAGGTGATACACTTAAGGAAGTTGCTTTTTTTGTGGCCAGAAAACTGTCCACGCTCGAAGGTGTCCGTTCAACGAAGACTCATTTTATACTCAAGACATATAAGGAAAACGATATCGTCTATGTAGAGGCGGACAAAGACCACCGTCAGGGAGTAACAGCCTGATGAATACGCGAGAGGATAAATTTTCACGCAAGATGATGGCAACAGCGCCGTCCGGCATACGTAAATTTTTTGATATGATAATCGGCCGTGATGATATCGTTTCTCTCGGAGTGGGCGAACCGGATTTCGCGACACCCTGGCTTATGCGCGAAGAAGCTTTTTATCATCTTGAACAGGGGCATACGTCATATACTTCGAACTGGGGGCTGCTCGAACTTCGTGAGCAGATAGCGAAATACCTTGAACGCTACAATCTGTACTACAGTCCGAAAAATGAAATACTGGTAACGATAGGTGTTTCGGAAGCAGTTGATGCCATACTGCGTACGATTCTGAATCCCGGCGACGAAATTATTGTCTGTGAACCGTGTTACGTCAGTTACCAGCCGCTTGCCGCACTGTGTGATGTTACTCTGATACATCTCGATACGTCGAAAAACGGATTTTATCCTGAGGCGGAACAGATCGAAAAGGCGATTACTCCGCGGACTAAGGCCATTATGCTGTGTTCCCCGAGTAATCCTACCGGAAGGATGATACCCGCTTCCGAACTGGCAAAAATAGCCGATGTGGTAAAAAGGCATCAGATCTGGTGTCTGAGTGACGAAGTCTACTGTGAACTGGT
>DCFS01000096.1:44903-48982 GCA_002319875.1 Treponema sp. UBA1798 | reverse complement strand
GCAAAATCCTGCGGATATGAAAATGTTATTTCCGTCTCAAGCATGGCCGTACTGGAAAAGGCACTGGCTGCAGCTGCCACGGATACCAGACTCACTTTTATAGAAGTGAAAGTTCGCAAGGGGGCACGCAAAGATCTGGGGCGCCCTACCTCTACACCGCTCGAAAACAAAAAAGCATTTATGGAGTTTTTACATGATTAAACAGGCAGTTATTGTTGCAGGTGGACTTGGAGCCCGTTTCGGGAAACGTACCACCTGTATGCCGAAAGGATTTATTGAAATCGAAGGTACTGCAATGGTTGAACGCTCTGTGCGTAAACTGATTGCCGCAGGAATTGAAAATATTATTATCGGTACAGGACACTGCAGCGAATGGTACGACAGACTGGCGAAAAAATATCCGTGTATCATGACGGTATGGAATGAGGACTATGCGAATACAAGCAGTATGGGGACCCTCGAAGTTTGTGCACCGTTTGTTAGCGGTGATTTCCTTCTGCTTGAAAGCGATCTGCTGTACGATGCTGTCGGACTAAAAGTACTTGATAACGACAGCAGGGAAAATGTCATTCTGGCTTCCGGAACTACACACAGTGAGGACGAAGTTTACCTTGAAACCGGCAGCGAAGACATGCTTACAAAAGTAAGCAAAGACAAAAATCAGATTAAAACAGTTGCCGGTGAATTGGTCGGAATCACGAAGCTTTCAAAAGCGGCTCTTGATAAAATGGTGGCATATGCAGTCGCCCATCATGAAGATAAACCAAAGCTCGATTACGAGCAGGCTATGGCTGCAGTTGCCGCTGATGCGCAAATTTATGTACGAAAAATTGAGTATTACGCATGGACAGAAATAGATGACGAGGCGATGCTCGACAGGGCAGTCAAACTGATCTGGCCGCGGATACAGGAAAACGAATCTCTCCAGAATATACGGCGGGAAGTCCTGCTGAATCCCGGTCCTTCTACAACCACAGACAGCGTAAAATATGCACAGGTCGTGCCGGATATATGTCCGCGGGAGATGGAATTCGGAAATCTTATGGAACAGGTCGCGAAGGATCTTACCGCTTTCGTTGCAGATCCGGAAAAATATGTAACCGTTATGTTCGGTTCTTCAGGAACCGGCGCTGACGAAGCTCTCATTTCTTCATGTGTCCCGCCAGACGGACATGTACTTATCGTTGATAACGGTTCATACGGTGCACGGCTTGTAAAAATTGCAAATGTATATAAGGAAAATGTGACTGTATTCAAAAGCTCATCTTATGAGCCCATTGACATTCAAAAATTGGAGGCAGAATTCAAAAGCGGCAAATATACAGCCCTTGCTATTGTGTATCATGAAACAACAACAGGTCTTCTCAATCCGCTTGATATTATCTGCCCGATGGCAAAAAAATACGGTCTTATTACTATTGTCGATGCGGTAAGCGCTTATGCTGGTATGCCGATGGATCTTGAAAAACTTGGAATAGACTTCATGTCTGCGACATCAAACAAGCATATACAGGGTATGGCCGGTGTAGGATTCGTTATCTGTAAAAAGGACGAACTCCTTAAGCAAAAAAACTGGCCGATGCGTAACTATTATTTTAACATATACGACCAGTATACTTATTTCCTTGAGACAAAGCAGACAAGGTTTACCCCTCCGGTTCAGACGTTCTATGCCCTCCGACAGGCAATTATAGAAACAAAACAGGAAACAATCGAAAAAAGGTATGAAAGATATACCGCATGCTGGGAAATACTGGTAAATGTATTACATGAAATCGGTTTAAAGATGCTTGTAAAAAAAGAATATCAGTCCCATTTTATTACTGCAATCCTTATTCCGGAATCTACAAAATACAGTTTTACCGCACTGCATGACTATGCGCGGAAATTCTGTTTTACTATTTATCCCGGAAAACTCGGTAATATTGATACATTCAGAATTGCGAATATGGGCGATATCAAACCGGAGGAAATGAAGCGTTTTACTGAAGTCCTCCGGGAATATATGCATAGTATTGGAGTGTGCTGATTTTTATGGCCGGAATCTTATATACTATTATTATTTACCCGCTCATGCAGATTATAGAGCTGGTATTTGTTGCCATACAGGCAAGTTTTTATATTCCCGGACTGTCAGTCATCGGGGTCAGTGTAGCGGTTTCCCTTTTGTGTCTGCCGCTGTATGTCGTTGCAGAAAAATGGCAGCAGATTGAGCGCGATACGGAAGCAGAACTCAAACCGGGTGTTGAAAGGATAAAAAGAACATTCAAAGGTGACGAGCAGTACATGATGCTGTCGACATATTACAAACAGCATCATTACCATCCGGTTATGGCATTACGCTCGTCGTTCGGGCTGTTGATCCAGATACCGTTTTTTATTGCGGCATATATATTCCTTTCAAACCTTGGAACACTGCGGGGGCAGAGTTTCCTGTTTATAAAGGATCTCGGCGCTCCCGACGCAATGTTCTCTATCGGAACGTTCTCCGTCAATATACTGCCTGTTGTTATGACGGTAATAAATATTATTGCCGGATACATTTATACCAGGGGTTTTGCACTGAAAGATAAACTGCAGTTGTATATCATGGCACTGCTGTTCCTTGTACTCCTGTACAATTCTCCTTCCGGACTTGTATTGTACTGGACTATGAACAATATATTTTCGCTTATAAAAAATCTTTTTTATAAGTTCAAAAATCCTCTGAAAGTGTTGTTCTTTACCTGCATGGGAATTCTGGTTATTGTGGACATAATCCTGATAGTTTCCGGTACGGGACTGTCGCAGTGCCTTTTTTTCATAGCTCTGACTGCCATAATTCCATTCGTACCGCTATTGCTCCGCCGGATACGGAAAGAAATAACTTTTATGATTTTACGTTTTTCCGAGCATGGAAAAACCAGTACAGTACTGTTCCTTCTTTCTTCTCTGTCGTTATGCCTTGTTACCGGGTTACTGACGGCTTCGAATATCATCGTTTCATCTCCGCAGGAATTTTCTTTTATTGACAGTTATACAACCCCTCTGTTTTTCATAAAAAATACAATGCTTCAGGCAGCAGGAATCTTTCTCTTCTGGCCGGTATGCGTATATTTTCTATTTTCGCGCAGAAGCAGATCTGCAATGTCTGTGCTATCTTCTATTGTGGCGCTGGGAGCTCTGATAAATGTTTTCGTATTCCCGGGCCATTACGGTATCATGTCCCCTATGCTGACGTTCGAAAGTACCGCAGGTTTCAACGTACCGGCTGCAAAAATGCTTCTTAACATTGCACTTCTCTGTGTTCTGTTTCCGGCAGTCCATTTCCTGATTAAGTATGGCAGACAAAAAATGCTGACTGCGTTTATGTCGGTTTGCGTCATCGGACTTGCCGGAGTCGGACTTTACAACAGCTTGACGATTCAGCAGGCCTTCAAGAAACTGGCTTCAGTCTATGACAGTAAACCGAGCGATACGGTAGATCCTGTATTTCATCTGTCGAAAACGGGTAAAAATGTATGTATCATAATGCTCGACAGAGCCGTAAACGGTTATCTCCCTACAATCTTCAATGAAGCGCCGGAACTGAAAAGTATTTACAGTGGTTTCACTTATTATCCCAATACGGTTTCGTTCGGTTTCTTTACCATGCAGGGGGCAGCTCCTCTGTACGGAGGATACGAATATACTCCTCTTGAAATGAACAAACGTTCCAAAGAAACTCTTATGGACAAGTATGATGAGGCGCTTACCGTACTGCCGCGTCTGTTTGCACAGAATGGATATTCAGCAACTATGGCAGATGCTCCCTGGGGAAAGTTCAGCTGGATTTCCGACATGAGTTTTATGCATGACTATCCGGAAAAAATAACGACGCTGCATACCATGGGAAAATACAAATCCGTCTGGTACCGCGAACATAATACTGAATTGCCGGCCGTACAAAGCACACTGAATAAGCGTAATTTTATCTGGATGGGAATTATGATGGATCTGCCCTATTGCATGCGCGAGATGGTTTACAATGGAGGTGACTGGTGGGCATGTTCGAGTCCTGACGCTGCAGGCAATACGACGTTTCTTGACAGTTATTCCGT
>DCFS01000096.1:0-44549 GCA_002319875.1 Treponema sp. UBA1798 | reverse complement strand
TGTCAGGCACCGGATTATATTCCTGTCAGTAAAGTAACCAATCGCGGGAATACGCCATTTGCTAACAGCGAACATTACTCAGCCAACGCAGCCGCCATTCACCGTCTTGCTACGTGGATTGCATACCTTAAAAAAGAAGGTGTTTATGACAATACCCGTATCATTATTGCAAGCGATCATGGAAGGGATGTTCCGACCGGGCAGTTTGCTAAAGAAAAGAAACTTCCGTTCATGCGGGAATTCTGTCATCCTTATCTGCTGGTCAAAGATTTTGACGCAACCGGTGACATAAAAACAGATAATACGTTCATGACAAATGCGGACGTCCCGACGCTCGCAGTAAAAGATATTATTGCAAATCCGGTTAATCCGTTTACCGGAAAAAAGATCACATCGGAAGGTCGAAAGAACCTGGTTACCATTACATCATCGAAAAACTGGCTGCCCTCACAGCAGAACAAATATACTCTTGCGATAGCCGGTAGCGACTGGTATACTGTGCACGATAATATTTTCGAAGAAAACAACTGGAAGCAGATTAAACCAGGCAAGCTGAAACTTATTCCCTGACAGGATAAACGCTTATGAAAGTGGCTATTGTTCACGACTGGCTCGTCAATTACGGAGGAGCTGAACGAGTTGTTGAATCTATTCTCGATATGTATCCGGATGCGGATATTTACACGCTTGTATATGACAAGAGAAAAATGATATCACATTTTCCTCCTGAAAAAATACATACGTCGTTTATCCAGAAAATTCCCGGTAGCACCAGGCTCTATACAAAGCTTCTTAAATTCATGCCGAGTGCTTTCGAAGCATTTGATTTTTCAGAATACGATCTCGTAATCAGCAGTTCCTCCTGTTGTGCAAAAGGGGTCATAACACCGCCGGCTGTTCCGCATATTGCGTATATCCATACGCCGATGAGGTACGCATGGGACCTTTTTTTTGACTACCGGCGGCGAAGCGGCAGACTGACCCGTTTTTTCATGGACAGGTGGATTCCTTCCATCCGCCTGTGGGATTACGTTTCAAGCCAGAGGATAGATTGTCTTATTGCCAATTCCGGATATATTGCCCGGCGTATAAAAAAATTCTGGAACAGGGATGCGATAGTTATCTATCCTCCGGTGGCAACCAGCCGGCTGGAACCTGACGGCAAGCCTTCTGAAGATTATTATGTCGTATTTTCACGATTTGTTCCCTACAAACGGGTTGATCTTGCGATATCCGCCTGTATGAAAATGAAACGAAAACTGATAGTGATCGGCAGCGGCAGTGAAGAAAAGCAGCTCCGCCGTCTGGCCGGAGAAAATACTGATATTACGTTTACCGGAAGAATCAGCGACGCCGATGTAAAAACGTATCTTCAGCGGTGCAAAGCCCTTATTTTCTGTGCGGAAGAAGATTTCGGAATTATACCGGTTGAGGCACAGGCCTGCGGAAGACCCGTTATCGCTTTTGGCAAAGGCGGTGCTCTTGAAACTATCATCGATGGTACGACAGGTGTTTTTTTCAACGAACAGAGTACGGATTCTGTATGCAATGCCATCTGCCGGTTTGAAAAAATCGAAAGGCAGCATCAATTCGACTTCAATACGATAGCACAGTATGCAGGGAAATTTTCGGAAGAACATTTCAAAGAGCAGATGGCAGCAGCTATACGTAATACACTGTCAGACTTTCAAAATCGGGGTAATACATGAAAATAGCAGTTGACTGCAGAATGATTGGATCTGGTGGTATCGGAACATATATTTCAGAACTGATCCCGTGGTTCCTTAAAAAAAATCAGTGCATGCTTCTTGGGACTCATGAACAGTGTATGTCTTTTCTCCGGCGGGAAAATGTTGAATTCTGTTATTGTGATACACCTCCGTTTTCTCTGGATGAAATGTTTTCCTTCCCGAAGGATATTCTCGGACAGATAAATCACTGCGATGTATTCTATACCCCCTACTGCAACATACCGGGAGGAATCAGTATCCCCATATATGCAACGATTCATGATGTCGTGTTCCTTGATATGAAAGGTCTTACGTCTTTGTCAGGAAAAATTGCGCGAAAATGGTTTTACCAGAGGGCTGTTAATCTTTCGAGAAAAATTTTTACGGTTTCAGAATTCTCGAAAAGCCGTATTCTTCATACGCTTTCCTGCAAAAAACCTGTTATTGTCGGTTATAACGGAATACCTTCATGGATTTCAGAACCGAGTGAAACGATTCCTGAAAAAAATGATACAATCCTGTTTGTCGGCAATATAAAACCGCACAAAGGGCTTCATACTCTTCTCCAGGCTTTCCGGAAAGTACACGATGAAGGGCTGCCTGCCAGACTTGTCATAGCGGGTAATGCAGAAAATTTCCGTACGGGAGATTCTGAAACACTCAGAGAAATCAGGTCAGTACCAGAGGGGTCTATCACTTTTACCGGAAAAATAAGCAACGAAAAATTAAAAATGCTATACATGCAGTCCAATCTTCTGGTACAGCCTTCTTTATATGAAGGATTCGGCATACCGCCGCTCGAGGCGCTTTCCTGCAAAACGAATGTCATTATGTCTGATATTCCCGTTTTCCATGAAATCTATGATGGTTTCCCTGTTATTTTCTTCAAGTGTGGAGACAGCAACGATCTTGCTGTAAAAATTACGCAACAGTATAACGCATTGCCGCCGCAGGCATTCCCCGACAGATATTCATATAAAAACACTGCTGATATCCTGATGAAAGCCATGGAAGGCAAAAAATAATAATTCTATGGACATTCAACTGTTTTTCGATATAATGGTGAAAGGCTCTTTATGACACACGAAGCGTACAAAAAAGATTTTTCTGCAAAATATCCGCGTACCAGCTCATTCACCTCGGGTATCTCTCTTATGATTGTTGATGCGTTTACCATCATGTTCTGCTTCTGCTGCAGTTTTTTTATTATAAACGCTATTGACCAGTCACTGATCAATTTCCGTTCGTTCGTCACCTATGCAGTCTATCTGCCTCCGATACTTCTTGTTTTCTATGCAGCGAATTTATACCCGGGTATTATGCTATCACCATCTGATGAAGTCAGACATCTTGCTATCTGTTCAACTTTCAGCTTTTGCGGAATAGCGCTTTCTATTTCCGTAGAAACAGACGGCCGCTGGCCAATCATTGCGGCTCTGATCATCTCTGCTCCCTTTGCAACTTTTTTACTCCCGGCGGCACGGGAACTTGCGCGACATACATTCGCGCGGAGCAGATGGTGGGGTGTTCCTGCCGTTATTTATGCAACCGGCGACAGTGCGGATTTTGTTGTCGACAGGCTTATGAAACGGCCTGATTTCGGCTATAAGCCGGCAGTAATCATAAACAGCGATCCTGCGCACAATGACAACTTTGAGGGGATACCTGTTTTTTCTCCCGGAAAGGACATCAATATCACGGTCAGAGAGCTGGGAATAAAAGTAGCGATACTATGCGATTATAAAGAAAAAATGACAGATATTATGACTCAATACCGATATACAATTATGGTTCCGAAAATACAGAATACGAATACCATGAGTATGAAGGTCCGCGATCTGGGCGGTATACTGGGTTTTTCTTCAACGCATAACCTTACCAAACAGGGAAGTCTTTTTATAAAACGGCTGATAGATATTCTCCTTCTGCTGATTTCACTGCCTCTTATATTGCCGCTCGTTGCTATAATTGCAGTTCTTGTAAAAGTAACGTCCCCGGGACCTGTTTTTTACGGGCACATCCGGGTAGGAAAGAACGGAGAGGAAATAAAATGCTGGAAGTTCCGTTCGATGGTCAGGAATGCAGATTCACTGCTTGATACACTTCTTCATGAACACCCTGAAATGAAGGCAGAGTGGGATCGCGACAGAAAATTTGAACATGACCCAAGGGTAACAAAACTTGGTAAATTCTTACGGAGAACCAGTCTCGATGAAATACCCCAATTATGGAATATTCTCTGTGGAGAAATGAGTTTTGTAGGGCCACGTCCTGTTACCAGACCAGAACTTACCAGATACGGTGAACTTTCAAATTTTATTCTTTCCGTAAAACCGGGTCTTTCCGGTATGTGGCAGATTTCCGGTCGTTCTGATACAGGATACGAAGAACGTATAACACTCGATTCCTATTACATCCAGAACTGGTCTATCTGGCTTGATATATGGATTATTATAAAAACCGTCTGGGTTGTCTTTAAAGGTAAAGGTGCTTACTAGTGAAAAAAATAATTATTTTACTCATCAATGTTTTATTTAGCAGTGTGATTCTTTTTGCCCAGCAATACAGAATTAGTGATATAACATATCATATCACCGGTGTTACACGGCAGTATGCGCTGGAACAGAATATAAAAATAGATAAAACTCATATTTTCACATCGGAAAAAGATTTTATGGTCTATTTTAATGACTTGAAACAACAGTTCCATAACCAGCGTCTTTTTGCTTTTTCTGACCTTGAGTTTGCAATAAGCAGCCCGGATGCAAATGGCATAAGTAACGTACATATTACTGTTACAACCATTGATTCCCATCATATGCTTATTGTCCCATATCCTAAATATAACTCAAACAGCGGCTATGATATGAAATTGAAAATGAAGGACACTAATTTTCTGGGATCAATGAATACAATGTCAAGTGATATGTCCTTCTCCCTTGAGCAGGATTCCAAAGCTGATTCTGCTTCAACATCCTTTGACTATGTTTTTGGACTTTCACTTGACTTTGACATACCATTTAAGATGGGGCCATTCGATACTCAGTGGGAAAATACATGGGAAGTGTCCTACACTATGGGAGATTCTTCACCGGAATGGGATTCCTCAACCGGTTTTATCCTCAGCCTTCCCTTCGATGCTGAAGGTTTCTCACTCCAGTGGGAAGTGAAACAAAGTGCAGTACGTGATTACGACGACTATTCGGAATATGATGATGATACCTATTTTACGGAATATGCAGCTTTTTCGGTTCCTATAACTTTACAATATATCGATAATTGGGGAAAGGTTATCTATACACCTTTTGTATCTGCTACTTATAATTGGGATCATAATGGCATTGAAGAAGAGGATGAAGATCTCTCAAGTCCAATTTATAAAGTAGGACAGTCTCTGGCTACATCACGTATCAACTGGATCGGAAATTTCAGGCAGGGACTTTCCCTTACCTTTACTCAGTCAATGGGCTATAATACGCAAACTGATGAAATTGTCCCATATGCTTCTGCTGAGTCAGAAATTTTCCTTGCTTTTAAATATCTGGGAATGTGCATGGATGCTTATGCATTTGCATACCAGCACGGTTCGGAAAAAATAGGTGCACGGCTGCGTGGTATACGTGATGATCAGAAATATGCCAGTGATACAGATTATGCAGGTGACTATGCCTGCAAACCATCTGCAGCGATAGTAGTGAATATGGATATGCCTTTCCATATCTGGACGTTTGATTTTGACAAAACAAAATATCTTAAGGCACTGCACATGCTTAACTGTGAACTACAGATAGCGCCTTTCTTTGATTTCGCTCTTGCAAAAAATAAAGTAACGGGTACTAACTTTTACTACAAGGATGGATTTTACTCCGGCGGACTGGAATTTCTTGTCTATCCTGAAAAATGGAGAAGCCTTGTAATCCGTGCAAGCGCAGGACTTGATTTAGGCCGTACTGTTATTTCAAAATATCTTAACACAGACTGGCGCAGGAATGTATCTTCATATGAAGTTGAAATCGGTGTAGGTCTGCACTACTAACTAAAAAGAGGAAGAAAGTTTAACCAAAGCTTTCTTTCTCCAGTATTCTTCCGGTGCCGCGGCTGCAAGAATAGACAGCGTTTCGGTGGAAAACGCTGTAGCACCATTTGTTTCACATATACCTGCAAATGAAAACAGTCCCTGCCAAAAACTGTTTTCATCGCACCAGTCCAGTATATCGGGATACTTTTTTATTTCAGCCAGAAATGTTCTGAAATCAGAATATACAAAATCAACATCTTTTACTTTAATTATATCATATATTCGTGAAAAAACCGTCAGTACCCCGAGTGCAGAGGCTGTCAGAGCCTTGTTATGCAGACTGTTTTCGTTATAATAGTCTGCAAGCTTAAAATATGAAGAAATACACCGGGTATCTGTTGCACGATATAACAAAAAGAAATTTTCAAAAGAATTTTTATCCTTTGCGTTCTTCGAAAGTATGGTTCTGGTCATGGCAGTACATAATGCGGCATTACGATAAAAAGGGTCATCTGCAACGATAAGAAGCAGATATTTTTCATAGTCATCCATTTTATTCCGGTTAAAAGCAAGATCTGCCATCTGATAAAGAATATCATATTTCTGATCAGGTATATCGAGATAAAAAGCATTCTGCCATGCAGCATCATAAAACTGCATGGCAAGGGCATATTCACCTTCAAGTTGATATATTTCTCCCTTCAAGAACTCAGCTTCTGGATAGACATATGATTTTTTAAGGTAGTCCATCAGTTTCTGTATGGAATCATGAAAAAAACCAGGAGCTTTTTTTTCCGTCATACGCTGTATGATCATCACCGCATCGGTTGTCTGCCGCCTTTCAAGAACAGGGAGGACTGCACTCAGACTGTCACCCTCCTTTCGGACTTCAGCAGGATTAAGCGCCGTGTTGAGGGTATATACAGTCCAGTCAACATATTCTTTTCGCGTTACTTCTGCCTGCTTTGCCAGATACAATGCATCTCCATACTCTTTATTTTCAAAGCAGTTCCGGGCATTCTGTAATATTCTCCAGTCCTGCTTTTCAGGATCAGGCCGCGGAAGATTCTGCGCAGCGATCTGCCGCAGAAAAATAAAATTAAGCAATAGAACAGATAACATTCCTGTTTTTTTTTGTATAGTCATCACAAAGATTCCAGTTCCTCTTTAAATACTGTATCGGCATTTTCTGCATCAACTGTTCGTACTATTTTCCCTTTTTTAAAAATTATTGCCTTCCCTCCGGCACCAGCTATACCGATATCAGCATGTTTTCCCTCTCCTGGCCCGTTTACAACGCACCCCATAACAGCAACAGTGATATCCTTGTCTATGGACATAAGCGTGGTCTGCCAGCGGTTAACAAAACCATGAACATCGAATCCCTGACGGCCACATCGCGGGCATGATACTATTTTTACGCCTCCGGAACGTTTTCCGGTTTCACGCAATATTTCCTTTCCGGCAATAATTTCATTTTCAGGAGTTGAAGAAAGACTGACTCGAATCGTACTGCCAATATCTTCTTTCAGGAGCGTACTGAAAGCAAGCGTGCTTTTTACGATCCCGCTTATCAGCGGTCCCGCTTCAGTGACACCAATATGAAGCGGCAGATCATACAGAGCTGCAAAAGCTTCGTTAGCGGCAACGGTTTCAGACACCGATGAAGCTTTCATACTGACGACAACCTGTTCAAAACTGAGTTCATCAAATATTGCTGCTTCGCGCGCTGCTGTTTGAGCTAACGCTGCTGCCCGTTCCAAGGTACCGCTTTCGACCTGCTTTTCAAGATCTTCAGGAAGACTGCCGGTATTTACTCCAATCCGTATCGCGACACCCTTTTCCCTGCATGCCTCAACAACTTTTTCCACCTTGTCTCTATTCCCGATATTTCCAGGATTGATTCTTATTGCAGCTACATTCCCCTTCAGGCACCGCAGTGCAAGCCGATAATCGAAGTGTATATCCGCAACAAGGGGCATTGACGTTTCTGCAGCAATAGCAATCAGTGAATCGGCACTTTCCATATCAGGGACTGCAAATCTCAATATATCACAGCCGAGGGATTTCAAAACTTCTATGCGTCTCAATAACAAAGAAAGGGCATCACCGTTTTTCAAGATATCGGCGATACCCTCTTTCCACATAGTTTGAACCGTTACAGGAGCATTCCCTCCTATAGCGATTCGTTTTGTCTTCCCCGCGCCACCAATATAAACTGTACGCGGAGTCTTAAACATAATAGATGGCTCCTAGCAAACGATCATGGAGAAAACCATAATAAACAGCGCTACTGTTTCACAAAGACCGACTACCATAATATACTGTGCAAATCCTTTTCCAGTTTCCCCAAGGGCATCTGAACCGGCAGCACCTGCCTGTCCCTGTGCGATAGCTGACATTGCCATACCGATGCCGGAGGCAAAACCAAGTCCCAGAAGAAACCAGGGATCTTTTGAAGAATTGATCATCGTCTGCATAAGAAGGAAACCATAAATTGTCTGAGTAAGCGGAGCACCTGCAAAAACAGTCAGGATGAACGGAGCAGGTTTGTTGTTCAGATAGCAGCGCTTCCATGCACCGATAGCTGCACTTCCGGCAATACCGAGTCCCATTGCCGAGCCAAAGGCGGCAATACCCATTACAACAGCAGCACCAAGCATTCCAAAATTCATATTATTCTCCTATTCCGCCAATGCGGTTATTTGTTAACCGTTTCACTGAACGGTTCGTATTTAAAACCAGACCACGACATACCCAAATGCGTTGAAAATTCGAGCGTATTGAGACGTACACCGTGAACTATAACTGAAAGAACATTCAAAATCATATTCAAACCATGTCCGAATACGATTAAAATAATAAATGCCAAGAAAAGAGCAGCTTTCCCCAGTAGAGGACCTGCCATGGTGTTGACAGTACCCGATATTGCAGCCCCCGCAAGACCAACGGCCCATAGACGAATGTAGGAAACAATATCTGAAAATACATTCACGACACCAAGCAGCACGGATATAATACCCTTCAGACTTGTCAGAATCGATTCTCCAATACTTCCGTCATAGTTAGAGAATACAAAATTCAAAACAAAACCCGCTCCGACAAAAAATACAGACACCGTACCAATTGGAATGCCATAAACTATTTTATCAAAACTGAATATTTTGCTGCTCACGACCATGGAAAGTACAACATAAAACATGCCCCACAACATAAACATCGAACCAAAGTCGCCGAGACAGCGCAGGGAATGGATATAGCGCCGTATCCCATGAAGGTGGGCGATAGTAAGTTGCAGCAGAGCCAAGGAAAAACAGAACATCTGCAGATTCTGGCTTACGGTTGTAACGCCTTCTTTCCCTACATATTCAGCAGAAAAAGCGCTGGACAAAGGACGTATTGAAATATCCTTCAACCACTGTGGTATCTGTTCCATCGAGAGGCCGAACCATGTACAGGTTACCGTTCCCCATACAACCGTTGCAAGTCCCAGCAGCAGTACCAATTTAAGTCCTGCCGCAACAGGTTGCCTTTTTGTACTTGCCAACAGGATTCCCGCTACAGCACCTGCGGTTATCAGTAGTCCGTATCCGCCGTCTCCGAATATCATTCCGAAAAAAACAGTAAAAAACAGCAGAAACCATCCGGAAATATCATATTCGTGATATCCCGGAACTGTACCGAGAAAGTCCGTCAGCGGATATATCAGACTAACCAGACGGTTGTTCTTCAGCTTTGTAGGAACCTCATCATTATCCGACGGATCAGATATTGCGATAGCCCAGTGCTGCTCGTGCGCAACCATTCTGATTTTATCCAGAAAATCAGCAGGAACAAATCCGGTAATCCAGCATAAGGCTGTCGAATTATTACCATCTTCTTTGTCCATACCTGTATACAAGGTTTCAAATTCGATATCATTCAATACTGAATTACAATAAGTATGGATATCCGGTATATATGCAACCTGCTGATTTTTTTCATAATCTATCTTTTGTATTTCGCGACGGGCGGCCTCTATATCTTCTGCAAGTTTCAGAGTTGAACAACGCGGCAACGGCACGGCATATGCCTCCGGTGGCAGACCTGAAGGACGTGCTGTGTCAGGAGAATCAGACAGCATCAGAAAATGAATCTGCGATTTTCCCCGATTGACCATAATCACCTTTACATCGTTTCCTATCAGATGCCATTTATCCTGCGGAATTTCATACAATGAAAGAAAAATTCCTTTCTTTTCTAAGTATGCAAAATCTGCGGGGTCGACATTACCCCACTCTGTGAAGCGTTCAAGTTCCGTGGTATTTGATACTATGGAATCCAGAAGTATTTTTTTCCGCTCAGCGCCTTCTGTAACTTTTGCACATAAAGCCGAAATTTCAGCAGCTGATAATTCAGGATGTTTCATACTGCTTTTTTTTACAGCCGCAGATTTTATCTCAGAAAGAATCAGTACTGCTGCCTGCGCTTTTTCAAGAGAGCTTTTCAGTTCCGAAAATTTTTCACCTCGTCCTTCAAGATG
Organism: Treponema sp. UBA1798; assembly: GCA_002319875.1. GTDB lineage: Bacteria > Spirochaetota > Spirochaetia > Treponematales > Treponemataceae > Treponema_D. Next base: position 34,279 of record DCFS01000096.1, on the reverse strand, counting down.
ATCCGGATGAAGCACTCCTGCTGCGCGTAATTTTTCCAGTGCCTCTTTTTGTTCGCTTTTCAGCACAACAAGAGAGACTTTTTTCATAGGTACGATCATTTTGTCCCTCCAGCGGCAACATTCTGCAGTTTTCTCTTTGAAATTTTACTCCGTACGACAGCAGCAACCTGCTGATCCCCAAGGTAAACGCTTATCTTTTTAATATTCGTTTTTGTATCGGGAATCTTTACCTTTTCAAACAGATTAACGCGTTGTGTCGTTGTCCTGAGTTCCTTCGAAAGCAGCCTGACCTGTTCATCCAGCACGCTTGCTTCCAGATCAAGCGACAGGGCTTTTTCCATACGGTCAGCAGCAAGATCGATCCATAATGGTGTTTCATAAAGGTTATAATCGCCCCGTGAAAAATCAGCACCTTCGTAAACCGGTATTTCAACACCGGCGATATTTCCGGTTTTTTTCCTGATATTACGGACCGTAACCATTCCCGGCCTGAAAGCTTCCTTTTCACCAAAAACAGCAATCCATGCCTGAAACTCTTTTTCAAGCGATGCTCTTGCCGCACGGACTTCCTTCGCACGGGCGTCTATCGCCCGTATCTCTGTCTGAAGCTGCTGTTTTTTAAGCGTCAGAGTCGGAAGATACCGCTGATACATTTTCAGGGCGTCTTTCTGGCTTTTAAGCTCGTTTTTTGTCAGCTTTATTTTCGCCATTCACTATCCCCTTATTTGGAAGGCCAGTGTTTTTCAATCAGACTTGTCTTGATACCGGTCTCATCTTTACTAAAACATTCCGCAAGAATTTCCCAGCCGAGATCCAGCGCACTTTCCAGCGGAAGATTGACGGAAAGATCCATCATCTTCTTTTCGAACAGATCACCGTATTTCAACAGTTTTTCATCCCATGCAGACATCATAAAACCCATCGATTTTTTTTCAAGTGTATCCTTATACGATGAATACAGACGGATCATACCATCCATTAGCGCCCGATGATCATCACGGGTATCTTTATTGACATTCTGTTTCAGACGTGAAAGAGAGCCAAACGGTTCAATACGGCCATTTTTCAGATAATACTGGCCTTCGGTGATGTATCCGGTGTTATCGGGTACAGGATGAGTAACATCATCGCCTGGCATTGTTGTAACGGCAAGAATGGTGACGGATCCTGCATCGTCAAAGTCGACAGCTTTTTCATATCGTGAAGCCAACTGGCTGTATAGGTCGCCAGGATAACCACGGTTAGACGGAACCTGTTCCTGAGTAATCGCTATTTCCTTCATAGAATCGGCAAAGTTCGTCATATCAGTCAGAAGCACAAGGACATCTTTTCCCTTCAAGGCGAATTGTTCCGCAACGGCAAGGCTCAAATCAGGAACTTTCATACATTCTACGGTAGGATCAGCAGCGGTATGGATAAACATAACGGTCCTGCTCAATGCACCGCCCTCTTCAAGTGTATTTTTGAAAAAGAGATAGTCATCATATTTCAGCCCCATACCGCCGAGAACAATAACGTCAACCTCAGCCTGCATGGCGATTCGTGCAAGCAACTGATTGTACGGTTCTCCTGAACTTGAAAAAATAGGGAGCTTCTGTGAAACGACCAGAGAGTTAAATACATCGATCATAGGGATACCCGTACGGATCATACGTTTCGCCATAATACGTTTCGAAGGATTTACAGAAGGTCCTCCGATTTCGACAAGATTTTCTGTAAGTACAGGGCCGCTGTCACGGGGCTCACCGGAACCGTTGAAAATGCGGCCCAGCAGATCATCACTGAAACTGACCTGCATATCATGCCCCAGAAAACGAATGTGGTCGCCGGTGGAAACGCCACGGCCTCCGGCGAAAACCTGCAGAGAAACGATATCGCCATCTATACGGTTTACTTCAGCGAGGGACTTTCCGAAACGAGTTTCTACTTCAGCCAGTTCATTGTACTTTACATCTGTGGCCTTGACAGTAATCACACTGCCGTTGATTGATTCTATTTTACTGTATACCTTGTTCATTACTATTCACCGTCCTTGAGTAAAGCAGCTGCTTCAGGAAGCAGTTTCCCATCCTTTCCGGCATACAATGCGTCTATATCACTTTCTTTCTGTTTGAAAGCTTTTGACTGCCATTCTGAAACGTTCCAGTCAATAAAATTCTGCCGGAGTTGATTAAAATACGCACGCGCATCATCTTTTGATTCAAATTTAAAATTGGAACCAAGTATTGTCAGAACCATTCTGAAAAGATATGTCTGGCGCTCAACAGAACAGGCTGCGTCTACAGGGTCAAAAGAATCCTGCTGCATATAAACGGAATCGAGGAATTCTGATTTCAGATACATCACAAAATCTTCAAGGCTTGTCCCTTCTTCACCGACAACTTTCATCATCTGGTTGACTTCCATACCCCGTTTCAGGCAGATGCGGGAATAATCAACCCAGTCCCGCCGTATAACGCTTTTGTATTTTGACCATGACTCCAGAGGATCTATTGCCGGATATTTACGGGCATCTGAACGTTCCCTGCTTAAACCATGGAACGCACCAACAACTTTCAGAGTTGCCTGTGTCACCGGTTCTTCAAAGTTACCGCCGGCAGGAGAAACGGTACCGCCTATAGTAACGGAACCTGTTGAACCATCTCTAAGCCGTACATAACCAGCCCGTTCATAGAAAGCTGCTATATAGGATTCCAGATATGCCGGGAAGGCTTCCTCACCGGGGATCTCCTCAAGACGCCCGCTCATTTCACGCAAAGCCTGTGCCCATCGGGATGTTGAATCTGCAAGCAACAGAACATTCAGTCCCATCTGGCGATAGTACTCGGCAAGCGTTACGCTCGTGTAAACCGAAGCCTCACGGGAAGCGACCGGCATAGACGACGTATTGCAGATAATGACGGTACGTTTCATCAGGGATTCGCCGGTACGGGGATCTTTAAGTTCAGGGAATTCTTTAATGGTTTCAACAACTTCACCTGCCCGTTCACCGCACGCTGCGATAATAACGATATCAACATCTGCATTACGGCTTGTCGTATGCTGTATGACGGTTTTCCCTGCACCAAATGGTCCCGGAATACAGTACGTTCCGCCTCGTGCGACCGGAAAAAACGTATCAATAAGACGGGTTTTCGTCACCATGGTTTCCGTCGGCTCAAGACGCTCCGAATAACAGTCAACGGCACGTTTCACCGGCCACTTGAAACACATGGACATTTTCTTCTCATTGCCCTTTTCGTCGATAAGAACAGCCATTTCATCTTTTACCGTATACGCCCCTTGTCTGGCGATCGATTTAATTTTATATGTACCATAAAAATCAAACGGAACCAGAATTTTATGGCTGAACGGACCTTCCGGCACAGAGCCTATCGCATCACCACGGTATACTATATCTCCCTCTTTCGCTGTCGGTGTAAAATCCCATTTTACATCATACGGCAGAGGGTCTACATATACCCCGCGCTCAAGGAAATAACCTGCCTTTTCGGCCAGAAGTGGCAGAGGATTCTGTAAACCGTCGTATATCTGTCCAAGAAGTCCCGGTCCCAGTTCCGCAGCAAGCAGATTCCCTGTGAATTCAACGGGGGTTCCTTCCTGAATGCCTTTGGTCATTTCATACACCTGCATCTGTGCAGTATTTCCGCGAATGCGGATTACCTCGCTCTTCAGATTTTTATTTTCTACACTTACATAGCCGACTTCATTCAGCGAAACATTACCGTCAAATTCAACGGAAATCATATTGCCGTTTACGCCGACTACTTTACCTTTCGTATCCGTCATCTAGTTTCTCCAAGTATTCTATCGTATATAGTGTGGTAGGAAACCATACCCGTTTCTTCATTAAAGAGTCTCATACGTTGTGTCAGCATCAGTTTCAGCCCATATGCAAACACGGCATCTTCGGAAAAAATATCAAGAGGCTGCAATCTGTTTATCACATCCATCCGGTATTGATACAGAAATTGTTCCGCCGATAAGGGGCTATCCATACCAACTGCATTACGGGCTGCCTGCAAGACATCGCCAGTACACGCTCCAGTAAGCTGCACGCTTTCTTTTTTCATAGCTAAAGAACGGACCTGAGCCAGACAAAGACGCAGCGCCCGTTCTTTTTCATACCAGGCATCAACAAATACAGAACCGGTTGGGTCCTCCTTTAACGGAGGAATCAACGACAGTCCCTTCAGGACTGTTAATCCCTTCTTACCAAGGAAACGTGAACATAATTCTCTGAAGTATTCTTCCGTAACAGGTAGTGGTTGTCTGGCAGCTGCAGCGCTTATATCCGGCAACTGGGACACCAAATAATACTGTTCGTTCACTATTTATTTCCTTCGGACGCAGCCGACTTCATAATAGCTGCTGTCCGCGGGTTAAGATAAGCAGAGAACAGATCAGCAACTGCATCAGCCGAATAATCGTAATAAGCCTCGCCATGATTGATACCAATCCGGAATCCGCCGGTAATTGATTTATCAGGTTTTACTTCAAGACCTTTTGCGATGTCTGCCTTCAAAGCTGCACGAAGATCTTTTTCGAGTGCGCCCAGATCTTTTTCGCTCAGCAGCACAGATATATCTTTTGCTTCTGTTTTAACAGTCCAGGTTTTTACTATTTCCGGAATCAGTTTAACAAGCAGATCCCCGGAATAGGCCTTGGCCGTTTCAGCACCGACAATCGCAGACAGTTCTGCTGTAACACTGTCCCTGAAAGAAATAATAAGATTGCGACCTGCCTGACGGATAGCGTCTTCACTTGCTTTTTCCATTCTTTCCGTTTCTGTTCTGGCGGTCTTAATGATTCTGTCGGCCTTTAATTCGGCATCAGAAATTATTTTTGCTGCTTTTTTTTCAGCATCAGAAATTATTTCCGATGCCGAATTTTCAGCTGTCGCAACTCCGTCCTTTTTGATCTTATCGATCAATTCCTGTAATTGAACGTCCATAAAACCTCTCTAAAAGAATATTACAAAAAAACATTCATAATACCGGTATCTGCCGATATACAAATACGGTACCTTAAAACTTGTTCTTACTATAAAAAAACACCCGATTTTTTAATATACGCCCTATTATTTAAAAGAAAAAACCATAGACTGTCAAGGCTTTATATTTTGACCCCGGCTGCAGGATACAGGAAGGGAATTCTTGTTTATTTGGAGAATCAGGAAAACACTGGGTTTCCAGACATATTGCCTCATGAGCCCGGTATTTCCGGCCGTTTTTACCTGTAGTTCCTTCTATTGAATTTGCAGTATACACCTGCACTCCTTCCTGATTGGTTTTCACGGACATTTTTCTGCCTGAAACAGGATCGGACAGCACAGCAGCCTGGACAAGCTGCCCTGAAACAGCAAAATCAAATGCAGTTTTAGCACCTGCATCATACGCCTGCGTTACAAAACAGTGATCGTATCCGTTACCAGTTTTAGCAATATCTGTACCAATGGTTTTACCAGTGGTAAAATCAAAAATCGTATTTTTTACGGGTATCAATTTACCTGAAGGAATAAGTTCTTTGTCTACATCAAGATAATAGCTACAGTTCATCTGAAGCGTATGATCAAGTATGCTTCCATTACCTGCAAGATTAAAATATGAATGATTCGTCAGGTTGACTGGCGTTGCTTTATCTGAGACAGCTTTATAACTCAACGTTATCTCATTGGCATCATTCAAAGTATAGGTTACCTCTATCTGCATATTCCCCGGGAAACCCTGTTCTTTTTCATGACTCAGCCGTGTAAAGCGCACACCGGTCCCATGCTTGGTTGATATGATTTTACTGTTCCACAGCATTTTTTCAAAACGAGTGTAGCCTCCATGCAGGCAGTTACCATTGGAATTTGCATCAAGATCATATTCCTGTCCATTGATATCAAACTTCGCAGCACTTATTCTGTTGGCAAATCGTCCGACCAGCGCACCATAGGAACCGGCTCCTGTTATATAACCGTCAAGTGTGGAAAAACCAAGCAGCACATCAACTGTACCTGACACTTTATCAGGCAGCAGGATACTCGTTATTGTACATCCATAATCTGTTACAGAAAATGACATTTTAGCGTTTGAAACGGTGTAAAGTGTCGCTTTGGTTCCATCGGAAAGCGTTCCATAATTCTGTTTTTTCACTTTCATATAAGCCGTACCTCCAATGCTGATCAGTTGTTCATATCGAGTGCAAACTGCACTTCCGTTATGGAACGGGATAATGCGGTTGCGATTTCTTCAACGCTTTCTCCCCGTTCGTATCGTTCCCCAACTTCTGTATTAAAGTCTTTTTTAATGACAACCGGATTATCGGACACAAAAATCTTCGGTCCGGAAACAGGAGTTTCTATGGATGCAGTCTCCTGTTGTTCTGCCGCATTCATTCCACCACCAAAAAGTTCCGATTGTGCACCAGCATCTGTATTCCGATGTCCTTCAGAAGAAGCATTGCGACGGTAGCGGTTTGCTGCAACTGCAGCCGGAGAAACCTGTCCGGCAACGGCAGAATCAATAACTTTTCCATATGCTGAAACAATATTTTTCTTCTCTGCTTCCGATTTCGCAAGAGCTATTCTTTTATCCGCCTCAGCAATAATATCTTTTAATGTCTTTATACGGTCTTCAATAAGCGTAATATCACGTTCTGTATTCCGATTGATATCCAGAATCATTTTGTTAAGTTCCGAACGCGTATTCTCGATAATATCATTGGTAGAAAATATTTTCGTAAATTTATGAAAAAAAATAAACCAGAGAAAAAGATTTATTAAACACACGGCTGAAACAATAACGACTGACACAATTACCTCGTTATATCTATATGTTGCCCCAGATATGATTCCCTGAATTCCGTTTCTTTTACCGGAGCAGATTCCGGTGGCGGTGTTTTTTTTCGCCCCCGTTCATTACGGTTTTCATTATTTTTTTTACCATTAGGGTTAACCTCAACAGATTTTGTATTCTCGTCAGCGGCTTTTCGTACGGAAGCTACCTGCTCAACATTCTGCTGAATAACCTTATTCTGCTGCAATGCTTCTGCCATTTGCGCACCATTTTGCTGATGTGCTGCAATCTTTGCAACATTAGACATCTGAGAATACATTATCTGCAAATCAATTGGTTGAATAGCCATCAGGAGCCTTTATGTCTTCAATAACCGGCGACTCATATTTACCACGCCGGACAAAATTATTTTCCAGATAGAAAGTCACACCATGGACTTCGGAACGGACTTCATCCGCGACATCGCGTACATATATCTTTACACCACCATACACGATACCTGAAGCTTTTATCTTACCTACAACTTTAAGTTCCCGGAGTCGCTCCTGAATCTGCTGTATTTCCCGGGTCATCTCATTAGAATTGGAAGTAATTTCCTGCCGGCGATTTTTGAGATTTGAAAGATTTTCTTCTTTATCTTTAGGCAGGGAACGACGTATCTTTTTCTGGTTTTCGAGCGTAGACAAATCAAGCTCCACTTCCTCAAGTTCCTTCATCAGATTTCCCTGCATTGCCTGTAATTCCCCAAGCCGTTGTTTTGCTTTCGGATCAAAACCTACTTCCAGAATAGTTTCCGTACCACCACCTGGTGAACCGATATTCTTTGCACAGATTTCCTCTGTTGCAAACAAGTGACCTCCGGTAATCTGAGCTTTCTTTCCCTGGAGGATAATTCGCTTCATCGCAGTTACATCAGAATTCATAATACTGTCGGAAACAATAATATAATCGCCAGCCTCGACCTTTGCTGCCTGGATGAACTTTGTCCACAGAGATTTCCCGGCATGAATATAGCCCTGATCCTTACCAAAAATTCCCTGAGAAACAATAATATCACCTTCTGCCTCAAGCTGGCTTTTCCCGACAGTTCCGTACACTTCAATATTACCGGAAGCTTTGACATCAAATCCGTCTTCAACGTTTCCCTTCACAACCACAGTCCCCAGAAATGTAACGTTTCCTGTTTTGATGTTTACACCTTCTACTTCAAGGATGGGTTCAACATTAATCTTGTCACCTGCCAGAATAACCTGACCGTTTACAGAGGCAAGTATAGTCCGGCCATCAGAATCGACAGAAACATTTTTCCCGAGAGGAAGATTTATATCCTTTCCGTTTTTAGCTTCAAGATATCTTCCGAAAAGTGTTTTCCCCGGTTTACCCCGTTCAGCCAGCATTTTCTGAGCAAGAGGCTGGCCTTCCACTACATTCTGAATCAGATTGAGTTCTTTGAAATTAACCTGCCCGTTGGCAGCTTCCTTGACACGAAGTTTTGTTCTGTCCGTTTCGAAATTATAGGCAATATATGCATCCCGTCCGTCAACCGGGGGTACGCCTGCCGCAACTTCATAAGGCTGATCATACAGCGGAGTATCCACGAATAAATTGATTTTGTCATCTTCCATTCCGACAGTAATACCCTGAGTTTCCAGAGCCTGTTTGATTTGCTGCGCTGATATATCAGCGCCTCCTATTGCAGGAACAGCAGCAGTTATTGTTGCTTTCATTTCATCTTTCGATATATCTACAGCCAGCAACGCGTCGGCAGCTTTGGCATGATCATACATACCAACAGGTTCATAAACACCGGCTGTACCATTTTTTATATATTTCTTTACAAGATTTTCTTCTACAGACAGCGTATCTGACCGCCGGAGAGCATCCATGACATCCTTAAGATTTACAGATTTACCATTGCCGACCGGACATATAACCTTCAGATTTAATTGTGCTGCAAAACGATGCACATAAAACATACCATCACGATTGACGATTTTCTGCTCTTCTGCCAGTTTTTCATCAATTGATATAATACCGGTATCGTGCTTTTTCTTTTGCGCAAGGCTTGCAGAATTGGGATATACCTTTATTGTCCAGGGACGTTTTGCGATTCCAAGGAATCCCTCGGATCCCCTGGAAATGATTTCATACTCAAGATTGGATACTTTTGTATCGAGCTGAACAGATGCATCTAACAAGGCTTCATCCAGTGTATCCGCATTTACTTCTACGGTATGGAGACTGGAATCCGTCTTTAGTTGCATTTCCATATCCTTACGGATACTGTCCAGCGTAAACATCTCTACATTATCCCCTTTCTGAAATTCGTAAGCTTTGCCCGTAACCGCAAGTTAGCCTTTGTGTGCAGCTGCGAAATACGAGACTCACTCACATCAAGCACCTGTCCGATTTCCTTGAATGTCAAATCCTCATGATAATACAGGACGATAACCATCTTCTCTTTTTCAGGGAGCTCATTAATAGCCTGTATGATAACTTTTCTTATTTCTTCCCTTTCTACCTGTACGTCCGGATTCATGCTCGCCGGTGATTCGATACTATCCCCGATAGAAATATGATCGCTTTCATCACCCGAGTACCAGACATCATTTAACGACAGTATACTTGTACCAGAAACCTTCATTATTTCGCGCTGATATTCTGCTTCACTCAAACCAAGACTGCCCGCAATTTCAGAATCTGAAACAGTCCGGCCCAGTTTCGATTCCAGTTCTACAATCGAATCCTCTATCTCTCTTGATCTCTGCCGTATGGAACGGGGAACCCAGTCAAGCTGCCGTAATTCATCAAAAATAGCGCCCCTTATACGAGTAACTGCATATGTTTTGAATTTTACATTTTTCTCAGGATCATATTTATTTATCGCATCGAGGAGACCAAACTGCCCGAAACCTACCAGATCATCAAATTCAACACTTCCAGGCATTCCGACAGAAACTTTTCCGGCGACATATTTTACAAGGGGCATATACTGTCTGATAAATTTATCACGCAAAGCAGGTGATCGCGTTTTTCTGTATTCTTCCCAAAGCTCATCTTCAGTTTTCTGTTCGCTCAGCGAATCTGACATTTCCCACACCTTTTTATTGATCATTAGCCAATACTGTTCTCACTGCCTGCGTCAATAAAGCAGTATCTTTCATATTGGCAGCTCTTCCCGCCGGACGGGCGGGAGTATCCGTTAGAGCCGTATCCTGCGAAGCGAAATCACTATCCTGAATTACTCCGCTTTCCAGATTTTCCTTATCACTCCCATCAACAACAAGATCTCCCAAATCAGGCAGCTCATCCAGTTTCTCGACATCATTGTTATTATCAACAGAAGAAGGCACATTTTCCTCTTCTGTATCTGGTCGTACATCAGCCTCTATATTTTTATTCAGCCCGTCATTTTTACCCAGTGCTACAGGAATAAAACCGGACTCATCTAATGCAACTTTTTCAACTGGATTAACAGAAGTATCATTATCAGTCTGCTTTTCGATTCCAGAATCCGTTTCCCCCTGGTTATTCGTATTGACAAAAAACTGCGGCCCATTCTCATCTTTCGGTAATTCTTCGTCTGCTATAGTTATGTCCACGTTACTTCCAGGCCTGACAACACTATCGGTACTCCTGTCCATTCCCCGAAACAGAGTATCGGGCGTAAGAAATTTTGCACTAACATACTGTACAGCTGCGCTGATTCCTCCGAATCCGGCAGCACACATAACAGCGCGAAACAGTATGATAAGGAAACCCGCACCGGAAAACAATCCTGTCAGGAAGGACAACACAAACCCGCCTATTGCTGAACCAACAATAACTTTAGGGTTTATCATGTAACCTCCCTCTCATAACCGACTATAATAACAATGCAAGTACCTGTTATTATACAACATTACGGTAAAAAAAACACTAGGTCAAGAACTTTTGTTGCACAGGGCTTAATGTTTACGACCAAGAAATTTCATTAAAAAAGACGCAACGCCCTCATTTTCAGGAATTTCCGTTTTTTCAATACGTCCGACAATATGTTTTATACATGCCGATGGTCTCGATGACGGATAAAGAGCAATAAAAGGCTTCTGCCGGATCACCGAGGCCGTTACAACAGGATCATCATACACGAAACCGAGATATTCAACTTTATAATTAAGAAACTGGGCTACAATATTTATGATACGCTCGGAAATACGCCGGCCTTCATCTGCAGAATGCACACGGTTGACCAGAAGCTTGAGATTTACTTCATGGTCGACGATTTCTGTAGTAATTATCTTGATCATACCATATGCATCAGTAATAGCAGTAGGTTCCGGAGTCGTAACTATATACACTTCGTCTGCAGAAGCAACAAACTGCAGTACGTTATTCGCGATACCTGCACCGGTATCAATAATAATGATATCGGCATTGTTAAGAGAACAAAACTGTTTTGCAAAATAATCAAGCTCATCGACATTCAAATTTGCTATTTTCGAAAAACCATTAGCACTTGCTATAAACCTGATACCAAATTCCGTATCAAGGATTATTTCCTGCATGGTTTTCTGCTTATTAATTACCTGCATCAGATTGTACTGCGGTACAATATTGAGAAGTACATTAACATTTGCCATTCCCAAATCGGCATCGACAAGAATAACTTTTTTCCCGGTTTGAGCGTATGCAATTGCAAGGTTTACCGATACGTTTGTTTTCCCTACACCACCCTTACCGCTTGTCACGGCAATAATACGGGTACTGTGATCAATTTTCTTTTCCACCGTCGTATCTGCCGCAGGACCGGTTTTAACACCTGTCATCAGAGCACGAAGATCGTCTGCCTGTTCTTCCATAATCACTTTACTCCAAATTTATCATCTATATGAACCCGGTCAATCTTAAAATCATTCAGTCGAGTCAAAAAATCAATGATATCTGCACGACGTATATTATGCGGAACCCGTTGTCCATCAGTAATATAGGATACGCTCTTATGCTTCGCATTAAGTACACTGATAACATTCCCATACTGTCTGGTTTCATCACATTTGGTAACAATAACGGACTGGAATGCAAACGGTTCGTAGTTCTGAATAATAAGTTCAAGATCACGGGCCTTTGTAGAAGCAGAGATTGCAAGATATATATCAGGATGCAAACCGTCGACATCAAGTATTGCTTTCATCTGCCCGATATGTGCCGAATCATTGGGACTGTAACCGCTTGTATCGATAAGAATGGCATCAACATTTTCACGGCAGTCATTATATACTGTTTTTACATCGTCTGCCGTTTCGGCTTTATCGACCTGAATTCCCATCAGTTCGCCATAGCGCTCCAGTTGTTCCATTGCACCTACACGTGTCCGGTCAATCGTTATTATGCGAAGTTCCGGTTTCGTCTGGTTTTTTTTCTTGGCATCAAGAATTATATTAGCTGCCATTTTTGCTATTGTCGTTGTTTTCCCTACTCCGGTCGGTCCTACGATCACAATTACATGCGGTGGTCTGAAAGCGCGTACGGGAGCGATCGTTATCGACGTGCCGATCCAGTCTACGACAGTCTGCTCAACGAGATCAAAAGCCTCAAGCTGATCCAGGGAAAACTCTGAGCGTATATGTTCTGATATTTCACTTATATACTTGAACGAAAATTCATTACGTTCAAGAAGATCTTCTATTTTTTGTATTGTCGGATGCTTTTCATGACCGACAGAAGTTATAGCATCCAGTTTCTCAGCAATATTTGCTTTTAACTCATCTATTTTGCGGTCAATTGAAGCCATCTGCATCGTCGAAGTAACAGTTAAACCTGCTGTCTTAAGAATTTCATCACGATTCTTCTTCCATGAATCAGAAGAATGATCTGCCGTACCGGCAGGGATGGAGCGAAGCGGTACAGCGGTACTGCGCTGTCTGACGATATAAGAAACTTCCATAGCTTCTTTCTGAAACAAACCCAGAAAACCTGCTTTCAGAATAGGATGCCTGTTGACAATTGTATAATCTTCGCCAAACTGTTCATAAAGTTTCTGTTTACATTCATCATAACTGGCTGCCTGTATTTTTAAGACCGGTGCCCCCTTGTCTTCTGTAAACATCTTTATTTATCCCCCGAATTTTCTTTTATTTCGCCAAGCACTTCTACACTGATTGAACTTCCTGCCGCTATTATCTCGTTAATAGAAATGACAACAAGACCAGGAAGTTCCCGCTCAGTCGAAATTTTTACGAGCGACCGGACCTCTTCTGCACAAAGAATAACAGGCTGAAAATTTCTGCTCTGCATTGCGGCAAATGCATCACTGACTTCTTTAATCCAGTTTCGTCCGTCAACAGGGTCAAAAGCAACCAGTGGACGTGAGCCATCAGCAGGTTCAACTTTATGGGCAAGCAATTTTTCCGAGAGCCCCTGAGAAAGCTGCATTACACGTAATTTATGGTCAGCATCAGCATATTGCAGGCAGATTTGAAGACCAAGCGCTTCCCGTACTTTATCAACAAGGATCCATGTATTATGTGTTACAGGACCAAAATTCGCAAGCGCTTCCAGAATCATAACCATGTTTCTGATCGATACCTGCTCACGCAGCAGGCTCTGGAGAACTTTTTCAAGTTCTCCATACGTAAACTTACAGTTCGTCAGAACTTCTTCGACAACAACAGGATTTGTCTCTTTGATTTTATTCATAATCGCAGAAACCTCCTGACGTCCAAGTATTTCCGCAGCATGTGAACGGATAATTTCTGTGAGATGCGTCGCTATAATAGTAGGAGGATCCACCACCGCGTAACCGGCATGTTCCGCTTCGATTCGCTGGTCTTCCGGGACCCATATTGCCGGCATACCGAAAGCAGGATCCTTTGTTTTGTCACCTTTAATTTCCTGACTGACGTTTCCGGTATCCATACACATATAATAACCGAGTCTGATTTTGCTGCGGCCCGCTTCAATACCCCGAATTTTAAAACTATATTCGCTGGGATCAAGAGTCATGTTGTCAATAATACGGATACGGGGTACAACGAGTCCGAGGTCAAGAGCAGCTTCCCGACGTATGCGCGTAATGCGTTCAAGAAGTTCTGCACCTTTTTCCTTATCAACGAGAGGAATGAGCGCATAACCGAGTTCCAGAGAAAGAGGATCCAATGGAACTACCGGACTCACATCTTCAGGACTGCCACCGGTTTGGGATCGGTTCTTTGCAGCAACCGCTGCAACGTTTTTCTGTTCCTGAAGACGTTTCTCACCATTTATCATACGATAACCGACAAAAATGCAGGCTATTCCAATCGGTAACAATATGTACCACGGCATTCCGGGAACAAAGCCGAGTAGCGTCATCGTTGCCCCGCCTATACAATATACTTGTCCGGAAACGGCGAACTGCCGTTTGACCTGTTCGGAAAGTTTTTCGTCACTGTTACTGCCAGTTACAATAAGACCGGTAGCAAAAGAAAGTAAAAGAGATGGCAACTGGCTCAGCAGTCCGTCTCCTATTGTCAGACGGGAATATGTTGAAACTGCCGCTCCAAACGGTTCATGACGCAGAATCATGCCGGTAATAATACCTGCAACAAGATTAATAACGGTAATAAAAATGCCTGCTTTTACGTTTCCCGATACAAATTTTGAAGAACCATCCATCGCTGAATAGAAATCGCTTTCTCTTTGTATACTACGTTTACGCTCTCTTGCCTCTTCTTCTGTAATCGAACCTGCATTCAGCTCGCTGTCAACTGCAAACATTTTAGTATTCATGGAATCCAGGGAAAAACGGGCTGCAACTTCTGAAACACGGGTAGCGCCTTTCGTAATAACGACGGACTGGATCACAATCAGTATGATAAAAATAACCATACCGACAACAATTCCCTGATTACCTTCTCCGCCTCCGACAACAAAAGATGAAAATGCACGTACCATATGACCGTCAAAACGCATCCCCATTGTCAGAATCAGGCGTGTGGACGATACATTTATTCCAAGGCCAAATAGTGTTGCAAACAGAATTACGCGTGGAAAAGAAGAAAATTCCGACGCTTTCGGCGTATAAAGAACGGTGAGAAGGATTACTACGGAAAGGGCAAGATTTACTGCCATAAAAAAATCAAGTAAAAAGGTAGGAAGGGGAATTATAAGCATAAGGATAACAATTATTGCTGCAATAGCAAGAATATTATCTTCAATAGTTTTTAAGAATTCCCCATTACGGTTGTTTGCCATCAGTCCCACCCATCAGCAAGCTACTTCTTTATTTTTGAGTAATAGTCTATTTCCGTATATACAAGAACAATAGCTCTCATATATATATTCGGAATTATATCACCAACCTGGGTGTCTGTATATAGTCCGCGGGCCAAAGGGCGGTTCTCAATAACAGGAACATCGTTTTCACGTGCAATACGTTTTATTGCAAAAGCTATTTCATCAGCCCCCTTAGCCGTTACCTGGGGAGACTGCTCGGTAACTTCAGGGTCGTATTTTAGCGCCACTGCAAAATGTGTAGGGTTTGTAATAACAACGTCTGATTCGGCGACAGCCCGTGGCATATTTCTTTGAAGCAGTTGCCGCTGAGCCTGCTCCAGGTGGCTCTTCACTTCAGGATCTCCTTCCATTTCTTTATATTCCTGCTTGACTTCCTGTTTGGACATCTTCATCGACTCGAGGAATTGCCTGCGTTGTACAAAATAATCGGGAATAGAAATCACAAGAAAAAGTACAGAGGTAGTAACGAGAATCTGCGCAGCCATAAAAGCGATACGGTCTACAGAAGCATCGATATTACCAGCCTGAAGCATCATCAGCAAAGAAGGCAGATCATTGCGTATAAGCATCCATGCAACAGATGAAATAACAGCGATTTTCCCTATAGATTTTGCAATATTAAAACCGCCTTCGAAGGAAAAAAAAGTTTTTCGAAAATATTCTGCAAAATTAGGCACGATTTTGGAAAATTGGGGCTGAATCGGTTTCGTACTGAACAGAAATCCCCTGTTCTGGATAAGATTTCCAGCTATCCCGGCAATACTGCCGATTAAGGCGACCGGCAGTACTATTTTCAGAAAAAAATAAAAAAAGGTAACAGCGAAAGCGGGATTATCTATCTGATTTTCCGTACAGCGGGTAAAATAATAAATCGTAACCTGTTTAATCTGTTCAAGAATCCATGGTCCCAGCACGATCAGTGTCAGAACGACCATCAGCAGAACAAGCGCTCCCGTAAATTCCTGACTTTTCGCAACACGTCCTTCCTTCCGGGCCCTTTCAAGCTTTATCTCCGAGGGTTCTTCCGTACGGCCTTCATCTTCCGCAGCGAACCACTGTAAGTCTATTTCAGAAATCACTACACTCCCCCGCCAAGCTGCATAAAAAGCTGCCCCAGTTTTGTAAATCCGACATTAAATGCCCTCATGAAAAAGTCGCACAGAACAGGCATAAGAGCGGTCAGAAGGAAAAATGACAGAAGAGTCATAACAGGGAAACTTTCAGAGAGCAGATTCATCTGAGGTGCGGCTTTTGACAAAACGCCCAAGCATACGGTAACAAGAAGCAGCGTCCCCATAATTGGAAGAGAGATAACAAGTGCATCCGCAAACAGATCGGTCAATCCGGCCAGCAGAAAATGGACCAGCTTATCCCGACCCGCTATAAGAGAAAACACCGTGATCGAATGAAAACTCGATACAAGCCCACCGAGAAATAATTTCTGAAACCAGTGAGTCTGTAGAAAAATCAGCATTGCAATCAGATTCAGATACTGCCCCATGAGCGGATTCTCTACCTGAGACATAGAATCATATACTTCAGAAGCGCTGAATCCCATTTGAAATGCAAAAAACTGTCCGGCGGTACTGAATGCCGAAAAAATAATGGTAATATAAAATCCGGTAATAATACCGATCATCGCCTCTCCAATGAGGAGAAATATATAATCAAGGCTGAATCCGCCGTCAGATGCGATAAACCGGGTATAAGCACTGAAATTTACCTGAGGCATAACAATATACGCCATATACCCCGCCAATGCTATTTTTGCAGCCCTCGGGATGGTTTTCATTGAGAAAAGTGGCAATGTCATCAGAAGAGCAAAACAGCGTACTGCGGCGAGAAGAAATACAGGAGCATTGGCTGCTATATTGTCGATCATCAGTTTTTCATACCGCTATTTCGCAAATTCGGGAATCATCCTGAACAGGTTTATCGTATACCCCTCCAGTGTTGTGAACATCCATCCCCCCAGAAGAGCCAGTACAGCCAGCATAACCAGCATTTTAGGCAAAAAAGTAAGTGTTGATTCCTGAATTGATGTCGTCGCCTGAAATATTGCAACGATCAGACCGATAACGAGCGCCGCCCCAAGGACAGGCGCCGACAAAATGAATACCTGAAGTATTCCGCCTCTCATAAGTGAAACGATTTGTCCCACACTCATACATTACCTCCCTGTCAAAATCAGAATCAGCGGACGACAGAATTAAACAGCTGTTGCGTCAGAAGTCCCCATCCATCTACAAGAACGAACAGCATCAGTTTGAACGGCATGGAGATCTGAACAGGAGGCAGCATCATCATTCCCATCGACATAAGGATGCTTGCCACCACCATATCGATAATAATAAACGGTATATACAGTAGTACACCTATCTTAAAGGAAACGGTCAATTCGTGAAGGATATATGCAGGTATAAGCACATAAGTTGGTACATCAGCAAGTGTATTCGGTTTATCAAGTTTTGCCATAGACATAAACATGGAAATATAACTTGTATCCTGGGTCATCTGCCGGTACATAAAAATCCGCAGAGGAGCTTCCGCTTCCGTATACGCTTTCTGTATCGTAATTTCGCCATTCGAAAGCGGTTTAAACGAATTATCATATATCTGTGTAAATGTCGGCCACATAACAAACATTGTCATAAAAAAAGCTATACCATTCAATACTGATGTAGGAGGAACCTGCTGCAGAGAAAGAGCACGTTTGATGAAATCGAGAACGATAGAAAAACGGAGAAAACAGGTAACAAGGATAAGCAGGCTCGGTGCAAGGGAAAGAACGGTAAGCAGCACAAGCAGCTGGACTGAAAAAGCTACTTCCTTACCAGTCTGAGGTTGAGTTATGGTAATCCCTATATTAGGGACAGTAACGGGACGTACACTTCTGCTCATTTCAGTGGTTCCTTTTGCGGATCCCTGAGGAAATGTGTTACTTTGCGATGCAGCAGGAACCATACAAAGAAATGAAACCAGAACGAAGATCAGCAGATGCGGCATATATCTTTCCGGCAGGAACTTTACACTTTTCATTTTTTATCACCGCTATTCAACCGGTTCCGCTGCTTCTTGAGCAGCTCAGCCGCACTATTTGCTGAATCGCCATATACAGTCTTAGTCTCCACCGAATTCGGCATAAACAACGAAAGTATATCATTAAAATTACGCGGTTTATTATTTTTCGCGTTTTTATCGGCATATAGATTCATTGCATCGACCAGTTCCTTGTCAGTAACACGGCCGATAAGATTTACCGCATTATCAGTAACCCCGATTATATAAGCATTGTCCAGCAGCGTTACTACCTGTACAGACTTTCCAGGAGCAAGCGATACAGAAGAAACTTTCCTCAGGAACGGGTCATTATCAGAAGGGAAATTCAAGCCTCTCTTCATAAAATAAACGACTGCATAAATACACGCCAGAACAAAAGCCAGAACAATAATGATACGAATAAAAATCCATACACTCGACGACGTTTTCACATGCGGCCCCGCAGCAGACACATCCGCCGAAGTAATAGGCAGCGTATTTTCATCAACTACAGAAGCTGGCTGCGTTTGCTGTACAGAGGTTGTTATTCCGGATACCTTTTCAGAAGGTACTGCACCAAAAGCAATGACAGGACATATAAAACATACAACACAAAAAGCACCCAGGCATTTTGAGAATTTCAAATTTTACCCCCACCCGAACTATAAGAGTCTAATGCAACGTGTTGACCCGCTCCATCGGAGACAGAATTTCAGTCACACGTACACCGAAGTTCTCGTCGATAACTACGACTTCACCTTTTGCAATAGGTTTATGGTTTACCAGAATGTCTACCGGTTCGCCGGCAAGTTTATCCAGTTCGATGATCGTACCTTCTCCCATTCCCAGTATATCTTTTATCTGTTTTTTTGTACGCCCCAACTCTACGGTCATTTCCATGAAAACATCCATGATAAGACCGATATTTCCCTGTTGTGCTGTTGTTGGTCCGCCCTGCAGATTGGGGAACTGCAGAGCCTGCACATTTGGAATATTCATGGCGGATTGTGTCATACTCACTCCTGTGTTGCCGGCAGATGTATTTTGCATAGGACGAGCAAGATTTCCCATTGCTGCCATATCCGCAGCAGAGAGCGTACCTGTTGAAGTTTCCGTTCCTCCTCCAAGCGCACGGACAATTCCTGTTGAGACATCACTGGAAACCGCTTCCCATAATGTATACACCTGACCGGAAAGAGTCAGCGGATAACTGAATAATGCAAATGTATTCTGAGGAATACGGACCATAGCCTTTGGCACATGGACAGCTTCAGCAGGGTTACAGGCAAGACCTGGTAATTTTCCAGTCTTGTCCAGCTCCATGATTTCGTTACTGGTATGTTTTGAAACCACTTCCGATACCACAGAAAGCGCCATGTCATCAAGTTCTGCATTCTGCTCCTTGTTCATAAGTTCAGAAAGCTTGAGGGCCAATTCAGGGGTCAGGATATACAAATGGTCACCGCGCAGCGCATTTGAGAAATCTGCCATAACAGCGACAACCATTTCAGGAAGTTTGGCAAGTAACTGGTCACGGTTCACGGCTTCCACCACAGGTCCCCCTGCCGTAAAAGCCGATCCTGTCATAGTATTAAGATTTTCCGCGAGAGGATCTTTTAACTGGCTGGCAAATTTACCAAGGATAGCCGTATCAATTGCAGCACCCGCAGACGGATCTGAATTGCCACTCACTCCGTCCATATTCACTCCGGACAGCAACGCATCAATTTCGTCCTGGGATATAGCACCATCACTCATATCGATTCATCTCCTTCTACGGAAAGTTCTTCAAAATCTTCTGTATCATCTTCGACGATTTTGCCGGTAATCTGTACTGCCATTTTTTTCCCGACGACACCAGGCTGACAGTAAAATTTCGGTTTATTCCCCACACTTAATGTAAGGGGATCTCCGACACGAATGTTGGACAGCCGTACCACATCGCCTACCTGTAATCCCAAGACATCACGAATCGGCAGCTGGATAGAACCGATTTCAGCAACGACATCCATATCCACGCTGGAAAGTTTTTCCTTCAGTGTACCAAGATACTGAGTCGTAGAGCTTCTGCGTACAGAAGAAAACCAGAATTGTGACGACAGTTTTGATATGATCGGTTCTATTGTCAGATACGGAATACAGAAATTCATCATTCCCTCTTCTTCACCGACTTTGGTTTCCAGTGTAACCAGAACAACCATTTCAGAGGGAGGTACGATCTGCGCAAATTGAGGATTCGTTTCAATTTGCCCCAAACGCGGCCTGAGATCAATGACCTGTGTCCAGGCCTCCCTCATGTTCGCAAGAATACGTACGATAATACCTTCCATTACAGACTGCTCAATATCGGTTAGATCCCGGTTTTTATTACCTGTTGTAGCTCCCTTACCCCCGAACAGCCTGTCGATCATGGAAAATGTTATTGTAGGATCTATCTCAAGTACGGCATTACCTTTCAGGGGATCCATATTGATGACAGCCAGTGTCGTAGGAGTTGGAATTGAACGAATAAACTCTTCATAAGTAAGCTGATCTACAGAAGCGACATGAACATGTACAAGACTGCGTAATTGTGCAGAAAGACTTGTTGTCGTAAGCCGTGCAAAAGTTTCATGCATAATGGAAACAGTACGGATTTGTTCCTTTGAAAACTTGTCGGGACGTTTAAAATCATATATTTTTATCTTGCGGGTATCACTGACCGGTTTAAAATCGCTTGTATCCGATTCTCCGGAACTGATAGCTGTTAATAGCTGATCTATCTCATCCTGTGACAGAACTTCGTTCATGCACCTTCCACCTTACCATTCGAATAGAAATATTTATTGTTCAACGACATCAAACTGCAGAAAACGGACATCCTTGATCCTTGACGTACTCAGAATATCATCATTAATTGCATTACGAATCTCTATTCTCAGTTTTTCTTCATTTTGCGGTTTGAGATCAGTGACAGTCTTTTCGGTAAAATACCGGCGAAGGAAATCTTTCAGTTCTATAGTCCGCGAAGTTATTTCCGTTGATGTCGCTTTGTCGTCTTTTTTATACCCGAGGACCACTTCAACAATAACACTTGCGGGTATAGCATCACTTGTTTTTGTGCGGATCGGCCCCAGAGATGTATACCAGTCAAGTATCTCACGTTTTCCGGCATAATCTTCGCTGATAGGGATGGCAGTTTCTGCAGAAGTATTACCCCCCATGATTTTCATCGTGATAATAACAACCGTAACAATAAGTATAATAGCCCCCAACGCTATAGCCACCCATTTCAGCAATGAAGGAAGCAAATTTCCAATACCACCTTTTTTTGGTGGAGGAGCAGACGCAGCAGCGCTGTCGTCTTCAAGATTTATATTGTCATTATCTGCCATGTTCTACCTCCACATTCATTAAATATTTACATATGATATCTTTCAATACTATCATTAAAAATGTCCTTCGTCCAGAATAATTATATCCACACGCCTGTTATATGCACGGCCTTCGGGAGTTTCGTTTGAAAACTGAGGTCTTGTGTCTGCATACCCTGCAATTGAAAACTGATTCTCATCAACACCAAAATCCGACAGATAATGCAGCACATTCGCTGCCCGCGTTGCCGACAGTTCCCAGTTGCTTGCAAATGAAGAATTGGCGCTGACAGGAGTATTATCCGTATGCCCTTCTATTCTGAAACGACGTCCTTTTAATTCATCTGAACTAAAAAAAGAAGCCAGCCGCAGCAGAGTCTCACGAGTTTCATCTATATCAATATCAGCACTGCCTTCCTTGAAAAAGGAATCAGATGCAAGCGTAATGACAAGACCACGTTCATCACTGGTAATCGTTATCCTGCTTGATTTCACATCGGGGGCAAAAAGGCTTACAGCCTTTTTTTTTGCAGGACCAAGAGAGTGCCCCTTTTCCATTGAAGGCAGCGAATTAATATTATTACCAAGATTGGCAAGTCTTCCTGCAGACAACGACATACCTCCGGCCGTAGTATCAGTTGTATTGGTATCCTGAAGAGAAGCCGTCAACTGGGCCATCTGCGTAACATCGACTTCCGACGGATTATACAGCATGACGAAAAAGCACAACATCAGCGTTATCATATCACCGTATGTACCCTGCCAGGCGGTTGAAGGTTTCCCGGGTTCTTTTTTTTGTCTTGCCATATTAGTCCTTGAGTACGTCTCCCTCGATTGCTTTGCGTGTTTTCGGATCAAGATAACTGAGCAGTTTCATAGCAAGAATACGGGGATTGTCACCTGCCTGAATAGAAAGGACGCCCTCTATTACCATTTCCTTTGCCTGCATTTCATGCGCATTCTGCCCTATCAGTTTCTGAGACATAGGCCCGAGCAGCCAGTTAGCCATCCATGCGCCATACAATGTTGTAATAAGGGCTACAGCCATGTTAGGACCCAGAGAAGATTTATCTTCAAGGTTATTCAACATACCGATCAGACCGATAACAGTACCCATCATACCGAATCCCGGCCCGAAACCGCCCCACTGGTTAACAACGTTAACCCATTCCATATGCCGGGATTCGATCTGGTTCATCTCATTTTCCATAATGGTACGGATAACGTTACCGTCGGTACCATCTACCACCAGCCGGAGGCCTTCTTTCATAAACGGATCTTCAAGATCGTCAAGTCCGTCTTCAAGAGCCAGAATACCTTCCCGTCTTGCTTTTTCGGCAAGTGCAACCATATTCTGGACCAGTGTTTTTTCTCCGAAATCAAATGTTTTAAATACACGGCCAAGGACACGGAAAAGCCCCAAAGCCTGTCTCAGAGGTGCAACCAGAAACAAAGATGCATAGGAACCGCCGACAGTTACGAACACAGATGGAATATCGATAATACCCATCAGACTGCCGCCGGAGGTAATGACACCTATCAAAATACAGGCACCACCGCCAATAAGACCGATTATACTAGCTATATCCATCTTCAAACCTCTTGTACTTCCATACCGATTCTCCGCCGGTATGCAATAATTTTGCTGATAACTTCCTCAGGTGAATTCCTGATTATGATCTTTTTTCCCGACAGCATTGTAAGCGTCAGGTCGGGATTTTCTTCCATGCTTTCTATCATGTGCGGATTAATCCAGTATTTTTTGCCATCCAGCCGCATTACATCTATCATATTTTTTATTTTCTCCGCTAAAAGATACATCGTCAAGTATACCAGAAATATACTGGCTGAATCACGATGACGTAATCGGCACATCTCTGGTATACTGTTTCATATATCGGAATATTCAAGTCTGCGGTTTAGGAATATGCTGATTAAATCACGATGTAATAGTTTCCGGAACTAAGAAAAAATAAATCTGCAGGGGAAAACCACTTCCAGATAATATTTTGTTGTATATCCATAATATTCCGTTATACGTAATTCACACTCATATCTTTCCAGTTGCGTTTTTCCTTATATTTATTTATTGTAGGGTAAAAGGTAGAGGTGTGCATGAATCCCAGTATTCTCATTATAGAAGATATCCCTGAAATGGCTGAACTTATTTCACTTTATCTCAAAAAGGCGGACATGTCGGTTACTGCAGTAGGTACGGCAGAACTGGCGCTCGAAAAACTCAAAAATACAGTTCCAGATCTTGTTATTCTGGATTTAAATCTTCCGGGGATGAGTGGTTTTGAGTTTCTGCAACATTTCAGAGCCAGATATAAAACGACCATTCCTGTTATCATCGTTTCGGCACGGGATGCTGATGAAGATATTATAAAAGGACTCGGCATAGGAGCTGATGAATTTGTAACAAAACCATTTTCACCGCGGGTTCTCGTTGCCAGGGTTCAGACAAATCTCCGCAGGCACGCAGAAACAGAAGCCGCTGCTGAAGAAAGTATAAAATTCGGCAATTACACATTGCTGTTGAACAGTTGTGTACTAAAGCAGGGAACTGTTAAAATCCCGCTGTCAGCAAAAGAATATGAAGTTCTTGAATATCTTGTAAAACATGCGGAAGAAACTTTGTCACCAGAAAAAATATACAACGGTGTGTGGAAAGCACAATATGGTGACCTGACAGCAGTTGCTGTATATATACAACGTCTGCGAAAAAAAATCGAAAAGGATCCTGCAAATCCGCAGTTTATAAAAACAATGTTCGGACTCGGTTACCGGTTCGATAAGGAAAATAAAACCAGTGAAAATTAAAAATCAGTTCCGGTTATTTATACTGGGAACCATTGCAGTTCCACTGATCAGCGCCATAACCTTTCCTGTGTATCATTATTTGACATCACCAGAGCGGATTCTTATCAAAGGTTACAAGGAAATCCGGGCAGTATCAAACCTGCCCATTACAGATGATGACTGGAATGTCCTCTACAACGCACTTAAAAGGACACCTCCTGATGTCCAGATCGCAATTATCTTAAATGAATCAGGAATTCTTTTATCTACGATTCCCGAGTTAAAATCAGGGACACCATTTAATGACATCGGATTGATTACACTGGTAAACAGAACCAGCAAACGCTATTTTTACCAGTTTTTTTCTGTTCCTACAGAAAGCAGTACAGTTCAGATCGATGTTATAAGCAGGGTTATTCGCGATGCCGACAAGTTCAGAAAAGAGACTTACCGGTTTCTGATGCCTGCGCTGATCGTCTTTACCGTTTTCGAACTGTTCTGTATTACTATCATTGTTCATATTTCAAATACGGTATCCCGGTCCATCACTGTTCTGGAAGAAAAGACGCAACGTATAGCGGCTGGTGATTTTAATACAGAACTCCATACTGATCCCAAAGGGCGGGACAGCAACGAGATCACATCGCTTATCGAAAATCTTGATAAAATGCGTAAATCGCTTAAAGAAGATCAGGAGCGGCGCACAAGGTTTATTATGGGTATCAGCCATGACCTGCGTACGCCTGTTGCCGTTATAAAAGGGTATACGGAAGCTATTTCTGACGGCGTAGCCGATGATCCTGATGCCATAAAAAATGCGCTGGCAATAATCGGAACAAAAACCAATCAGCTTGAGACAATGATAGACACGCTCATCAGTTTTGTACGGCTTAATAACCGTGAATGGCGGGAAAAACTCATTTCATGTCCGATAGAACCTGCTATCACGGAATTCGCAAAAAGCTCCGTTATGACAGGTGCTGTCTTCAAACGAAATATAACCGCATCCATAGAAGTTCCTGCAAATATCAAAGTGCCATATGATAAACAGCTGTTTCAACGCGCGCTTGAGAATCTTTTCAGTAATGCACTGCGCTATACCAGGGACGGAGACCAGATTTCCATAACAGCATGTGAGGCTGCCGGCAATGTGATACTGACAGTAAAAGACAGCGGCCAGGGAATTGCAAAAAAAGATCTCGACCACATTTTTGAACTGTTTTATCGGGGAACGAACTCGAGACGGGAAGAAGGTATGGGAATCGGCCTTGCTGTCGTGAAAAACATAATTGATACACACGGCTGGTCAATAAAAGTAGAATCGGAAGAAGGGAAAGGTGCAGCTTTTATAATAACGATTCCAGAAAAGAATTCAGAAACAAAAGCCCCTGCGGTGTAAGCGCATACCGGTTATCGCCTCTGTCAGAAAAATGGCAGGCAAGGCCTCTGCTCTGCCACGTATCAAACAAACCGCCATCACAGGCTCCAAGTCTTTTTTCAAGATTTCTGCCGAAACGTGCAGTATATGCAGCTGTACTGATTCCCTTTAAAGTACGAAGCCCCATCATGAAAAATTCAAATTCTTCTGTCTTCAGGTTAAGCTTCTCCAGCGAACAGGGAGGAGAGTCAGACAGTTTCTGTTCTGTACACCAGTAGGACAGATAGGTGTCCGTATCACAGGTATTGGTCCAGCGGATTCCTTTTCCTGGTGCGATATCATATATGGTACCTGTAGCACCGGCACCAGCGCCGACATAATTCTCCTGGTTCCAATAGGCCATATTATGGATACTTTCAGCCCCTGGACGTGAAAAATTGGAAACTTCATACTGATGCATTCCATAACCTTCAAGCAAATCGCGTCCCAGTATCCACTGGGCATCAGCAAAATCATAATCATATACAAGACCGCCTGTCCCGATATTTTTTCCAAGCGGGGTATTTTTTTCTATCACAAGAGAATACAGAGAGATATGATCAGAACCATATGAAATAAGTTCCTCAAGACCATGACAAAATTTCTGATTATCAAGATACGGTAAACCGGCAATCATGTCAGCAGAAAAATGCAGTTTCCAATTTTTCTGTATGCACTCAAGAGCAGCAAGAGATGTTCCTCTGCTACACCGCCGGTGCAGGAATGACAGCACAGTGTCATCCAGTGACTGTATTCCTACGGAAATACGGGTAACTCCGCAATATTCCGCAGCATCAAGCAACGCTACGGTTATATCATCAGGATTCATTTCCACAGTAATTTCATCAGCAATTTTTCCCTTATTACCGCACGCCGAAAGTATACCTTTTATCAATGTAACAAGCTGCACAGATGACAAAAGACTTGGTGTTCCTCCCCCGATATAGACAGTCCGCCACGCTGATATACCATATTTTTTCACCCGCCAGTTAATTTCATTCAATACAGCTGTAATATACTGATCAGGAACGGATGATACCGTACGGCTGAAAAAATCGCAATAATCGCATTTCCGCTTACAATAGGGAATATGCACATAAAGCGCTACAGATTTTCCCATACGTTCAGAAAACTTTGAATTTACTGAAAGGGAAATACAATAACAAGGCTTTTCCTTTTATTCTGGAAGCTTTTACAGGTCCCCATAAACGGGAATCAACACAATTGTTTCTGTTATCCCCGAGGACAAAATACTCATTTTCACCAAGTGTTATAGTGGAAAAAGAAGCTTTTGCTCCTAAAGCTTTATCCCAGCCTGCCGGTGAAGCCATGATCATCACAGGATAAGCAGAAGGTGCATATTCAAATTCTGTCAGATAATGCGTTTCACCAGCCGGTTTTAAATATACAACATAATCCGTCATATACAAGGTATCACCAGGAATGCCTATAACACGCCGGAGCTGAAATGAACTGCTCATTTTCTGTACCGAAGAAAAAGGAAATAACTGCTGCCCTGTAAAAAAAGCAACAATATCATCAAACAGATAAAAGAGGGCATTCTTTTTTTCCTCATTTACTGGTTTGAGAAGGACAATTTCCCCCCGCACCGGAGTTTTTATAAGCGGAGATACAAGAATACAGGATCCGGGAACTATATCAGGTTCCATCGATACGGATTTCTGAAATACTGGAAAAACGATAATCCGCAGAACAAATGTTACTAATATAAAAACCATTATACAAATACTTACAACAGTAAAAACACGGTGCTGCATTTGCCGTTTTAAAGTATATGATATTTCATAAAGGTCATTTTCTTTGCTCATGATTCTAGAGCATATCATAACGATACTGCTCTTGCAACGGAGTTGAAAACCCTTTCACGATATCGTATACTAATATGATGGCAGAAGCAAAAAAAATTATCGCTGTAAATAAAAAAGCCCGCTTTAATTATTCCATAGAGGAATCACTGGAATGTGGTATTGTACTTGAAGGAACAGAAGTGAAATCTGTAAAGTCAGGGAATGTTTCATTTCCAGATGCTTTTGCCGAAATTAAGAATAAAGAAATATGGATGTATGGTTTTCATATATCGGGATATGCGTATTCTTCCGTATTTACTCATGATCCTGACAGGCCTAAAAAACTGCTGTTGCATCGTGATGAAATAAAAAGGCTTGAACGGAAAACAGAAGAAAAAGGTTTCACATTGATACCCCTTGATTTTTATTTAAAAAATGGATGCATAAAAATAACATTGGGCATTTGTAAAGGTAAAAAATTATTTGACAAGCGGGCAGATATCCGTCAGCGCGACATAAACAGGGATATACAGCGGGAGTTCAAAAAGGGAATGGAATCCTGAAACAAAACATTAGGGTACAAATGAAGCGGGCACTTTTGATTTTTTCAGCAAGTTTCCTCTTTTCTATACCATTCTTTGGTAATGAGCCTCTCCATGTTGATTTTTTCGGTGTATTTTCCGATTCGCATTCAATTGATAAAAATATGCTGGATATGACAAAAAACCTGTATTATACACAACTGCAGGAAATGGCAAATATTACGGTCACGGATAAAAGCAATACACTCCCGGACACAGCTGCAGGTTCAAATTCCGGAGAGCCACCCGTATTCGACCCGGTGGCTGTTGACGGCGCTGATTCCGGAAAGATAGCTTTTTTTGCAGAAATAAAGGAGCATGAAGCTGACGTAAGTTCATGGACATGCACACTTTATGCACAGAACTTGCAGACAGGCAGGAAAGTATCTGTCACAAATGAGTACAGTTCATATTACAGAATACTTACCGATGCAAAGAATTCCATCGAGAATGTTCTATCAAGGTTACAGACTGATACCTCAGGCAAAGCTGAACAGAGTTCCACTGATCAGCAGTTCTCCGTACCTGTAGTTCCTTCTACGACGGAATCTATAGCCGGAACATGGTATGGTGAAGAATATATTGATAAAATAGTCATACTCCGGGGAGGGAGAGGCTTCATTATTTATAAAAATGGAGCTGCAATGAATATAACAGTCTCTGTAAAAAAAGATCCCCGACAGGAAACTGCCGTCACTATAGTGCAGGCGGGAAAATCAAATGCATCCTATTTTCCGGAATTACCGCGGGAAATTGCCCTTGACAATGCACCGTCAGCACCGCCGGTTGAATGGCAGTTTATTTTAATTTCATCCGGTACATTAAAGGGAAGTAAAACAACATTAATCACCGATCCGGCATCACCAACCGGAGCAAGCAAAGGTATCATCGAAGTAACGTGGACACGCAGATAAACTCTGTTTCACGAAAAAAATCAGACTGTTATGCTTCCCTGCCGGATAACAGTAACCTTACCGTTTTCAACACTGACAAGCGTTGAAGGTAAAGCTCCTTTTGTATCACCTGCAGTAACAATCAAATCGACCTCTCCTGCGAATTCCTTCTCTATGTCGGTTTCGGTTTCAAGAACAGGTAAACCGCTTCGATTAACACTTGTAGAATAGACAGGAGAACCACACGCCCTGATAATTTTCCTGAGCCATGCATCGCCGGGACAGCGAAACGCCGTTGTAGTGTTTTTCTCCGACATAATACGGTTATGAACAATAATAGTAAGGGCGCCGGGCCATTTTTCCAGCAGTTTACCAGGTATCACGTCATCCGTATATAAAGCGAGGTCTTCAGGTGTTGCAATGAGCTGTATCAGCGGCTTCGTTTCCTGACGTCCTTTTATCTTTCTGATCTTATCGTCCGTATGAAAACAAGTGCCGGAAACAGATGTATCAACAATACCGGAAAAACCATAAACAGTATCGGTAGGAAGAATAACTATTTTTCCATGGGAAAGAAAATCAACAGCAATTTCAACTGAATTATAATCAGATTTGCGACAAATCATATACAGGTATACCTTTTATAATCTCTACTCTTTTTGTTTTTCTCACAGTCATTATGCGGTTATAATCCAGAAGAAGCATAAACACTAATGAAAGGATAAAAACGGTAAGGCCCAAGGCCTTGCAAAACCATTCGGGAAAAGAAAAAATCTTCTGCCGTTTGAGTGCAACGCCAGTATTATATAACATTACAGGCGGCTGTCGCAATCCCGTTATTTTTACGATTTTTTCATTTTTATTTATATACCCGAGCTTTCTTGCATATGCAGCAATAACATCAGGATCTTTCTGCAGCGCTGTATATTCAAGGAAAAGTTCATTGTTTATTTTCTGGATTTCCGCTGTCCTGACACTCAGAACCCGTTTTTGTTCATCCAGCTGCTTCGCAGCCCATAACCCATTAGGGCCGCCAGAAAGAGAAACAATGACATAAACAAATGTGCCGAAAGCGGCAGCAAATAAAACGGGCAGACATTTCATAATAGAAAAAATATCGGCATAAATTGTTGTTTTCTGAATATTAAATATATGATATAGTATAAGAAATAAAAAAGTATTGTTTTTCTGGTCTTTTGCCGATATTAGAACAGACTTACTTATCTTTTGCAAGAAGGACGAAATATGACAGATTCCGACAAAAAAGATGAACTCGATAATTATGGTGTCTGGGTAAAAAAACCACCAAGAGATATACCAGTACAAGATGCTTTTGATATTGCGGCAGATTTGCCGGATTTTTCTTCTCTCGATGACATACCGGATACTTCTCCTGTCCCGGAATCTTTCAGTACAAAAAATGATTTTCTGCCGGAAAATGATCAGGATACATCGCTTACCAGTGAAGAACTTTCAAATATTACAGGAAACATTGATGTTATATCAACCGAAGATGTAAAAAAACAAAACGGTTCAGAGGAAAAAGCAGAAAATAATCCTGCTTCAACAGTTGATGATACGATACCTGATACATTCGATCAGGAAACAGCGGCATTAACAGAGACGGAAGCTGTAACAATTCCTGATGCGTCAATAACACAGCGAAGCAATGAACTGCTTGAAGAAATACGCAGAGAACTGGCCTCTCTGAAAGAAGAAATAACCTCTCTTAAAAATGATTTTGTAGAATTGAAAAAGAGTGAAATTTCTCCGACAGCTTTATCAACTCAATCGGCAAAAGAAGATACTGGATTTTTCAACAATACAGAAGATGACGATACTATTGCCCTGTCAGGTGATGAACTCGACAATATTCTGAATAATGCCGATTTTACAAAAGAAAGTTCAAAGGTTGAAAATGTTCCAGCTGAAGAAGAAAAAAAATCTTCCGAAGAAAAAGATCCGGATCAGCTGCAGGATAAAACAAAAAAATCCGCTGTAGAGCAGGATAGTTTTTATGAGAACATACAGGACACTGATAATAGTCTGAAAATAGATTTTAATAATGACAACCTTTCAGAACCGCTGCTTGATAATATTGACCTTGATTCAGAAATATCCCGCGACAGGGAAAATCTGCCGGAAGAAATAACAGTGCCAAAGCCGGAAGATATTCTCGTAGAATCTTCCCCTACCGATCTTATGGATGCAGATACTGAAACAGACTCTTCAGAACATAAAACCATGGAGAAACCTGAAGATACGCAGATTTCTCTTGAAACACTTGATGATCTTTATCCTAAAGAAACCCCAATTAATGAAGCTCTTTCAGATGAAAAAATTGACTATCTTACTTCTGAGGAAAAAATAGAAGATGCATCTGCCATCCCTGAAGAACTTCATGAAGAACCTGCCCCCGGGGAACCCGTCGACTTTACGGAACCGCTGGAACAGCCTGCTCCTGAAACATTCTCCGATAACACTGAACCGGAGCCCGTTCAGGAAGAACCCGTTGAAGAACTTCATGAAGAACCTGCCCCCGAAGAATCCGTAGACTTTACGGAACCAATGGAACAGCCTGCCGCCACAAATTCAACTGAATCTGCCGGACAGCAGGGAAATTCATTGCCGGCAGGACTGACACAGGACATTAAGTCCGTTCTGTCATATATGGATCAGCTTCTTGAAAATCTCCCTGACGATAAAATAACAGAATTTGCACAGTCAGAACAATTCGTCGTTTACAAAAAACTTTTTACAGAGCTTGGCCTGGTATAATATGGGATTACTGAGCAGCATTGAATCTACCTCCGGTAAAAAACATAGTCAGCCTCAAAAACCGATAAATGGATTGCTGGCAAAGGCTGATTTATTAGCAAAAGGATCAGTTAACTTTCAACAATGGGCCGACAAAAAACATATCGCGCATGCGGGATTGTTCATGAATATCAATAATATGTATATGATAGTTCATGCATATGGTCTCGACTCCATCACAATTGCAAAGTCTGTTTCAACACTGGATTTCTGGAAAGGAACGCTCCCGGACATGAATAAATGGATGACATATTCTGCATCCGAAAAAAAAATAGAAGGTTTCTATCAGCTGCTGTCGACAGAATTAAAGGGAAAAGTGCATCAACTGAGCTTCTTCAGGAGCAGCAATAATAATATAATTCTTATGATCATAAATACCGGCGAGCCAGTTATAAACATGTCTGAAGAGACGCTTCCGTCATTTATACAGGAAAACAGGACGGATTTTTCTTCTTTAACGACGGCATTTCGTTCCGGTCTTGGAATTTCACACGCGCAACTCTTTTTGGCATGTCTTAAACCCGCGGTAGAAACTTCATATAAATCAGTAAAAGCTGTCCCCGATATCTTTCATGCGCAAATAACAAAAACCATATTTGAACAGTCTTTTTTTTACATTAAACGGACTTTTCAAGTTCCCAACAGCTGCTGCATGGGTACAAATGAAGAAATCAAAATCATTCTGTTTTCAAGAAGTCAGTTATCTGAAAAAGTTTTACAGGTCCATCTTGCACAGCTCCTTAAACCGGTTCTTGGACAGCCTGCTGAAACAATTCTGCTTTTACCGGCAGGATTTTGTGACAGGCTTAAAAATATTCAGGACTTCTTGATTCAAGGATAAAACCTTGCCGGTTATTTTTTTTCCAGCTAAAAACAACAATAGAACGTGTTCTGTAAATGGGAAAAATCTGCATTCCCTATATAATCCCGAAAAGGAGGCAGATCGTTTTGTTGCATCTCTTACCTGCAATTTCAAGCCGGTATTTGTTGTAATTACAGAACCTGCCCTTTCATGGGCTGCAAGTCCACTCCGAAACAGGTTTCCAGAGGCAAAATTATGTGCAATCCGTTATTCTTCTGATTTTTCTGACAGTGACACATTTTGGGACCTGGTCTTCAATGGTACTACACCATATCTTTCCTCTGACTTATTTAACAAGTTAGGAGAGGAAGGAATCTATATGACACTTTTTATTTCATGGCAGCCTTCGGCGTGTGCGTACCCTGATATTAACAACTCTGTCTGGACAGCGATACGCCAGGCAGTGCTAAAAAGTAAATCCATACTGACGACCAGATCTTTTTTTTCAGAACGATGGCTGAAGAATATCTGCCATTTTTGTAAAACAGTACAAAATACATTGTATATTCATCCGGGGGACTCCTGTATACTCGTTGCGGCTTCGGGTCCAAGTCTGCAAAATTCGTTTCCAATGATAAAAAAACATAGAACACAATTTTTTCTGATAGCAGTATCATCAGCTCTGGAACCGTTGTTAGCTACTGGTATTATCCCCGATCTGTGCCTGTCAACCGATGGAGGATACTATGCAAAAAGACATTTGGAAATTTTAAAACGAACTTCACAAACCATACCAGTCGCACTGATAGCAGAAGCTGCAAGTCCGACAGAATTTACAGGAACTTGTCCGATAGTACCTCTTACATACAATACCAGTCCGGAAAAAGAATTTCTTGCCTGCTGCGGTATACAGGCTATGTCAGCTGAACGTAACGGCACTGTCAGCGGCACAGCTGTAAAATTTGCGCTTTCAATTACGAGCGGACTTGTTATCTGCTGCGGACTGGATCTTTCACCAGTAAAAGGCTATCAGCATACACAGCCGAATGCATTAGAACGTGATGCTATGTTGACAGACAACCGCATATATACGCAATCGCTCAGACTGACAGCTGCTGGATTGCCTTCCGGTTCAATGGATATATACCGCAACTGGTTTAAGGAACAACCGGAAACGGTTTATTCCAGAGTATTCAGAGTATCGGATCATTATCACTACACGCGGGATCTTTATCCGATCGGTGATTTGAACTGGGAAACATTTCCATTTACGAAAGATTTATTAAAACCATATTTTATAAAAACCACAATATCTATACCTCCGGCCGAACGCGTTAAAAGGCTCACCGATATACTTCAAAAAGAAGCAGACACAGAACAATGGCTTGATAATGCATTTCCGGTTGATTATCTGCTATGGAAGCGAAGTATTTCTGTAGAAGACAGTCTCAGAAATGAGGTTACCCTCAAAAATAAAAATTCCACTCTCAGAGCAAATCTCGAAAGGGTTCTCTATGCCTGACTGCATAAAAAAGTTATATAGAGGCATAATTACTGCAAAAAATGGCTCCCAGGTCCCTGTTTTTGCAGACGGTACACCCGCTCATTCCAAATATGATCCGGAACGGGAAGCCGTATCATTCGGGTCTGCAATAAAAAACGGCTGTATGTTCTTTATTGTTCTCGGACTGGGAGGCGGTTATCATATAGCTTCCCTGATAAAAAGATT
>DCFS01000036.1:20121-21760 GCA_002319875.1 Treponema sp. UBA1798 | reverse complement strand
TAGTCATCATCGTATTTGTAGGTCTCGGAATATGTACCGCAAGCGAATCAGCAGGTATCGCCGTTCTGTATTCCCTGATAATCGGATTTTTATTCTATAAAGAACTTACCTGGAAAGATGTCATCGACAGTCTCAAAACAACACTGATTTCTTCAAGTTCAATCATGATCATCATCGGATTCACTACAATATTCACATGGCTGCTTACCATGGCAAATATTCCGGCAACAATTGCGACATTCTTCATCAACCTGCACTTTCCGACATGGGGATATGCACTGATGTTCGACGTCCTCATACTGTTCATCGGCACATTCATTGATGTCTCTCCGGCAATCCTGCTGCTTACCCCTATTCTGCTGCCTGTAATGCGTCAGGTTGGAATTAACGGCCTGCAGTTCGGGGCAATGATGATTACCGGCCTTGCAATAGGTCTTGTAACACCACCTGTCGGCATGTGTCTGAATGCATGTACAAAAATAAACCATATGCCTGTCATTGAAATATTCAAAGGTGCACTGCCATTTATCATCTGCAACGTCATTGTTCTTGTTTCAATCAGCATCTTCCCGGTACTGACAACATGGCTGCCGTCGATAATAAGTTACTGATTGAAGCAGTTTATGAATCAGGCGAATTCTGAAAATGGTTCGATTTATTCTATATTATATACCACATAAAGGAAGCATTTTATGACATTAAAAGAAAAAATGAAAAAGGGACCCGTTTTCGGCATGGCATGCTTTACCGGAGTCTCATGCATCATACAGACGATCGGCAATTACGGACTTGATTTTATTTATCTCGATCTGGAACATACACCGTGGATGCTTGGATCCGATTTTGAAAAACAGATCATGGCTGCAAAACTTTCCGGTATTTCCATCCTTGTAAGGATGGCAGATACCGATGAAGTGTCCGTACGAAAGGTCCTTGAATGGGGAGCGGACGGTGTCGTCATTCCGCACTGCAAAAACAGAGCAATGACAGAAACCGTCGCAGAGGCTGCAAAGTTCCCGCCTCTTGGACGCCGCGGCGCCGAAAGCAACGTGCGTGCAGCAGGTTTCGGCGGACCGGGTTTTGACTGGAATACATACATAAAAAGCCAGAACAACGATACACTCATTATTCCTATGGACGAAGATTATGAATTTTCCGACAACATCGATGACATACTGTCCGTACCCGGGGTTGATGCCGTAAACTTCGGACCGCTTGATTATTCAAACTCTCTCAAACTTCCCGTGCAGTACGGAATGGGAGAAGATGTACAGAAAGCATTCAAACTGCTCGTAAAAAAGACACGAGAACGTCACATAGGCTGCATGGGCCCTGTTATTCCACCGACAGACGAAAACATCGATAAGGCCATAAAAGACGGTTATACTATGCTGATACTCGGAAATGATATGTGGCATTTTCAGAATAGTCTCAAAGGCCTTATGCAGACCGTTACCCCGTACATGGAAAAACGGTAATGCGCAGCCTTCCGGCTGTAGCGGCGTAAATACATAAAACGTAACAGGTACAAATGTCTAAAAACTTCGTCTTCGGATATTTTAGAAAACAAAGTTACAATTTTTGAAAAATCAACAACCCCGCCCCAAGGGGAGGGGAGGCCACTGAAAAAGTCCCATTG
>DCFS01000036.1:0-19831 GCA_002319875.1 Treponema sp. UBA1798 | reverse complement strand
CGGGATTTAATACTCTTCATACGCCCCAAGGGGCGGGGTATTAAACCTTCCGCACGAATAAATCTTTACAGTACTGAGGCGTTTTCAAAAGTAACAGACTTTTGGAAACGCCTCTACCAATACTTAATTTCTCAAATTTAACAGGCCGTCCCCAAGAAAAACTTTTGGGACGGCCGTTCACGGGAACTGCGGTTGAAAACGTTCCGTTTAAGATTCCTTCCATAAGTCAGCAAACTTTGGAAATTACTCCTGTCTTCTGGTATACTATAAAAACGGGAGGTATCCATGAAACTCACTTTTTTCCCTTCTTCTCCACTGTTTAGCGGAATCAGCCGGGAGGAGCTTGAATCCCTGCTGGACTGTCTCTCTGCCTCCGTAAAAATCTATCATACAGGTGAAACAGTTTTTCATGCCGGAGATATCATTACATCTGCAGCTCTGGTACTTGCCGGATCGGTAAACATACTGAAAAATGATGCGTGGGGTAACAGGAAAATAATTGAACATATAGATCAGGGGCAGGTTTTCGGTGAAACATATGCCTGCCTCGAAAATGAACCGCTGATGGTAAATGCAGAAGCATGCTGTGATACACGGATTCTCTTTCTTGCCATTTCAAAACTCGCAACTGTCTGTGAAAAAAAATGTATATTTCATACGAAACTGATACATAATCTTTTATCTGTTCTTGCAAAGCGGAACCTTATGCTCACCCGGAAGATGGACTACATAACACCGAAATCAATACGGGAACGACTGCTCA
Organism: Treponema sp. UBA1798; assembly: GCA_002319875.1. Classification (GTDB taxonomy): domain Bacteria; phylum Spirochaetota; class Spirochaetia; order Treponematales; family Treponemataceae; genus Treponema_D. The sequence goes on along the minus strand of DCFS01000036.1, from coordinate 19,068 downwards.
CTTATTTTTCATATGAATCGTTCAGGCAGCAGTCTCTTACAATAATACTTTCTTTTAACAGGCAGCAGCTGGCAGATTATCTTTCTGTCGACCGCAGTGCTCTGTCTAATGAACTTTCAAAAATGAAGAAAGATGGCCTTATCCGGATCAACAGGAATACAATAGAACTGTTATCGCAGCCGGACAGCATAAATCCGGTAACTAATATCAAACATACGTAGATTTTTCTGATAAAATAAACGATAATAAAACTATGGCTGATACGAATTCTTTTCAGGAACAGCTGTTTTCGGCGCTGGATGCCAAAACGGAATGGTTTGATGAGCAGGAATTACCAAAGACACTCGACAATTACCGGCTGCTGCATTCTTGTGTAAAAAATCTTTATGAGGTATTGATAAAAAAATCAAAGATCGTTCCGGATCCATATAAGCATGACAACAAGATATCAGACATAGTCGTTCCCGATAATGCTCCTTTTTCAGAAAATGAACGTGCCATGATTATTGGTACCCGTTTTTCAAACTATGAGACAATGCTTGATTTTATCTGTACCTATTTTAAATTCTCAGTCGCCCACATAAATATTGACCGCATCAGAAACCTTGTTGCTTTGAATGCTTCATTCCTCTGGCACGATTTTTCACCGAACAGTTCACAATCGAATACGCGGGGTCTTGCGGAACTGCTCTTCGCTGCAAGACAGGAATCCGACGCACTGTCTGCCAGTACGATCAACGACAGTATCAGTAAATGTGCAAGATCCGTATCAATCATTAATACGACACTGAAGGATCTGACTGATTTTCAAAAAGAAATCTATAAAGGCGCACTGCGGAAAGATATTTTTGAGCATCCCGGATTTGATAAAGCAAAAGCTGCATTGTCAGCACAGGAAGAGATGCAGCAGATACGTAAGCTTTATCCTGCTGTTATGGGAAAAGCTCCTTTTTACGCTGCACTGGTTGAAGAACTGGTGGACGAAGACCATGCAGCTGACAGGGAAAAAAAGCAGCAGGCACTTCTTGCAAAACTAAAAGTAGCAGAGCACCATACAGTAAAAAAAGTGGAAAAAACAGATACAAAAGAAATGCTCCTGGATGCGGTAAGATCTTTATCGGCGGTTGCTCCTCAGCTTGGTCAGATCATCTCAAAAATACAGGAAAATCATGACATTATCGAAAATCAGCATAATACCTTCTGGGATAAGTTTATCAAAATAATCCGCAAGTCGTTTAATATCGCAGAACCGTCTGTCAGTTACCAGGTGTATATATCCGATCCGGTTACCCAGACAGAGCGGAGTGAGAAAATAAATTATACAACTTTCATCGATGACATTTACCGGCGCATCCGCTTTTATTCATCGCTTGCGGTCAGAACCGGCCTTGGTTACAAAAAGATTGAAAGCAGCAGACAGGAAGCAATTATCGACTTTCTGAATAAACAGATAAGCGAGTGCCAGGAACTCTATACCAGACTGGTCGCTCTTGATGATTTTTTTAAGAAAACACAGGAAGAGGAAAACTCTCAGCATATCAAGGGCATGAAAATGGAATTGACAAGCATAAAAAACACTATCGTAAAAGCAAATCAGCGCAGAGCAGAATATATATCCTATATTGAAGAAGAAGCGCAGATGAAAAAACTGGGAATAAAAGATGAAGAATAAACCGAAATTACTTTTTGCCTGCATGTTATTTAGTACAATTGCCATCCGGCATATCCCGGCAGCAGATAACAATGCGCCTGTCGCTATTGATCCCGCGCTGCAGCATAATTTGACTATTGTTCAATCGGAGCATGAAAACAATCTTGATCCGCATACGGCATCTTACAGCTCCGAGGCTCAGCTGCTGTGCGGTCTTTACGAAGGACTGTTTTCATATGATCCGGAAACGCTTGATCCGCTTCCGGCACTTGCTGAGGACTATCATATATCGCGTAACAAACTCCGCTGGACATTCATTCTCCGCGACGGTATAAAATTCAGTAACGGAGATCCGATAACGGCCGACGACGTCAGGGAATCATGGCTTGATCTTCTGGCAGATCCCAAAGCCTCCTACGCGTCCCTGCTTGACATTATCAGAGGGGCAAAGGCATTCAGAACAGGAACAGGAAAACGTGACGACGTGGGTATCACTGCATTAAATAAAAAAACTGTCGTTATCCAGCTTGAAACACCGGCAAGCCATCTGCCGAGAATTCTCTGCCATCATGCGTTCGCAATTGTAAATAAAGATCCTGCGGTTTCAAGCGGCGCATTTGTTATTTCGGAACAGACGGAAAAGCAGCTCATACTGAAAAAAAATGAAAATTACTGGGATGCGGACAATGTTCACCTTCCGCAGATAACCATTCTGCAGTCTGACGATGCAAACCAGAATACGTTCATGTTTAACACCGGTACCGCTGACTGGGTAGCTGATGTCTTAGATATTAATGAACTGCTTGACCATAATGCAGTAAAAATTCACGCGGAATATGGCACACAGTACCTGTTTTTTAAATGTGAAAATGCTCCCTGGAATAATCCGGATTTCCGTAACGCGCTCCTCGCAGCCGTCCCCTGGGCGGAACTGCGAAAAGGAGCGCTGGTACCTGCTACGACATTCGTTTATCCGCTCGGCAGCTACCCGCAGGTAAACGGACTTAATTATACTGACAACGATGAAGCAGCGGATCTCATGAAATCCGCACGGGAAAAAGCATCCATAGCACCGGATAAAGATATTCCGGTCACGTTTGCTATCATTGATAACCAGTATATGTCTCAGGAAGCTGAAATATTGAAAAAAGCATGGAAGCCTCTGGGTGTTACGCTCTCCATACAGAAAACGCCTGCAAACCGGTATCTTGATTCGATCAGTACCTGGAAAGCAGATCTGTTTTCATATACGTGGATAGGAGATTTTTCTGACCCGCTTGCTTTCCTGGAACTGTTCCGCAGTGATTCCACGCTGAATCCATCCGGATGGAAAAATCCGGAATTCGACAGTTTTCTTGATCAGGCTGCTGCCAGTACCGCAGATGAAGACCATCTGAAGCTGCTCAGCCAGGCGGAACAACTTCTGCTCGACAGCGGAGAAATACTTCCCATATCACATCCGGTAAGTCTTCATGCCATTGATCTCGATCTGGTCGGAGGATGGAGCAGTAATGCACTGGACATGCATCCCCTGAAATATCTCTATTTCAAGCATAAGGATACAAATATACCGAACATAGTAATGAAGTAAAAACAGCGGGAGATTCTCCCGGCTGTCTGTTTGAAGGTACTTTGCTCTATTGCTCCAAAAGGTTTTTCCGCATATAATTATATATCTTTTCACTTTAAGGATAATCCAATGGTTATTTTAACACTTAACTGCGGCAGTTCGTCCGCAAAATATCAGGTTTATGACTGGGACAAGAAGGATGTTCTGGCAAACGGCGTTGTTGAACGCGTTACGCAACCTGGTTCTATAATTACGCATAAAGTCGGCGGCTCCAAGTACACGCTTGAAAGCCCCTGCCCGACCCATAAAGAAGCAATTGAACTGATTATGAAAGAAATTACCGATCCGAAGGTCGGCGTTATCAAAGATATGAGCAGCGTCGGAGCTGTCGGACATCGTGTACTCCATGGCGGTGACAAGTTTACGAAATCGGTTATCATCACACCGGAAGTACTTGAAACGTTCCGCAGTGTTCAGGATCTCGGGCCGCTCCATAATCCTGCGAATATCATGGGGATTGAAGCTGCTCAGAAAGTACTTCCGAATGTGCCTCACTGCGCTATCATGGATACCGCATGGCATCAGACAATGCCTGATTTTGCCTATATGTATGCAGTTCCGCGCGAGTGGTATACAAAATACCATGCACGCCGTTATGGATTTCATGGTACATCGTTCCTGTATACATCAAAGCGCGCAGCCGTACTTCTGCATCAGAAACCGGCAGACACCAACCTGATTATCTGTCATCTCGGCAACGGGGCATCTGTCTGCGCTGTTAAAAACGGCTGCTGTTATGATACATCAATGGGTATCACCCCGCTCGAAGGTCTCGTTATGGGTACCAGATGCGGAGACCTTGATCCGGCACTTCCGTTTTATATTATGCGCAAAACAGGTATGAGTCCGGAGGAAATGGACAAGGCTCTGAATAAAAAGTCAGGACTGCTCGGTATTACCGGGAAATATACTGACGGGCGTGACATTGAAGTTGCTGCAGCAGAGGGTGACAAGCTTTGTGAGCTCTCGATCGAGATGTTTTCTTACCGGCTGCGCAAGTATATAGGGGCATATAAAGCAGCTCTCGGGCGCGTCGATGCGATCGTATTTACCGCAGGTATCGGAGAACGTTCGCCGATAGTCCGTTACCGCAGTCTCCAGAACCTTGAAGATATAGGTATTAAGATTGATCCTCAAAAAAATGAATATTCTTTTACGGGCAATGCGGAAACATGTATCAGCGCCCTGGACAGCAGGACAAAAGTTTTTGTCATTCCAACCGATGAAGAGCTGGTTATGACGGAAGATGCTTATGCATTGATGAACGGAACATATGATGTTCATACAAAATTTACATACAGTTTCCAGGATCCGAAATATGTAAACAAGGCTCGCGAAGCAAGTCTGACAGGCGATCTCAAGAAACGTCCGCATATTGCAGAAGTTATCGTAAGAGCATAAAAAGTTTTCTGACATGGTAATATTTGTCGGCATGGGACTTGCAAGAGTTCCTTTTGCAGTTCCATGTCAGGTTTTTATAAAGCAGGGAAACTGTATTACATGCCGTTTCCCTGGTATTTTAGAGTTGTATCGCCGTAAACCAGACAAAACACGGAAATCCGGCAGATAGTTTTCCGATTCTATTTTATTTTTACCGCAACAGGCTGGCTTCACGTATTTTCTGTACAACTGAATCGCCACACAACAGACGGACAACTTCCATGGTAAACTGTTCTGCTGTTCCCGGGCCGCGGCCTGTTATAAGATTGCCATCGGTAATAAAAGGAATACCGGCCATATGAACACTACCTTCCATCAGAAACTCCGGTGATTCCCTGCAGTATTTTGCTATCTGCTTTTCCATATCCGGGTAACAGGTATAATGCTTCCCTGCAAGAATACCTGTTTTTGCAAGAACAACGGCAGGAGCCGCACAGATAGCAGCAATCAAACAATTTCGTTCAAATGCTTTTTTTATGAACTCAAGAGCCCGGGAACAATTCCCGATATTTGCAGCTCCCGGCATTCCACCAGGTATCACAACTGCATCAGGAAAACGGTCCCCCGTTTCCCTGATATATCCGTCCAGCGTCACATCAGCTTTAACTGTTATATGATGCGCTCCGCACACATCCAGATCGGTATGGCCAGCCGCAGGAACAGCCAGCATCAATACATTCACACCGGCTCTGCGAAGATAATCGACAGGAGTCAGCGCCTCTATCTCTTCAAACCCCTCAGCAAGAAAAACGACAACAGTTTTCATTTTATACCTCCTGCAGTATCATATTTTTTCGATATTGTAAATAACAGATTTTACGTATAAAATACTACTATGAAACAAGTTTTGATTATAGATGCATCCCCGCTATTCAGAGAATTTCTTAAGGAAAAACTGATAGCTGAAAAAGTCAATGTTGAAGTCGCACAGGGGCGCAGAGATGCTTTTATAAAACTTATTTCCACACTCCCGGATCTTGTCATACTTGACGTTTCAAATTCGTTTACTGACCTCATGGAATTTCTTGAAAAAAAGCAGAATGACCCGAATGCAAAATCCATCCCTATTATTATTTCAGGACCTGTAATAGAACACGATAAAATTTCCGTACTCGTCCAGTTCAATGTCATCAAGTATTTTACAAAGCCAATAAAATTTGATATTTTCTTCGAATCCATCGGACAGGTTCTGAAAGCCCAATTTTCTATTGATATTACACCATGCGTGCTCGAGCTGCATCTCAACAGCAACATAATCTTCATCGAAATAGCGGAGGGGCTGAACCGCGAAAAACTGTCTCTCTTAAAATATAAACTTACAGAAATGATAGATGCAAATCATCTTGAAAATCCGAAAATCATCCTTATGCTCACAAATCTTTCACTGAGTTTTGTTGATGGCGCAAATCTTGAATTACTGTTTGACAATATTGTTTCTGACCGGCGTATTCTGAAGAAAAATATAAAAATTCTTTCCCTTGACAGTTTCGTTACTGAATTAATCGATGGACATCCTGCATACAGCGGTATAGAGGTAGCAAGCGGTCTGCCAAAAGTTTTGAATTCCCTCATAGAAAATTCCGTCATTTCAAATGTTCCGGATCTCATTTCAGACAAGATTCTTACAGCGGACAGCGATACCGATAAAGGCTCCGTAGAAATGCGATTTTATTCAGACAGTACTTCCATAAACAATGAAGAATCTGTACATGGTACGGTAATCAGAATCGCGATAGTTGACGACGATGCCGTTATACGAAAACTTCTTGAAAATGCATTTGCATCGATAGGAGCTTCCTGTGATTTGTACGATTCCGGAACAGAGTTCTTGAATAGTCTCGGCAAATTTAAGTATAATCTTGTAATATTGGATATCTTTATGTCCGGGATTTCAGGTTTTGAAATTCTAAAACGAATGCAGCATAATCCCAAATCTCCACCGGTCATTGTCTATTCGCAGTCAACGCAGCGGCAGATCGTAATACAGGCGCTGTCGCTTGGTGCAAAGACATATATGGTAAAACCACAGAAACCTGCCGCTATCATAAAAAAAGCTCTGGAAGTTCTGAATGCAAAAATCTAAAGACACAGCTGAGTCTGCAGATGCTTTTCTAGCCAATACGCTCCATGAAATCCGGACCCCCATACAAACTATTATAGGAACACTGGAGCTCTTGTCTGATACCCAGCTCGATAAGGAACAGACCGAATATGTCCGGCAGATCCAGTTCAGTTCCGATGTACTGCTGGCACTTGCAAACGAAGTTCTTGACTTTTCAAAAATACACTCAAAAGAGTTCAAGCTGGAAAATATTCCATATGACATTACATTTGTAACGGAAAGGACAGTCGACCTTATTACAATAGAGGCTTTTAATAAAGGACTTGAAATAGTTACCGATATTGATTCTGCCATCCCGTCTCTGGTCATGGGAGACCCTACGCGTATACAGCAGATTCTTCTTAATCTGATTAAAAATGCAGTAAAATTTACACAAAAGGGATTTATCAGAATCTCGCTTACAAGTAGGAATGGTTCCATGCTTTTTCAGGTTGCGGACAGTGGAATCGGCATTGCACCTGAAAGCCGGAATAAATTATTTACGACATTCTACCAGGCTGACAGATCTACAACCAGAAAATATGGCGGGACAGGATTAGGCTTAAGTATCTGTAAAAATTTGATAACTGCCATGAAAGGCAAAATCGGTATAAAACAGAACCGTCCCACAGGTTCTGTTTTCTGGTTTTCAGTTCCTCTCATACCGGCTATTACAGAGTTAAGACTATTGCAGGAGACAAAACTGATTCCACCACAGGGAACAAAAGTTCTTCTCGTCGATGACAGTCCGCTTGCCCTTAAAAGTTTTTCAAAAAAACTGCACGCTTTTGGTATAGAAGATATACATACAACCTCTACAGGGAAACAAGCCCTAACCCTGCTTGAACGTGCAGAAAAAGAAGGAAAACCTTTTACAGAAGCGTTTATCGATATGATTATGCCGGTTATGGATGGATGGCGGCTCGCGGCTGATATCAATGCAAAAACAGAGATAAATAATATAAAACTGTACCTGGTTGTTCCGGAAGGCCAAATGGGCGGTGAGGCAAAAATGAAACTGCTGAACTGGTACAATGGCTACCTGTATAAACCCGTTAAACATGAGAAATTAAAAGAAATATTATTAAACGCTTTCACAGAACCGATGGAATTGGAAAGTGCGGATAATGAAGAAGAAGCAGCGCCTTTATTGTCTGTTCCACCGAAGAATTTTAACCCGGAGGACCTGCATGTTGCGGAAGGGCTGCATATACTTGTAGCAGAAGACCATCCGATAAACAGGAAACTTCTCGTAACGTTTCTTGAAAAATTTGGAACGCATCCGCTAGAGGCCTGCGATGGCAATGAAACCATTCTTGCCATACGGAAACACCCGGATACAGATATCATTTTCATGGATATCCAGATGCCGGTAAAAAACGGTATTGAAGCAGCGATTGAATTACGGAGCAGCAAATACGGTGGTATTATTATAGCCTGCACAGCAAACAACGATGTTACCGATCTTGCAGAATATTATAAAAATGGTATTAACGATATATTGATCAAACCTTTTAAGAGTAAAAACATCAGGGCAGTGATTGAAAAATGGAGGGCCGTCCTTACATTACCTTCCTCACAGGAAATTGCAAGACTCTCTTCCATGCAGCAGAATCAGGAAAACCAGACAACGGGATTGTGGTCAGAAAAAGATTTTACTGATACCATAGGCGGTAATATAAAACTGGGGTGCCAGTTGCTGAATGATTTTGTCTCACAGGCAGACAGTCTTCTGCGAAAAGCAGAAAAAGCACTGTCGGATCGTGATTTTCAGGCACTTCGGCAGACAGGACATACACTACAGGGCAGTTCGGCAGCAATTTCCATACAATTGCTGGCAGGAATCGCATACAGAATGGATGCCGCTGCAAAAGATGAAAATCTGGAAGAAACGGAACGCTGCTATAACGAATTTAAAAAACAGTATATTCAATTTAAATATCTGGTCGGACAATGGAGAAACCGCTATGGGGAGAATTCTCAAAACTAATTACCATACTCACACGGACTTCTGTGACGGTAAGGATTCGGCAGAAGTAATGGCACAGGCAGCATATGAAAAGGGTTTTGATATCCTCGGATTTTCAAGTCACAGCATGTATCCGTTTGCATCACTATGGCATATAGCACCGCGCGAACACACAGCTTACGTAGAAGAAATTCACCGCATTAAAGAAAAATACAAGGCAAAAATGCAAATTCAATGCGGGTTTGAAGTCGATTATATTCCCGGAATTTGTACACCGAGTATGGATGCTTTCAGTCAGTTCAAACCTGACTACCTTATCGGGTCCGTCCATTATATTGTTACGGAAAAAGGGAATTTCGGGATAGATGATACTGCGGATAATGTCAGAAAAGGCATTGCGGATCTTTTCGGAAACAATGCAAAGGATGCTGTCTGTACCTATTTTTCATTACAACGGGAAATGCTCAGGAAAGGGGACTTTGCAATCTGGGGGCACCCCGACGTCGTACGCAAAAGGAATGGCTCACTTCAATTTTTCAAAGAAGATGAAAACTGGTATCGGGCGGAACTTGCTGCGACCGCACAAGAGGCGAAACATGCCGGTGTCATTGCCGAAATCAATACAGGTGCTATCGCACGGCGCTGCATGAACGACGTATATCCTTCTTCATTGTTTTTAGAATTGCTGCACGACAGCGGGATTCCGGTAACAATTTCTTCTGATGCCCATAGAGGAGATGATATAGACTGCGCATTCGACCGGGCATCCCTTGCTGCAAAAAAAGCAGGATACAGGGAGGTTATGTATATAGATGAGGGACTGATAAAAAGCCAGCCGCTTTAAACCGGCCCTTTATCTGTTATTCCATTAGAAAACACTAACGGTTTTTACGCTCTTCCTGATTCTTGCAGTCTATGCACAGGAATGCATACGGCAAGGCTTCAAGGCGTGCCCGTGGTATTTCTTTATTACATTTAAGGCACAACCCATAGGTACCGCGTTCAACACGTGCAAGCGCATTGTTTATCAGCTGCAGACGGCCGGCATCCTGTGCTCCCAGTGAATCCAGCATCGTACGGTCTACGACATCAGACGCCATATCTACGACGTCCCCGGCCTCCACGGTTTCCACAAGCTTTTTGAAATCATCATTTTGAGCTGCGAGGGAGTCAAGTATCTGATTCCTCTGCGCAATCAATTTCTGTTTCATTTCGGCAATGAATTCTTTTTCCATTTCATGCTCCTATGTTGACAATATAGGTAGTTTTGTAGATACTAATATACGCATAATTGCCTAAAAAGACAACTTAAATTTGGAGGAATTGTGGCTAAAGAAGAAGCTATAGAAGTAGAAGGCATCGTTAAAGAGGCCCTGCCTAATACTATGTTTCGTGTTGAACTGCAGAACGGTCATATTATTATGGCACATTTATCAGGGAAAATGAGAAAGCATTATATCAGAATTGTGCCGGGCGATAATGTAAAAGTTGCCCTTTCACCGTATGACTTGAATCGTGGTCGTATCATCTTCCGCCAGAGATAAACATTCTGTAAATAGCCAGGGGAAGAACTGACTAGCATAGCCTGTTTCAGTCAGTATATTCCGGGAATCTGTTCAGAAAAAGCTTCAGACAGTTTCATTTTTATATCGTAAAGCCGTTTTAAGAACCGGTATGGTTCCTGAAACGGCTTTATTATTGAAGCGCTAAAACATCAGACAGATTTTACGAATACACGTTTCATTTATTTTTTTCATTACCATAAATTATGTAGTGAAATGCTTTTAATATTCCGAGAAATCCGTTTATTATAGCTGCAATACACAAAAAAGGTCCAAGAGGAATAATGAACCATGAAAAACGGAAAAAAAACAGTCCTGCAACAAGCAATGCAGCTTTCTGAAACAGCATCGCCCATGCTTCAGAACGGGACGGAGCTTTAGGCGGTTCTGTGTTCCATGTGTATGTATAACGGTGCCCCCCAAACTGTTGGTCGCCGGAACGGTTATTATTGAACCACTCCTGGAACGGATCATCTTCATACTGCTGGTTGCCGGCCTGTCCGTATCCATAGTTACGCTGCTGCGAAGCGGCATATTGTTGCTGGGAACCGTACTGGTCATATTGAGCACGCTTGGCAGCATCCCCAAGGACTGAATAGGCAGCATTTATTCCCTTGAATTTTTCTTCTGCTGTTTTATCACCGGGATTACGGTCAGGATGATATTTAAAAGCAAGATCTCTGTATGCTTTTTTTATTTCTTCGGCCGTGGCTGTTTTACTTACTCCCAATATCTGATATAAATCGTCCATCTGTCCCTTCTTCAACCTTACCCCGTTACTGATACAAAAAAAATACTCAATTATCAATAACGTTACAAGTAGAAAAACATAAAATTATCAAGACATCTGTAAAATCCCTTCAGGTTTGCAGACACTTTTATTCGTGCAGAGGGTTTATGATTCTTTTATTATAACCCAGGTTGCTCCACTACCACCATAATTATGGTTCGGATGCCCGGAGGCCCCAAGCCTGCGGTCTTCTTCGATAAATGTACGAACCATTTCCCCCAAAACCGGATCGCTGCCGGTCGTATGATTTCCTTTCCCATGGATTATAAGAATTTTCCTGAGACCGTGTTTTTTGCATTCCGTTATAAAAGCATCAAGCCTGGAGCGGGCTTCTTCTTTCGTAAGACCATGCAAATCAATACGGGCTTCCGGCTTCAGGTTCTTAAGATATTCCCGGTTTTCCATTTTTAACTGCTCATCATATTCATCCGCAGCCGCATCTTTATCTATTGTCCCATAACGACGCAGCCAGAGTTCCATAGGATTGATTTTTTCCTTCGCCTGATTTGCCATCTGCTGTTCATAAGAATATCCCTGCCGTACAGCTTCTTTTTCTGCAGGCGTCGGTGCATTGGCTTTCTTATGGGAAACCTGTACATTCTTTTGTTTGTGTGCAGCAGAAGTTTCCTTTTGCTGTTCATCCCACTGTGTTAATATATTTCCAAAATCCACATTTATACCTCTTTTACTGTATCGTATAAATACAATCTTTTGTTATCCAGCCACCAGCATCATTATACTCAATATAGATCCAATTACCGGCTTTTTCCAGAATAAGCACACGGCTTCCCTCTGGTATTTCAACAGAAGCTGCAGCTGATTTTTCAGGAATAGCAGTCACCATACCGCCGGCAAATATACCGGAATCAGTTTTCAGCTTCCTGTGCATCACAGCCATAACAACCAGAAAACAGAACAATATAATAGCAAAGAGTACGGTACTTGCATACCTGTGTTTCATAAAAAAAACAATTATACATATACCGATAGTTACAGCCAGAAAAAGGCAGCAGTAATACAATGGAATACTTGCCTCCTTTTCTGCAGAAACGATACCCGCCCGGAGTTCCATCTGATGCCGGATTTTTCCTGCGCGGCTGAACGGAAACGAATGTCGTTCGGCAGAACGCAATTCTGCAATTTCTTTATAATCTATACTATGATTCTGTTTTACGGATGGAATTTCATCAGGAGGTTCAAGAAAAGCATATGCAAAAAGGGAAGAGTCTTCTTCCGCCGTAGTTTTTTCCGCGCGCATAGCTGAAGGTTGTACAGATACATCACATTCCGGCAAAGGCAGTTCCGTCTTCATCCCGTTAAAAGCGCTTGCTGAAATTTTTATAACAGGTAAGTGCCACGTTCCTGTTATCAGTGGTTCCCACTGAAAATCAGCGACCGGCATTTCCTGAGAAGAAAACACGGTTCCCCCCGGTTGTTTCTCCGTTATTTCATACTGTTTTAATTCTGTAAAAAGCGAATCTTTCTGCAGTTCCCAGTCTACATTCAGCACACGTACGGCATACCGTATGCAGACGGTAAATACTACCGGTTCTCCAAGTTTCGACTGCAACACCGGATGTTTCTGCCCTGCAACGATATCCTGCTGTATTCTGTCACCTTTAGGACCATATATTCCGGATAAAAACCTGAGTATCACCACAGGATCAACCGTAGAAGGATTTTCCGTTATCCGTACCGGATCAAAAGGCAGCGTATAATGGTGTCCGGCAATTACTGCTTCCAGAGGAGGAAGTATTACACTACCCGGCTCTGCAAATGAGAACCAGTACTCAATCTGCGTACCATGATCGCCTTCAGCATCCACATAATCAAATCGTTTTGACGACTCAAAAAAAACAGCTTCAGGAAGCGGTGGCAATGTAGTCCGGACATCTTTCGGACTTACACCGGGAACGGTAAGCCTGAATCCGCAGTTTTGTCCGGTAAATCCCACCGCAGCAAGCGGTATAATGCGAAGCCTGCCGATCTCCGGTGATGAGAGTTTTTCAGCATACACCTGTGTTGTAAAAAAAATGCAGAATACAGAATACAGAATCAGTAATCTATAACTGAACTGCTTTTCTGCTCTGATGACTGATTCCTCCATTGTTTCTGCTCATCCTCCCGTATTCTGGAAAAAACTGCTTTTTCGATTGCAGATGCCCGGTCTGAATTTTCCTGAATTGCTGTACTTTCCTGCTTTCCACTCTGTACCTGGCGAATCTGCTGCTGCCTTATGGAAAGTTCCAGATTAATCTTTGCATCTACATTTGTACTGTCTTCCAGTAACGCCTTTCTGAAGAAATATACGGCCTTCTGATAATTACCGTCCCGGCTGGCGAGAATTCCCGCATTATAATACGCTGCAAAACGTATTGCAGGAGGAGCATCCGGAGTAATATTCTGGAGACGTTCCATAGCCGCTGCGTTTTCTCCCTGCATAAGGTAGGTGGAAGCAAGTCCGTACAGGGCATACTGCTGCATCTGTGTATCGTGTCTTGCTGCAGCATTTTCTTCTGCCTGGAGGAACCCCGCTACTGCTTTCCGGTAATTCTTCTGGTGCCAGGCCCAGCTGCTCTGCAATATATGTTTCGAATCTTCAATATTCATTTTACACGAAACGGTACATAAAAGGAAAATACACAGTGTAATCCCCGTTATATGTTCCGCGGTTTTCCGATTACGGATATTTTTATAAAAAGCGTGCATATCAAACTCACTGAATATAAAGCCAAGCAGAAAAAACATAAGCCCTGTGCCAAGGAAGATCCCCTGCCGGTGGACCTTTTGAGTTTCATAAGAAATCAATGTCCCTTTACTGCCGGCATCAGATTCTCCCCCGGTCACCGAACGTAATATTTTTACTGCAGATCCCGGTTCTGTAGCATCAATATACTGAACCTGTGCATGTGCAGGAAAATATTTCTGTATTCCGGTCTTTTTCATCGCTGCAGCAATAATTTTTTTCATAGAGGCTGCGCGTAAAGCTGTTTTTACATACGTTTTACCGTCGCCTGTAATAATTTCAGTTTCCCGCTCGGAACCGAATCCGATGAGGATAACCGGGATGCCGTACTTCAGCGTGTCAGACAGAGCACCGGAGAGCTGTCCGTCTGTTTCATCTCCATCAGTAAAAACCAGAATATTCGCGGATTGAGACAGATTCTGTGGAAAAGAACGTATGGCTGTCCGGATCCCTTTTCCAAGACTCGTCCCGGGAGCCGTCATCATGGAAGGAGACAGACTTCCCAGAAGCGACCGGACCGTTTCCGTATCCTCTGTCAGCGGTATAGTAATAACGCCTTCACCCTTTACGAGTACCACAGAAACAGAATAGCCGGTCATATGGTTCAGCAGCACAGCTGCATATCTGGCAGCGGCTTCAAGTCGCGTCAATTTTTCCGGGGCATCACGGGTATTCATACTCCATGAAATATCAAATACGAAAGCTACCGCATTACCATCTTTAGGTACCGGGACAGAGGCCGTACCCCAGGAAAAACCGGCATATGCGCATACAAGCATTATCCATCCGAGCGTATTACACAGACAACGAAGGAAAACACCGTTCCTGAACCGACGTATTGCATATGAGGCTTCAGTCTGCGCACTGCCATAAAATCCCCGAAGATACCGGAACAACCCGCGGTAACGGTAAAAGATATACAGAAGCGCAGGAATAATCAAAAGCAATGCCCAAAAGGCATCCGGCCGTTCAAATGAAAATTCCATCAAAAAACCTCTTTCAGACAGATTCTGCGAATACACCAGGCAAGGATAAAAGCTAAGGCAGCAATGACAACAAGTTTGTCATACCAATAGTCATCTGCCATTTTAACACGGTATGTCTGAACTACTTTTTCACGTCTGCCGATTGAAGAAAGGGCTGATACAAGTTCCGGGATATCCTTAACACCGAAATAAAGACCGCCCGCAGCCGTTGCGATGTGTTCGAGCGGTATCGGATCAAAATCGGACTCAAGATATCCTGAATATACCTTTCCGGTTGAAGGATCCACATATTCAAGCGGTACATTACCTTTCGTCCCTACTCCAAGCGCATATAAGGTAATATGATTTTCCCCGGCAAGCGCAGCTGCCGTTTCAGGATGTATTGATCCGGCATTGTTTTCCCCATCAGTTATGAGGACGATGCATTTTTTTGGTGCCGCAGAAGAAACAAGATGATATACGGCCGTACTTAAGCCTGTACCGATTGCCGTACCGTTTCCCAGATTACCGATAACAATTTTGTCCAGCCGATCGAGAAAAATCACATGATCGGTTGTAGGAGGGACAACAACAGCAGCATTGCTTGCCATCGTTACCAGACCGAACGCGGCACCTTTATTTTCTTCTACAAGCGTGTGTATTGCCTGACGGGCGGCATCGATACGGGCCCTGCCGGCAATGTCCTTCGCAGCCATCGAAGGGCTTGTATCAAGGACAAACACAATGTCCGTCCCCTGCGACGTATATACTTTCTCTTCATGATGAAATACCGGATCAGCGAAAGCAGTAACCACAGCAGTATAACCGGCCGCACAAAGAACAGCAGACAGTACAGCTCCAAAGCGGCGGAAACCACCTTTCCATCTGAAACTCTGTCCGTCCCAGTCCGAGAGAATAAGCGGAAACGAAATCCGGTGGAACAGACCGGTTTTCCTGCACAGATAGAGAAGCGGTATCATCAACAGCAGCAGGAATGCTGCCGGATTCATAAAATCAGGCATTATTTTTTTCCTCTCCCGTGTTTCCGGTTTCCGGCTTCCCGCTTTCAAAAAAATGAACAGCTTCTATTACTGCTGACAACAGCGAATTCCGTTCCTTATTTGAAAGTACGGTTGCATACATCTGTGCCGGCTGTCTGGCAGCATCAAGGGAATTCCCTGCATAACGTATATAATCGGTCCGGCAAAAAGTGCTCCCCAGTATCTCTATATACCGGGATTGATCCGGAGAAAGCAATCCGCTCATAAGCATATCAAACGTTACAACAAACCGGTCGGATGTAACCGTAGAAAACGGATATGCAAACCGGTATTCAAGATAAGACCGCGTAACGGCCTGCAAACTGTCACAAAACAGTCTGTCATCCAGAGAAGTACCTGACCTCTGCAACCTGTACAGTTTTCTGAGTGTCAGACGGGCATTACGGTTATACCCTATATGCCTGATAATGTTCTTATAGAAATCAACGATACCTTTCAGATTCAGTATCACACGGATCAGCAGAACAAGAAAAACAAGAAAAAATATAACAGCGGCATACACGGCATATGTTGTACCCGGAATCAATACAGGAGGAGCCGGAGGCCGGAACGTTTCGCTACCTGTTTTCTGTACGAGGGAAGAAACTGAAAACGGTTTAATATCTACCGGAAATCCGGATTTCTTCCTGTCAATAAGCGTAAAAAGATCAAAAACCGGAAAATCGATTGTTCCGGTTTTCCATGGGACAAACGTCAGCTGCAGTGTATACTGATTATCTTTCCCTGAAAGTACAGCCTGCTTTACCGTACATATATCGGCAAGAGACCCGAGTGGAGAACCGGACAGCTCAAGCTGCAAAGAATTGCTTTTACCGAGAGGAAATGCAGTCTGTGAAATAAAACTGTAATGAAGCTCAACGACATCGCCTATAAATATTTCATGAGGAATAAGTACCTGTGAAACGGCATCTGACATTTTTTGGGCATGAATGGGAAAGACGGTTATAAAAACAAAAAAAATTACAGACTGTTTGTATGTCATACCTGTATATGCTCCCTGTGCATAAAAAAACGGGTCAGTACCGCTACAGGATCTTCTTCTGTTGAAATAACAAGCGGATAGCCGGAATGCGACAGACAATCTTTTTTCCATTTCTCCAGTCTGGAACGGTTGTCATTATGCCAGGCTGCCCTGAAAGCAGCCGACGAAGTAGGAAGCAGAAAAGTTTTATCTGTCTCAATGTCAGTAAAGGAAACAGAACCGCCATCAGGCAGATATTCATCCTGGGGATCTGCAATACGGATCGCCACGACATCATTTTTTTCAGCAAGTCTCCCGAACGGCAGCTGCCACCCTGCTATACGGAAATCAGAAATAACGAATATAAGGGAACGGCTGCGAAGCAGCCGTCCGGCACCGGCAAGCGCCTTCTGAAGAACAGAACCGGGAATGCTGTCCCCGGAAATTTCCTCAAAGCGGGTAAGGAGCAACATGCTCTGTTCCCTTCCTCTCTTTGGTGCACAGGAGAAGCCGATTTTACCGTCAAAAAAAACGGCACCGACAGGACTGGTATTCTGTTCTGCAGCAAGCGTAAGCAGAGCTCCGATTTCACCGGCAAGCGCAAGTCTGGATCGCCCTGAAGAACCGGTATTCATGGAAAAAGACCTGTCAATAACAAAAAATACGGGAAGTTCCTGCTCTTCCTCGAATAGTTTCACAAAGGGTTTGTCCATACGGGCAGTAACATTCCAGTCGATGGTACGAATATCATCTCCGGGGAAATATTCACGTACACCGTTGATTTCTATCCCCTGCCCCCTGTATAACGATCTGAAGCTTCCATTGCGCATACTTTCAGCGAGAGTCCGTGTGGTCAGACGGAGGACAGCCGCACGGCGCACAAGTGACTCACGGCTGATGGGGAAAGATTCCTTCATATTACGGAAGCGGCAGAAGATCAAGAATCTTCGTTATAAGATCGTCTGCTGATATGCCGTCTGCAGATGCTTCATAAGAAAGAACCAGTCTGTGCCGGAGTACCGGAAGGGCCGCCTGCTTTACATCCTCCGGAAGCACAAATGAACGACCGTTAAAAAGAGCCGTCACTTTCGAACACAGTAAAAGAGAGATACCGGCGCGGGGAGATGCACCGAAGGAAATATACTTCGCAATATCATCCGAAGATTTGAATACAGAGGAGGAATGCCGTTCTGTATTTTTCCTTTTACTGTCAGGGCGGGTAACGTTTACAATGGAAACGATATACTCTATGATCTTATCATCACAGATTATGGCATCCAGAAGTGAACGGAATTTGAGTAAAAGTCCTCTATCGAAAATTTTTTCTACCGGAACGAATGGGGCCTTCCCGCAGGTTTTAACGATCGCAGCTTCTTCCGCTAAAGACGGATACGGAACCGTCACTTTAAGAAGGAACCGGTCCAGCTCTGCCTCGGGAAGATTATAGGTACCTTCCTGCTCAATCGGATTTTGCGTAGCAAGTACAAAAAACGGATCAGGTAACATATATGACTGTTCCCCTATCGTTACCTGATGTTCAGCCATTGCCTCAAGCAGCGCGGATTGTACTTTTGCCGGGGCCCGGTTTATTTCATCTGCAAGCAGAACATTCGTAAATACCGGCCCTTTCCTGACGGAAAAAGTTCCGGAAGAACGCTCATAGATCAGGGTACCTGATATGTCGGCAGGGAGCAGATCCGGAGTAAACTGGACACGTTTAAAATCGAGCCCCGATATATCCGAAAATGTCTTGACCGCAAGCGTCTTTGCAAGCCCCGGAACACCTTCAAGAAGTATATGGCCGCCGGCAATAAATGCCATCATAATACCGTCTATTACCTGAGACTGGCCAATAAGCCTTTTTGCAGCTTCCCTGCGGCACTTTTCAATAATGGTGCGGCATTCTGCAAGATCCGCCTGGGTGATATTATTTTTTTCCATTTTCCAACCCTCGAACTGTATATTTATGCATACTAATCTTGACACGGAAGCCGGTTTTTTGAATAATCTACTGTATCATGTTAAACTCATTAGCACAAGAATTAAACGAAGCTCTGGAGGGTACTGCTGCCTTTTCTCTTTTTTCAGATATGGGCAGCCGCATGTATTTTCCGAAGGGTATTATTGCCCAAAGTGCAGAAGCAAAAAAACTGGGTAAAACAGCTAATGCAACAATAGGGATGACGGTAATA